>NZ_JAWOTL010000019.1:0-66529 GCF_033338835.1 Vibrio sp. Vb0888
GGAGCGACACACGAGGTTCGAACTCGTGACCTCAACCTTGGCAAGGTTGCGCTCTACCAACTGAGCTAGTGTCGCATCAACAACGTTTCCGCTGTTTAGGGCTGCGAATTATAAGAGCATTTTTTTGTGATGCAAGTCCTTCCTTCAAAAAAACTTTATTTTTTTACTGAACGACGAAAAAGCAATCAAAAGCGATATAAATTACAACAATTTGGATCGCAACCTTAACAGTTAAATCTTGAAAATAGTACCTCGATAGTACTTAAGTTCTGCGATGGACTCACGAATGTCGTCCAAGGCCAAATGTGTTCCCTGTTTTGTGAACCCATTTAGCACCTCAGGTTGCCAGCGACGTGCTAGTTCTTTAAGAGTACTAACGTCAACATATCGGTAATGGAAGAACTCTTCCAACTCAGGCATATGCTTGTATAAAAAGCGGCGATCCTGCCCAATGCTGTTACCACATATTGGCGAAGCTCCTTTCGGCACCCATTTTTCTAAAAATTCAATGGTTTGTGCGACTGCGTCTTGTTCTGAGATTTGACTGTTTCGAACGCGCTCCACCAAACCGCTTGCCGTATGCGTATTAGTGCACCAGTCGTCCATTTTCACCAGTTCTTCTTCCGGCTGATGAATCGCTAACACTGGACCTTCAGCCAAAATATTTAGTTCGCTATCTGTGACAATAGAAGCAATTTCGATGATTTTGTGCGTTTCAGGATCAAGCCCTGTCATCTCTAAATCAACCCAAATTAGGTTTTGATCGCTAAAGGACATGGTTACGCCGCCTATTTGTTTATCGATAAAAGAGGTACTATACCTCAAAATACGAGAAACACGATACTCATACACGGAGCCAAGAGTACGGCTCAACCATTTGAGTAAATTCACATAAAGTACAGAATTGTGGCAAAGAAGAAAAAGTTAACCAAAGGTCAGGTGCGACGCGTACGTAGCAACCAACAAAAGCGTTTGAAGAAGCAAGAAGAGTCCATCCAGTGGGATGAAAACATGCTAGGCGCCAGCAAGCAAGGTCTCGTGATCACTCGTTTTGGTCAGCACGCGGACATTGAAGACCTTGAAACAGGCGAAATTCAACGCTGTAACCTCCGCCGTGGTATTGAGTCTCTAGTATCTGGCGATCGTGTTTTATGGCGCGAAGGATTGGAGTCTATGGCGGGCATCTCTGGTGTTGTTGAAGCGGTAGAACCTCGCTCTTCAGTGCTCACTCGTCCAGATTATTACGATGGCCTAAAACCCGTTGCAGCCAATATTGATCAAATGGTCATTGTCTCTTCGGTATTACCAGAGCTATCGCTAAATATTATTGACCGCTATCTCGTTGCATCAGAAACACTGAATATTGCGCCATTGTTGGTCTTAAATAAGGTCGACCTTCTAGAAGCCGATGATCGTGCAATGTATGAAGAATGGCTCAAAGAATATGAACGTATTGGCTATAAAGTGCTTCTGGTCAGCAAGAAGTCTGGAGAAGGCATTGCTGAACTAGAAACCCTGCTGCGTGACCGAATTAATATCTTTGTTGGTCAATCAGGCGTAGGGAAATCCAGCTTAGTCAACGCGTTAATGCCGGAACTAGAGAGCGAAGTGGAAGAAGGCGAAGTCTCTGAGAACTCTGGCTTGGGCCAACACACCACGACGGCTGCACGTTTATACCACATTCCAACGGGTGGCGATTTGATCGACTCACCTGGAGTACGTGAATTTGGTCTTTGGCATTTGGAAGCAGAAGAAGTAACAAAAGCATTCATTGAATTTCGACCATATTTAGGTGGTTGCAAGTTCCGAGATTGTAAACACAATGATGACCCAGGCTGCCTTCTACGTGAAGCTGTCGAGAACGGGGAAATTAACGAAACTCGCTTTGAAAACTATCATCGCATTTTGGAAAGCATGGTTGAAAATAAAGCAAATCGTCAGTATTCACGTAATAAAAAAGCCGATCTGTAATTGAGTTAAGGCTGTAACTGTGTAAAAAGTCTTCACCTAATACTGACAAGCAAATTAAATTTCAGTAACATCACGCGCCCTAAAGCGCGAATCTAACAGAAGTATCGGAATTAAAGATGGACAAGTTTAAAGTTGGACTGCAGTACTGGATCCCACAACACGGCCTCACTCGCCTAATGGGTAAACTGGCTTCAGCAAAAGCTGGCGGTCTAACAACAGCAGTTATTCGTTGGTTTATCAAACAATACAATGTGAATATGGATGAGGCAAAGCACTCAGATCCTAAGCATTTTAAAACGTTCAACGAGTTTTTCGTTCGTGAGCTAAAAGAAGGCGCACGCCCAATTTCTGAAGGCGAAAACGTCATCACTCATCCAGCCGACGCTTGTGTTAGCCAGTTTGGCCCTATTGAAGATGGTCAACTTATCCAAGCAAAAGGTCATCACTTCTCAGCACAAGAATTGCTGGGCGGTGACGCGAATTTAGCGGACGAATTTAAAGATGGTTCTTTTGCCACATTGTATCTATCTCCGCGCGATTACCACCGTGTACACATGCCATGTGACGGCACTCTGCGCCAAATGATTTACGTACCAGGTGACCTGTTCTCAGTAAACCCTCTGACAGCAGAAAACGTACCGAACCTATTTGCACGTAACGAGCGTGTGGTGTGTATCTTCGATACTGAGTTTGGTCCAATGGCACAGGTGCTTGTTGGTGCGACAATTGTTGGTAGCATTGAGCAAGTATGGGCTGGCACGATCACTCCGCCTCGTGGAAACACTGTCTACAAATGGGATTACCCAGCAGAGGGTGACAAGGCCGTGATCTTGAAAAAAGGTGAAGAGATGGGCCGCTTCAAACTGGGTTCTACTGTTATTAACCTGTTTGCCAAAGACGCGATTGAGTTTGACGCAAGCATGGAAAACGGTAAGCCAACCGTTATGGGCACACCTTACGCCTTGAAAAAATAAGTAAAACACCGTTAAAGAGCCCTTTATTAAGGGCTCTTTTTATTGATAAAAAGCAAAACTCCGTTCGAAATTTAGCCTCTATTTCTCAAACTCATACCTGCCTCTAAGACCCTCATTCCACAATCAATTATCCTGCGCTTAGAATGAATATTTAGAGGGGCAGCCAATGCCAAAGATGAGTGTAAACACGTTGGCGAAATTGCTGGTGTGCTTTTTAATTCCGCTCGGTGTTTTGATGATGCCGATCGATGCTATTCCTATTAACGATCTCACTTTAATTCAGCATCGCCTGTTGGCTATTTTTCTTCTTGCTGCCCTACTTTGGGTTCTCGAGCCGGTTCCCGTTTTTGCTACGTCCATTCTTATTATCGCTCTTGAACTGATCATGATATCGGATAAAGGTTTGCATCTATTTCGCAATCCACCAGCGGGGCATGATTTAGGAGAGTTAATTGCTTACACCGATATTTTCTCGGCCTTCTCTTCACCGATCATTATTCTTTTTATGGGTGGTTTTGCTCTTGCGATTGCGGCTTCCAAATACGAGCTCGACAACAACCTCGCCCGAGTACTATTAAAACCATTCGGCACCCAACCTAAGTTCATCATGCTGGGCTTGATGTTAATTACCGCCGTTTTTTCAATGTTTATGTCCAATACTGCCACGACCGTGATGATGCTAGCCCTGCTTGGCCCCATCGTCGCTTCAGCACCTAAAGGGGATTTAGGCATTAAAGCACTGGTGTTGTGTATTCCAATTGCCGCGAATACAGGCGGCATTGCGACTCCGATAGGCACGCCACCTAATGCGATAGCGCTTCAATATCTCACTGGAGAAAACGCGATAGACTTCCTATCGTGGATGACAATGGGTCTACCATTTGTGTTGGTACAACTCACTGTAGCTTGGTTCTTGTTGCAAAAGCTGTTTCCGTCTAGCGAACCAGAAATGAAACTAAAGCTAGATGGTACATTCAAAAGGAGCTGGCGTGCGATCGTCGTCTACATCACTTTTGCACTAACCATTTTGCTTTGGATGACAACGAAAGTGCATGGCATGAATACATATGTTGTCGCGATTATCCCACTAGCAGTGTTCACGTTAACGGGCATTATGGGAAAAGAAGAGCTCAAGCTGATTAACTGGGATGTTTTATGGCTAGTTGCCGGTGGTATAGCAATTGGCATTGCCTTAGACAAAACGGGCTTAGCCGAAGCATTAGCGCACGCCATTGATTACAGCCTGCTATCACCATTTGCCGTTGTTTTAGCCCTATCGGTAGTGTGCTGGTTAATGGCGAACTTTATGTCTAATACCGCAACGGCAAACTTATTGATGCCTATTGCTGCCGCTATTGGTACATCCATGCCAAGCCTTATTGCGGTTGGTGGCCTACAAGGTTTACTGGTTGTCGTCGCCTTCTCCGCATCACTTGGCATGATCTTACCGGTTTCCACACCACCAAACTCTTTGGCTTATTCAACAGGCCTCATCGAGAGCAAAGACATGGCGAAAGTAGGCCTGATTCTCGGTTTGATTGGTCTACTTATCGTGTATGGCGCAGTTTTGGTACTGTTTTAATCGAAGAGCTCCATGAAAAAGCGTGTTATCATGGAGCTGCTCTCCAGCTACTGCCCTTACAGAGCGGCTTTTACATCCCATAAATTTCGTGCATATTAAGACTCCTCTACTCTACAAGGACGTCGACACATCATGGGTTACGAATGGCTTGCTTTATGCGCCGCTTTTCTGTGGGCAGTTTCTAGCCTAATTTCGGTCATTCCTGCACAACACCTAGGCGCATTTTCTTACAGCCGCTGGCGTATGGGCTGCACAGCCGTGATCTTATCAACAATGGCCTGGATAACTGGCGGCTGGTTAACGGTTTCTTGGGAACATGTAACGCCAATGATGGCCTCAGGACTGATTGGTATTTTTATTGGCGATACCGCTCTATTCGCGTGTTTGAATCGTATGGGGCCAAGACAAGCCGGGTTACTCTTCTCTTGCCACGCCGTGTTCTCTGCCATCTTGGGCTACTTCTTATTTAGCGAAGTCATGACCACAATAGAACTACTGGGCGCATCATTGGTATTTAGCGGCGTGGTGATGGCGATATTCTTTGGCCGAAGAGGTCAAGTGAATAACGTCTTGGAAGACATTAAAGGTAACATCTGGGTAGGTATTGGACTTGGCTTAACCGCAGCAATGTGCCAAGCATTGGGAGGCATTATCGCCAAGCCAGTAATGCAAACCAGTATTGACCCAGTTGCGGCTTCTGCTATTCGAATGATCAGTGCCTTTTTCGCCCACAGCATGTTGTTAGTTCTAGGGGTCAAAGTCGCTCGCTCGACGCAACACATTACTTGGCGCGTATTTGGTATTACTGCCCTTAATGGTTTCTTGGCGATGGCCGTCGGCATGACGCTAATCTTATACGCACTGCAAGAAGGAAATGTAGGTATGGTTGCACTTCTATCTTCAACCACGCCAATTA
This sequence comes from Vibrio sp. Vb0888, assembly GCF_033338835.1. Lineage (NCBI taxonomy): Bacteria > Pseudomonadati > Pseudomonadota > Gammaproteobacteria > Vibrionales > Vibrionaceae > Vibrio > Vibrio sp. Vb0888. The sequence continues at coordinate 5,444 of NZ_JAWOTL010000019.1, forward strand.
TGTTGCTACCACTGCTCTGGATTTACACTAAACGCCGACCAAACCGATTTGCATGGTTGGGCGCAGCCCTAGCTGTGATTGGTGCTGGCATTTTGGTTCAGTAACCTTACAGACCAGCCCTTACTGCCAGATACAAAAAAGCCCGAGTTTAAACTCGGGCTTTTGTCATTCGGAGCCGTTAGTTAATTATTTAACTAGTACTTCACCCGTCATTTCTGCTGGGATTTCTAGACCAGCTAGAGAAAGCATGGTTGGTGCAAGGTCAGACAGTTTACCGCCTTCTTTGAATTCAACCGCTTTGTCACCTACATAGATTAGAGGTACTGGTAGGTTAGTATGAGCAGTGTGGATGCCGCCAGTTTCAGGGTCGATCATCATTTCTGCGTTACCGTGGTCCGCAGTGATCAATAGTTGACCGCCAACTTCTTTGATTGCTTCAACCACTTTACCCACACTTTCATCTAGAGCTTCGATTGCTTTCTCAGCCGCTTCATAAACGCCAGTGTGACCAACCATATCTGCGTTCGGGTAGTTACAGATGATGGTATCGAACTTACCAGACTTGATAGCCGCAACCATCTTATCTGTTAGTTCTGGAGAGCTCATTTCAGGCTGCATGTCGTACGTTGCAACTTTTGGTGAAGCAACCAATTGACGCTCTTCGCCTTCAAATTCGTTCTCAACACCACCGTTGAAGAAGAAAGTCACGTGTGCGTATTTCTCTGTTTCAGAGATACGTAGCTGAGTTTGACCTTGTTTAGATAGCCACTCACCGTAAGTGTTTTCTAGAGACGCAGGTGGGAATGCGATAGCTAGAGGGATATCAGCCGCGTATTGAGTCAGCATCACAAAGTTGATTGCTGGGAATACTGCACGCTCAAAGCCGTCAAACGCAGGAACGAATGCACGAGTGATTTGACGTGCACGGTCAGCACGGTAGTTCATGAAGATAACCGCATCACCATCTTGCATGATTGCGTCTTCTTGACCTTCCGCTTTGATAGCTGTTGCTTTAACGAATTCGTCGTTTTCTTCACGAGCGTAAGCCGCTTCTAGACCTGCAACTGCCGTTTCTGCTGTGAACTCAGCTTTAGCTTGAGTTAGAAGATCGTAAGCAACTTGGACGCGATCCCAGTTGTTGTCACGGTCCATTGCGTAGTAACGACCTACTAGAGAAGCAACGCGGCCTTTACCTAGTTTCGCAAATAGGTCTTGGAAACGTTGTAGTGAGTTTTCAGCACTACGTGGTGGTGTGTCACGGCCGTCTAGGAAGCAGTGTAGGTAGATTTTCTCTGCGCCACGCGCCGCTGCCATTTCAACTGCAGCGTAAATGTGGTCTTCGTGAGAGTGAACACCGCCTGGAGACATCAGGCCCATGATGTGTACTGCTTTTTCAGCTTTCACAGCAGAGTCGATTGCTTCAACTAGCGCAGGCGTTTGTTCGAACTCACCATCAGCAATTGATTTAGTGATACGAGTCAGGTCTTGGTATACAACGCGGCCTGCACCAATGTTAGTGTGACCAACTTCAGAGTTACCCATTTGACCATCAGGAAGGCCAACATCCATGCCTGAAGCAGAGATTAATGTGTGTGGGTTATTCGCAATCAGAGCATCCATTACTGGTGTTTTCGCATTCGCAATTGCGTTACTTGCTGTGTCTTCACGGTAACCGTAACCGTCAAGGATAACTAGAGCCAGTGGCTTCTTAGCTGACATAGTGATGACCTCATCAAATTTAAGTAACTTTTGGCGTAGGGCCTCGCTGCCCTATCTAACCTTGAAACAAAACTAGCGTAATTTTACTACACTTTTTAACCAAAACTGTAGGTTAAGATCAAATAATGTTTGCGATTTATTGTTGCTATCTTACAAGTTAAGCGAACAACGAGTCAGTGCCGACAATCGTGTTCCACAAGCATAGTCATTTCTAATACGCTTTGTACACCCCAGTCTAAGTTCGGTTTTCTTACGCTTCTCATTCTTATTTTTGCACTTGAAACAGCGCTCATTTAAAGCAACATCAAACAAGATGGGTTAATACCTATTGTTCTCTTTTCTCAGTAAAACAGAAGTCACTTAAACCGATAAGTCCAATAGGCAAAAGCAATCAAGCTACCAGAGCAAAATGTACGGATAGTAAGGGCATAAAGGGTTTATAGAGATCTCAATTATTCGTTAGAAAATTTTAACCCTCTCGCCTAAGAGCCGTAACCTCGCTATACTCCTGCTTTATTTTTCCGCCAACAGCGTAAGAGCTCAAGACATGCAAGAGTACATTGAATTTTTCCAACAGAACATGATTCTATCTTTGGTTTGGGTAGGTCTTCTTGTCGCCTTTATCATGAACATCGTGAAGTCAGCGACAGCCGCATACAAAGAAATCAACGTAAACCAACTGACTCATCTTATGAACCGTGAAAACGGCGTTGTAGTGGATATCCGTACCAAGGACGAGTTCAAAAAAGGTCATATCACCGACTCACTTCACATTTTACCGTCAGACATCAAAGCGGGTAACTTGGGTAGCCTTGAAAACCACAAATCAGACCCAATCATTGTGGTATGCAAGACAGGACAGACCGCTCAAGAAAGCGCAAACCTATTAGTAAAAGCTGGCTTCGAAAAAGTGAGCCTACTAAAAAATGGTTTGATTGCGTGGAACGAAGCGAACCTGCCGTTAGTTCGCGGTAAAAAGTAGGAACGTGGCAAGAACGAAAGTTCGCGTTTAAACGCGCTTTTACCAAGCCTCGCGGACAAAAAACTGAGCAAATTGAAAGCAGTTGGAGCACTAAGTTGTGACGCTTTGCACGTAATACACGCTTCATCTAGTCAAGGTAGATTGGCTCAGTTAGTCTCAGGACATACCAGTTTTCTGAGCTTAGACGTTTCTAGGCTCAACAAATATTGATTTAAGGATTAAAAAATGGCTGAAGCAGCACCTCAAGACGCACAACAAAACTTCGCAATTCAACGCATCTTCCTAAAAGACGTTTCTTTTGAAGCGCCGAACTCTCCAGTAATTTTCCAGAAAGAGTGGAACCCAGACGTTAAACTAGACCTAGACACTCAAAGCCGTGAGCTTGGTGAAGGCGTTTACGAAGTTGTTCTACGCCTAACCGTTACTGTGAAGAACGAAGAAGAGACTGCGTTCCTATGTGAAGTTCAACAAGGTGGTATCTTCACTGCTGAACAAATGGAAGCTGGTCAACTTGCACATTGCCTAGGCGCATTCTGCCCGAACATCCTATTCCCATACGCTCGTGAAACTATCTCAAGCCTAGTCGTTAAAGGTACGTTCCCTCAACTGAACCTAGCGCCAGTAAACTTTGACGCGCTATTCATGAACTACCTACAACAGCAAGCTCAACAAGGCGAAGCTGAAGCGTAATTCACGTTTTATAAGTGACGAATAGCCACAGTGCTGACGTCACCGACTCAAATAAAATGCACAGAGCGTCTACCATTCGATGCAATGTGCATTTTTTATTTCTGACAAAAGTTCCTAGTTCCTAATCGTCAGAAGGCGTAAAATTTGACGATTAGGAACTAGATTCTACTAGTAGCAAGACAATTAGGCGGTAGCATGACACAAGCAAATACAAACAATGCTTACGGTAAAGACATCGCAATGACTGTGATTGGCGCAGGCTCATACGGCACCTCTTTGGCAATCTCACTCGCTCGTAACGGCGCGAACGTTGTCCTTTGGGGACACGAGCCAGAGCACATGGCTCGCCTAGAAGCAGACCGAGCTAACCATGCCTTCTTACCAGGTGTTGATTTCCCTGAAAGCTTGATCATTGAATCGGATTTAGAAAAAGCCGTTCAAGCAAGCCGAGATTTGTTGGTTGTGGTTCCAAGCCATGTCTTTGGCATCGTGCTAAACAGCTGTAAACCATTCTTGCGCGAAGACTCTCGCATCTGTTGGGCAACCAAAGGGCTTGAACCTGAAACGGGGCGCCTACTGAAAGACGTTGCTTATGACATTATCGGTGAAAACTACTCACTAGCAGTATTGTCTGGCCCAACGTTTGCGAAAGAGCTCGCAATGGGTATGCCGACTGCAATTTCAGTTGCGTCTCCAGATTCTGAATTTGTTGCGGATCTACAAGAAAAAATCCACTGTAGCAAAACCTTCCGCGTATATGCCAATAGTGACTTTATTGGTATGCAATTGGGCGGCGCTGTGAAAAACGTTATTGCGATTGGTGCGGGTATGTCTGATGGTATTGGTTTTGGCGCCAACGCCCGTACTGCATTAATTACTCGTGGCTTGGCTGAAATGAGTCGCCTTGGTGCTGCGCTGGGTGCACAGCCAGAAACCTTTATGGGCATGGCAGGTTTAGGCGATCTTGTCCTGACATGTACCGATAACCAATCACGTAACCGACGCTTTGGCTTGGCATTAGGCCAAGGTAAAGACGTTGATACGGCTCAAGAAGAAATTGGCCAAGTGGTTGAGGGTTACCGCAATACAAAAGAAGTATGGCTACTCTCTCAACGTATGGGTGTTGAGATGCCGATAGTTGATCAAATTTATCAAGTATTGTATCAAGGAAAAGATGCGCGCTTAGCAGCGCAAGATTTACTTGCTCGTGACAAAAAAGCCGAAGGAAAGTAGCAATCTACCGCCCTTTGCAGCTCATCTGAGAAAAATTGAAGTTGTCGGGTCACGGAAGAACCACTCTGGATATTGAGAATGAAACACTGCGAAAAACAAAAAGTCTGGAACAAAATTGTCTCAGAAGCCCGTGAAATGTCAGAACAAGAGCCTATGCTGGCGAGCTTCTATCATGCCACCATTATCAAGCATGAAAGTTTGTGTGCCGCTCTGAGTTATATTCTGGCTAACAAATTGAACACCGCTTCCATGCCAGCGATGGCTGTGCGTGAAGTGGTTGAAGAAGCCTTTGCAGCTGATCCAACCATCACTGACGGCGCGGCTTGTGATATTTGTGCCACGGTCAATCGCGACCCTGCTGTTTCAATGTACTCAATGCCATTGCTGTACCTAAAAGGCTATCACGCACTGCAAGGCTACCGAGTAGCAAACTGGCTGTGGAAGCAAGGTCGTCACGCTCTTGCGACTTACCTACAAAATCAGATTTCGGTAGCATGTCAGGTCGATATTCACCCTGCAGCGCGCATTGGTAGTGGTATCATGCTCGACCATGCAACAGGCATCGTGATTGGTGAAACTGCCGTGGTCGAAAACGACGTGTCTATACTGCAAGATGTCACCCTTGGTGGTACTGGTAAAGAATGCGGTGATCGTCACCCGAAAATTCGCGAGGGTGTGATGATCGGAGCTGGTGCAAAGATTCTTGGCAATATCGAAGTCGGTGAAGGCGCGAAAATCGGATCTTGCTCTGTGGTATTGCAAGCCGTGCCTCCTCACACAACGGTGGCTGGCGTGCCTGCAAAAATCGTCGGACGTCCAAAAACGGACAAACCCTCTCTCGATATGGATCAAGGCTTTAACGGCAAGTCGCAAAGCTTTATCCATGGAGATGGTATTTAATCGTCAACAAACCTTTTTGACAACAACGTGGTAGGTAACTCTCAAGTGCGAAAACAAAATCACCCTGTTCTACGCTCGGCTATTTTATTAACTTGTGCTTTATCTGCCACTTATCCCATTACCTCCTCTGCTGTGAGTCAGCAAGAGCTCAAAGGCGTATCCAGTGAGATAAGCCGCCAGCGCAAATCGCTCTCTTCCCAAGAAAAGCAGCTCAATGAGTTACAGAAGTCACTAAAAGATCAAGAGCTTGGAATTTCTAAGCTTGAGCGTGAAATACGACAAACCAAGTCTAATCTCGCGCAAGCAGACAAAAACATAGAAAACCTGGAAGAGAAAATTGCCTTGCAAGAAGCACAGCGTCAAGAGCAAGAAGAAGAACTCAAACAGCTACTGCAAACGTATTACGTAACCGAGCGAGCGAAAGCCAATGGTCACTTGTTAAATCAAGGTGTGGAAGAAGACCGCATGAGCCAATACTTCCAGCATTTAGCTAAAGCACGTGCTGAAGTGATTGATGCGATCACCAAAATAACCCAAGAATTAGCGCACAACAAAAACCAACTCGAGCTAGAAAAAGAGCAAATCGAGACTCTGCTCAAGCAGCAATCCGAAAAACGTACAGCGCTAGCGAGTACACAATCCAAGCGTAAGCAAACCCTGAATAAAATTCAGAGCAGTATCAAGAATGACAAACGCTACTTAGCCGAGCTGCAACGCAACGAAACCCGTTTAAAAGCAGAGATCGCCAAAGCAGCGAAGCGTAATGCGGTGCCAATGGACGGACTCGGCAAACAGCGCGGTAAGTTGCCTTGGCCACTCAAAGGCAGTGTGTTACACAACTTTGGTACGCGACAAACCGGGCAGGTAAACTGGAAGGGCATGGTGCTGTCTGCCAACTATGGTCAACAAGTGAAAGCCGTTTATCCCGGAACTGTCGTATTTGCGGAGTATCTGCGCGGATACGGTTTAGTGGTACTGCTCGACCACGGCAAAGGTGACATGACCCTCTATGGTTACAACCAAGCCTTAACTAAAAAAGAAGGCGACCGAGTCACCGCAGGCGAAGTGATTGCTCTCGCGGGTGATACGGGCGGTCAAGACAGGCCATCGCTGTACTTCGAAATTCGTCGTAATAGTGAAGCGCAGAATCCGAAATCTTGGTTAAAGCGCTGATTATCTGACTTATTGACTTGTCATAAAAAAGGAGCCACTCGGCTCCTTTGTTGTATTCATGTTTTGGAAAACGCTATGCGTAGTAGGTTTCTACCGCATCAATAAAAGCATTCACATCATCTTTGCTTAACGCGTTGATTCCTGCCGCCGCCTCTCGCCCCCCACCTGTCGGGAACTGACCACACACGGCAACGGCACCTTGTTTATTGTTTAATGGGGCACGGAGTGAAACCGTATAAGTCCCATCTGAATTTTCAGTAAGTACCGCATGCGCAGAGTCAGGGGTTTGGTTTGCTAGCCAGTTGCCATAAACACCACTGATTCGGCGTGATGCCGCCGTGTTTGGTAACTCAAACAACTTCAGCTTACCGCTCTCATGCATGGCAGGCACTGCGAGAGCCGCCTCCATGTCTTGTTGGTAAGCCGATTGCAATTGGTAGTATGGCGAGGCCGTATCTTCAATAGCTTCAAATGGTGACGTGTACTTCAGCAAAGCTCGGTACAGCTCCGCAGGGTGAAAGTGTAAATCTTCGACCTTCGATCCGTAGCCGTTGTAGTTAATTAAAGTACCCAGCTCTTTTAGCTGCTCTTTCTGTTGCTGCAACAAGCCCGCGTTATTCGCTAACTCATCGGCTTTAGCAATCATGTTATCGCCATAAGCCGCCGTAATCGCCCAGTCATGAAAACGCCCATCAAGCAACTTATCGACAATCAACGCCGTGCACATGTTGGCATCGAGATCGATGTGCGCATCCAAATTACCATGCTGAGGAATGTCGCCCGCTTTGTGATGATCGGCGTAAAAGACGTGCGCGCCTTGAGCCAAAGCTTGCTCTAGACCTGCCATGTTCTTTTCCATCGAAATGTCTAACACAGTCAGCTCATCACCCGCTTGCACGTCTACTTTTTCCACCAGCTTGATGTCGCGCTTTACACCGGTTATTAACTGGGCATCGACAGGATCAGCCAAACGCAATTGTAGAAGAGCAATGATGCCATCAGCATCACCATTAAAAATGTCGTAATTCATGGGGCGATAGTTCCTTTATCGAGAATCTTATCCCTGCAAGGGTTTTTAGCGTATGGGACTATTGTGCGTGGCATATTTGACAAGTCAACTCGAGCCACGACTCGAAAATGAGAGTGACTCTCGAAATATTAAGCAGTTTGACGTTTAACTGTGTAGATTGCTAACCGCATCTTCTAATAACAGTAGCTGCTCTAAGCCCTGCTCAGTTGCTAATGGCTTAACGACATTAAGCATCTGCAACATCCCTTGCTTCACCATTTGCTCGGTAATGTTGGTTTTTGAAGCCATCGCGGATTGATACGCCAACCAACTACACGCAATCAAGTGTAATGTACATACCAATGACTTCAACTGTTGTTGATCGACATTCAACAGCTTCATCGTTACGAACTCTTGCATAATAGCAATGAGGTTCGCTTGCAGCTTCTCTTGCACATCGATGTACTGTTCGTGTAGCTGTTCATCTCGTGACAAGATTTCTGGTAAGTTTGCGTAGAAAAAGCGGTATTTCCACATCAAGGTAAAAATAGAGTCTAGGTAGCTCTTCAGCATAGTCAGGCTCTCTTGCGAACCTTGAATAGGGGTAAATCTTTCTAAAAGTTCTGCTGAATAAAGCGCAAAGATCTCACGAACGATTTCTTGCTTATTGCGGAAGTGGTAATACAGATTACCAGGGCTAATTTCGATGTGATCGGCAATGTGATTGGTGGTGATGTTGCGCTCACCATGTTGGTTGAACAACTCCAGTGCCGCGTAGACGATTTTGTCGCGCGTTTTCATTGTTATCGTGTTCCCTCTTCATTAACGAATCGAGTATAGCGACTTCACCAACCTAGGTCGATAGAGGCTCCAAATACGGTAACATAACAGACCAGTTAAGATGCCAGTTGAGTTGGCGACAAGGTCTAACCAAGAAGTTTGTCGCCCTACATACCCTTGCAACCACTCAATAACGGCGCTGAATAGCAAAATACTAATCGCCACCGCCCAACGTTGACGCCAACGCCACACACAAAAACAACCTAAAAACGCAAAGCCGCTATACGCCATAGCGTGCTGCATTTTGTCGAGATACGCGATATTGCCCCAGTCTTGCAGTTCACCTGAACTCAGAGATAAAAAAGCGATCAATATGGCGTAGCTAAAGATGACGAAACGTGCAGCCGTCAGGTTCATTGGACGTCCTTATGCAATTGGAAATGGAAAGGCCGTCACTTGATCAATGTGGTCACAGCCTAGCGCCAGCATGATCAAACGATCGATACCCAACGCGACCCCTGCACAATCTGGCAACCCTGCTTCCAGTGCAGAGATCAGATGATAATCGATCGGCTGTGGTTTTAAACCCATTTCGATACGCTTTGCGTTATCTTGTTCAAAGCGCGCTAATTGCTCTTTCGGGTTATCCAGTTCATGAAATCCGTTCGCCAGCTCTATCCCCTTAAAGTACACTTCAAAACGATCCGCGACGCGATGATCTTGAGGATTGATTTTCGCAAGCGCCGCCTGTGATGCAGGGAAGTCGTACACAAAAGCCGGCACGTCCTGACCAATTTTGTTTTCTACTCCCACGTTAAATAGTAGTTGCAGCAGCGTATCGCGATCTTCTTCTGGCTCAGCAATGTCACTCAAACCCAGCTTGCTTGCCGCCGCTTTCAGCTCAGTCATCGAGCCTTCCAGTGGACACACACCCAACACATCAATGAAGGCTTGCTGATACGTCATGCGCTGCGCTGCGCCACACTTCAATACCAGCTGCAACAGGTCATCCATTTCATCCATCAATTTATGATGGTCAAAGCCAACGCGATACCACTCCAACATCGTGAATTCAGGGTTGTGGTAGCGACCATTCTCTTCATTACGAAATGCTTTGTTGATTTGATAAATACAACCGCTGCCCGCAGCCAAAAGGCGCTTCATATGGAATTCTGGGCTGGTCATAAAAAACAGCTTACTGCCATCGGCATAGCCTGGGCCAACAAACTCGGTTTGGAAAGTATGCAAATGGATGTCAGTCACGGTTGCGTGACTCATGGCTGGCGTATCGACTTCCATCACCTGTCGGTCAGCGAAGAATTGTCGAATCGACGCGATTAACGTCGCACGTTGACGAAGTTGGTCAATGGAAGCAGTAGGTTGCCAGTTGGTTTGCATAACAAGTCTCTCAAACTTTAATTCAGCGAGGAAAGTCTCATTCTACATGCTTTTTACTCTTCAAGAAGAGAGGAATATCCCTTCTTCTTTTTACTAATGTGCTCGCAAATTTGAGGCAAGCATTACTCGTGCCGCAGAACAAAAAACACTCAGTTAAAATCCTATTATCCATGCGGTTAATGTCACGCAACACGGGTTTAACATCCCTAATGTTAATGCTTGAGGGCCAAAACCTCGATGCCGTGATAGCAGTCACATAACCTATAAATTCTATGCCCTTAAGTGCATTACCGAAGCAAAAACCCAATTACATCAATTTTTCTGCCATGTGGCTCATCTACACTAACCCTACTACTTTTGGGGAGTTCTTTTTAAGGAGCGCCTCGTAATGACAATAACAAGCGGATTTCCGCAATCACACACTGGAGGATAACTGTGCAAATTATCACCACAGATATCGCAGTCATCGGCGCAGGCGGCGCTGGTCTTCGTACTGCTATTGCAGCGGCTGAAGCAAACCCAGACTTAGAAGTCGCTCTGATTTCTAAAGTTTATCCAATGCGCTCCCACACGGTCGCTGCAGAGGGTGGCTCAGCAGCAGTTATCAAGGATGAAGATAGCTTAGACAACCACTTCAACGACACTGTTGGCGGTGGTGACTGGCTATGTGAACAGGATGTTGTTGAATACTTTGTAGAGAACGCGACTCGCGAAATGATCCAAATGGAGCAATGGGGTTGCCCATGGAGTCGTAAAGAGAACGGTGAAGTCAACGTACGCCGCTTTGGTGGTATGAAGGTTGAACGTACTTGGTTCGCTGCAGACAAAACTGGCTTCCACATGCTTCATACGCTATTCCAGACATCAATGAAGTACAGCAACATCAAACGTTTTGATGAGTACTTTGTGGTGGATCTGCTTGTTGATGAAGGCGAAGTTCAAGGTCTGATTGCTATTCACATGTCTGAAGGCGAGCTTGTTACTATCAAAGCAAAATCGGTTGTTCTAGCAACAGGTGGCGCGGGCCGTGTTTACCACTGTAACACCAACGGCGGTATCGTAACGGGCGATGGTATGGCAATGGCTTACCGTCACGGCGTTCCTCTACGTGATATGGAATTCGTTCAATACCACCCAACCGGTCTTCCAGGCACAGGTATCCTGATGACGGAAGGTTGTCGTGGTGAAGGCGGTATCATCGTTAACAAGAATGGCTACCGTTACCTACAAGATTACGGCATGGGCCCTGAAACTCCAGTTGGCCAACCGAAGAACAAATACATGGAACTGGGTCCTCGTGACAAAGTTTCTCAAGCTTTCTGGCACGAACAACAGAAAGGCAACACCATCAAACACCCACTGGGTGACGTGGTGCACCTAGACCTTCGCCACCTTGGTGAAGAGTACCTACAAGAACGTCTACCGTTCATCTGTGAGCTAGCAAAAGCTTATGTAAACGTGGACCCTGCAAAAGAGCCAATTCCAATTCGTCCAACCGTTCACTACACGATGGGTGGTATTGAAACGGACGGCGGTTGTGAAACTCGCATTAAAGGCCTATTCGCGGTGGGTGAATGTGCGTCTGTTGGTCTTCACGGTGCAAACCGTCTAGGTTCTAACTCACTGGCTGAATTCGTAGTATTTGGCCGCGTAGCTGGTGAAAACGCAGTGAAACGTGCGGCAGAATTCAAAGGCTGGAACGACGCGGCAATTGACGCGCAAGTCAAAGCCGTTGAAGAACGCATCGCAAAACTGATGAACCAAGAAGGCGACGAAAACTGGGCAGAGATCCGCACAGAAATGGGTCACACCATGGAAGCGGGCTGTGGTATCTACCGCCAAGAAGATTTGATGCAAGCGACTATCGACAAAATCACTGAGTTGAAAGAACGCTACAAACGCATCAGCATCAAAGACAAAGGTAAAGTGTTCAACACAGACCTTCTATATGCAATCGAAGTGGGTTACGGCCTAGAAGTCGCAGAAGCGATGGTTCACTCTGCGATTCTACGTAAAGAATCTCGCGGCGCGCACCAACGTCTAGACGATGGTTGTACAGAGCGTGATGACGTGAACTTCCTAAAACACTCACTTGCTTTCTACAAGCCAGAGTCAGCACCAAGTATCGATTACAGCAATGTGACCATCACTAAGTCACAACCAAAAGCTCGTCTATACGGTGAAGCAGCAGAAAAAGCCGCGGCTGAAGAGAAGAACGCAGAGGAGCAAGCATAATGTCAGCAAATCGCATTCAAAAAGTAGACATCCTGCGTTACGACCCAGAAAAAGATGCAGAACCATACAAGCAAACATTCGAAGTACCATTCGATGAAACCATGTCTGTGCTTGACGCACTTGGCTACATCAAAGACCACCTAGACAAAGATCTGTCTTACCGTTGGTCTTGCCGTATGGCGATCTGTGGTTCTTGCGGCATCATGGTGAACAACGTACCGAAACTTGCTTGTAAGAGCTTCCTACGTGACTACCCAGACGGCGTGACTATCGAGCCTCTAGCGAACTTCCCAATCGAGAAAGACTTGATTGTTGATATGACGCCATTCATCGAGCGCCTAGAAGCAATCAAACCATACATCATTGGTAACGATCGTAAACCAGAAGACGGTACGAACTTGCAAACGCCAGAACAGATGGCGAAATACAAGCAATTCGCTGGCTGTATCAACTGTGGTCTGTGCTATGCAGCATGTCCTCAGTTTGGTCTTAACCCAGAGTTCATCGGTCCTGCTGCACTAACGCTAGCCCACCGCTACAACCTAGACAGCCGTGACAACGGTAAAGATGAGCGCATGAAGCTTATCAACGGTGAAAACGGTGCTTGGGGTTGTACGTTTGTTGGTTACTGTTCTGAAGTTTGTCCGAAGAACGTTGACCCAGCAGCGGCAGTAAACCAAGGCAAAGTGGAGTCTTCTATGGACTTCGTGATTGCTATGTTGAAACCTGATGGTTCACCAAAGAAAGTGGAGGCATAAGGATGAGCAATCGTAAACCTTACGTTCGTGAAGTAAAACGCACTTGGTGGAAGAACCATCCTTTCTACCGCTTCTACATGCTACGCGAAGCTACGGTGCTTCCGTTAATCCTATTCACTCTGTTCCTAACTTTCGGTTTAGGTTGCTTGGTGAAAGGTCCTGAAGCATGGCAAGGTTGGTTAGCATTCATGGCGAACCCAATCGTAGTCGCAATCAACATCGTTGCACTACTCGGTAGCCTATTCCACGCTCAAACTTTCTTCAGCATGATGCCACAAGTAATGCCAATTCGTTTGAAAGGCAAACCAGTGGACAAGAAGATCATCGTATTGACTCAGTGGGCCGCTGTTGCGTTTATCTCACTGATCGTTCTCATCGTGGTGTAAGGAGCTGAGCAATGAAACCGAATTATAGTGTAAACACATCACCAAAACGTTCTGATGAGCCAATCTGGTGGGGTCTGTTTGGCGCAGGTGGTACTTGGTTCGCGATGATCACGCCAATCACGGTATTGGTGCTGGGCATCTTGGTCCCACTAGGCGTGATTGATGCAGAAGCGATGAGCTACGAGCGTGTCTCCGCATTCGCAACCAGCATCATCGGTGCGCTATTCATCATTGGCACGCTAGCATTGCCAATGTGGCATGCAATGCACCGTGTACACCACGGCATGCACGACCTTAAGTTCCACACTGGTGTGATTGGTAAAATTGCATGCTATGCATTTGCAGGCCTCATCACTGCACTAGCAGTTATCTTTATCTTCATGATTTAAGAGACTGACCAAAAAAGAAAAAGCTGGCTAAATGCCAGCTTTTTTATTGCTTTGGGTTACCTATGATCTTTTTGCTTTTTAAGCTTTTGACCACCCATGATCTTATTGCTGTGTGACCTTCTTTGTCTGGTCCATAAGACCCAGAGCACCAAAGCCAGTAATCACATCTAGGTTTGTTTTCAAGCCCGTTTCGTCACTTCCACCAATGTAATTTTGTGGCATCTGAACTTGGAAGTTTTGCAAATTGTTGTACAGCGAGTTCGCTACGTCTCGATTCAATTCTGCCAAGTAAACTTCACGGTTTGCTCCTAACGCCGCATACTTACCTTTAAGGACTTCAGATTCTGCGCGACCTTTCGCTAATATCGCTTTCGCTTCAAACTCAGCAGAAAGTGCGTTCGCTTTTTGAATCGCTAAGTTAGCCTCTGCGATAGCTAGCTCTTTCTCCTTCTCGACTTCAGCAAGTCGTTTGGTTTTTTCCACTTCAACGATTTCACGCTCTGCAATCTGACGTGCAACTTCCACTTCTTTTTGCTGAGCAATAATTGCGAGTTCTTTACCACGCTGAGCGTCTTGCACCTCACGTGTTCGTTGAATCTCTTTGCGTAACTGCTCTGTCTCTGCCTGTGCTTTCGACGTTTCTTGTTCCTGAATCGCGCGAATACGATCCGCCACTAGACGCTTTTTATCTGCCAATAACTGATCTAATTGCTTTTCTGGCTGCGGGTCACCAATGGTCACCTGCGTCACTTGAATACCGTATTGTTGTAACGGATTGTCTTGACGAATTGGTTGCCCGGTTTTGTCTACGACTGGCACAGTTTTCCATACCAGTTGATTGGTGCGCTGTAATTGGTTCGGATTGGCTTGATTCGCCCCAACAGGCGCAAGATCCAACTCTTCCACTTCAACCTGACGTCGCTCTGTTAGATAAATCCCCTCTCGTAACTGATCGCCAAGTTTCGATTTGAACTGGTTCAAACCACCTTGGAAAAACTCTTCACCCGTGTATTGGGTTGCGGTAATCACCGTTACGTTACGTGCGTTCTTTACAAGCAGCGCATCGATCAAGTTACTGTTGTTGCGGAACTCTTTATGCATCTTCTTCACCGCTTCAGGGTCATTACTGAGCTTAAAGCGGAATGTTACGGGGATCTGACCAATATAGGTGTCGGCAAATCGAACCTGAATCGCATCAAGACGTTGATAAAAATCTTCGCCCTTGCTGTTACCGAATGACACGGTGATCACTTGGTCATACTTGGTGATTTTGGACAGAAATGGCATACGAAAATGAATGCCAGGTTCAGTAAACACATCCAACTCACCAGTAATATTATTCTGATGCACGTAGCTGTAACCCGCATCGGTCATCAGCACCGAGCTATTAATCGTTAAGCCTATTGCCAACAGCGGTACGCCAAATACGGCTGCTTTTAATCCTTTATGTAGTAACTGACGTCTTTCTTCCACCTTTAAACCCCTTCCTAAACCTCTGCTTTCCATTTTGTTCTCCTTTTTTGGATTGTTACTGAGTTAAATCGATAAAAATCAGATTGCTATGCAACTCAGCAACAAGTACTAATGTATCAAAATGTTACATTAAGGAATAATCGACAGATTCATGGAATAAATAAGATTTTTACGAATAATACAAAATCATCAAAAATTTGCGGAGGATATCGATGTTTTACGCAGAGGGATTAAAAGAGAAGAATCACAGGCAATAAAAAAGGCCGCCGAAGCGACCTTTCTAACAATCATATAAAGTGCTTACTTCACACGACCTACGTATTCAGCAGTACGAGTATCTACGCGAATCACTTCACCAATTGAGATGAACAGAGGAACACGAACAACAGCGCCAGTTGATAGCGTCGCTGGTTTACCGCCAGTACCTTGAGTATCACCTTTCAGGCCTGGGTCTGTGTCTACAACTTCTAGCTCAACGAAGTTTGGTGGAGTAACAGTAATTGGGTTACCGTTCCAAAGTGTGATCATACAAGTGTTGTTTTCTACCAACCACTTAGCGTTTTCACCTACCGCTTTTGCATCCGCTGCGATCTGTTCAAACGTTTCACTGTTCATAAAGTGGTAGAATTCGCCGTCTGAATATAGATAATCTAGGTCGATATCCATTACGTCTGCCACTTCACAAGTGTCACCAGACTTGAATGTTTTCTCTAGCACTTTACCAGAAAGAAGTTTACGAATTTTAACACGGTTGAACGCTTGGCCTTTACCTGGTTTAACGTATTCGTTTTCCAGAATTACACAAGGCTCGTTATCAAGCATTAACTTAAGACCGCCTTTAAATTCATTGGTGCTAACTGTAGCCATTTTTTCCTCTTACATTCTTAGAGCTAAATTCAATGCCGCACATAATAACCCGAAAAGTCGAATCTGTTGAGCAAAACTGGCTCAAACAGTTGGCGAATGGGATCTCTGATCCTGCAAAATTGCTCGAAATACTGGAAATTGATCCTTCACCGTGGCAAGACGGGTTTGCCGCGCGCAAGCTGTTTGCACAGCGTGTACCTCAAAGTTTTGTCGATAGGATGGAGAAAGGCAACCCTAAAGACCCTCTTTTACGTCAGGTTTTACCACTGAGCGACGAATTTGAGGTGCATCCGGGTTACTCCAATGATCCATTGGAAGAGCAGGACAATGAAGTCCCTGGCCTGCTACACAAGTATCGCAACCGCGCCCTGATGATTGTCAAAGGTGGCTGCGCGGTAAATTGCCGTTACTGTTTTCGTCGTCACTTCCCTTATCAAGAGAACAAAAGCGGGAAACAAGCCTGGACCAAGTGCTTAGAGTACATGGCACAACAACCAGAGTTGAACGAAGTCATCTTCTCAGGTGGTGATCCATTAATGGCAAAAGACGATGAGATTCATTGGCTTTTAGAGCACATTGCTCACATTCCTCACATCAAACGTCTGCGTATTCATAGCCGTTTACCTGTGGTGATTCCTGCTCGAGTCACTGATGAACTATGCCAACTTTTGCAAGCATCAAGGTTACAAATCATCCTCGTCACTCACATCAACCATGCCAACGAAATCAATGACGAATTTGCTGAACAGATGTTCAAGCTCAAAAGAGCGGGCGTTACGCTTCTAAACCAAGGCGTTCTGCTGAAAGGCGTGAATGATTCGGTAGAAGCTCAAGTGGCGTTAAGTGAGGCCTTATTTGACGCGGGTATCTTGCCTTATTACCTCCACGTTCTTGATAAGGTGCAAGGCGCAGCGCACTACTTTATTTCGGACGAAGAAGCGAAAGCTATTATGCGCGGACTCATCACGCGTGTATCGGGTTATCTGGTACCAAAACTCACACGAGAAATTGGTGGCAGGCCAAGTAAAACGCCGTTGGATTTGCATTTAGAGTAAGCTCTGACGCTCAATTAAATTTGTCGTCTAGATTGATTATTTTTGTTCGCTTTGCACGGTAAGTCTATGCATACTCCGCACTTTTGGAGGTCAAGATGCATACAGCATTCGAACAAATTTTCGATCTTGGCCCATTCAGTTGGCCTGCCCTACTATGCTGCGCCATTAATGGGCTCATGATCGGTATAGAGCGCCAAACTCGTGGTAAACCGGTTGGCATTCGCACAGCAATATTAATTATTTCAGGCACCTACCTGTTTATGTCGATGGCAGTGTCGTTATCGCCAAATACACTTGATCAAGCACGAGTGCTTGGTCAGATCATTACTGGCGTCGGCTTCTTAGGCGCTGGCGTTATGATGACACTTGATGGAAAAATCCATGGCGTAACATCCGCGGCTGTAATATGGGTGCTAGCAGGTTTAGGTTTGATGATAGGTTTGGGTTATTTAACGCAGTCGGTGGTTATTACTCTCCTGACACTAACCGTGTTGTTAGGTGTGGATAAAGCAGAAAACCACATCAAAGCATTACGCCGCGGTGTTCATCAAAGAATTCAACAACGCAAAACTTCATCACGATTAATTAAATAGTTAACGCTCCGAGAAACTCGCTTCATCTCATCAGTAATTAAAGAGCCCTCGACGAACATCGAGGGCTTTCTGTATATAAAGATTCTGACTTTCTCAGGGATTACTTAGCAAAGTTGATGAGTGGGAAACACTTGAAGAAACCGTTATCCGCACAGTTCAAAAGACCAATTTGCACGCCATCGATTTGATCGGTCATGTTGAAGAAACCAAACTGGAAATTAGACTTCTTAGAGATACTCGCTAAGCCCACATCCGCCATGGTGTAGCCTTCAGAATAGTTCACCGCGCTCCAGTTCAAGCCTTTTACGTTGTTCGTAATGTTAACAGCACCCAAGTTAACACCCGTCGTCTGACCTTGGTTCCAGTTAACTAAGCCTAAAGACGCGCCTTTCATTTCTTGATTTACTTTTGCTGCACCAAAAAACAGACCGAAGTTCACACCTGTCGTACGATCCGTTTCTGACATACCAAGCAGTGAAAAGTCGACACCTTTAACCTCATTTACCTGCCCATGCAACACAGCTAAACGAACGCCACCTACTGAAGAATTAGAGGGTGCGTTTGTGTTATCGATAGTAGAGAACATCACAGGTGTACTGTCGGCAAAAGCAACAGGTGATGCGATAGCGGCTGCAACCGCCAATGACGTCATAAGCTTTTTCATTTTCATCTCCATGATGGGAAGCAACAATTTACAACATAGTGTAATGTTCAGATTTTGCTCTGTCCCCGTTCAAAAAGTGTTAGTAATAGGTCAGATTTAACCATCTGACTCAAAAGAAAAAATATTTCTCTTCGATTTTTTGCTTCTGAAATGGCGCTTTTTACGCTCAAAAATTTCATGATAAGCCACACCAGAACGTCATGTTTCTCAGGTGACACGCATAAAAAAGTCGAGGCATCTGCCTCGACTTTTAAGGGTTTGGTCGGTTATCTTTCCGCTATAAGGTTTCCCTAGAGCGATGAGATAAGCTGGCTTACATCATGCCGCCCATACCGCCCATGCCACCCATGCCGCCCATGTCAGGCATCGCTGGCGCGTCTTTTTGCGGTAGGTCAGTAACCATCGCTTCAGTTGTGATCATCAGACCTGCAACCGATGCTGCGAATTGTAGTGCAGAACGAGTAACTTTAGTTGGATCTAGGATACCCATTTCTAGCATGTCGCCGTATTCGCCTGTTGCCGCGTTGTAGCCGTAGCTACCTTCACCCGCTTTCACGTTGTTCGCAACAACTGAGTCTTCCTCACCTGCGTTCTTCGTGATTTGACGGATTGGCGCTTCCATTGCACGTAGTGCAACGCGGATACCAACGTTTTGTTCTTCGTTGTCACCCGTTAGGTGAGCAATCTTAGATGCCGCGCGGATAAGTGCAACACCACCACCAGCAACAACACCTTCTTCAACCGCTGCGCGAGTTGCGGCTAGCGCATCTTCTACACGGTCTTTCTTCTCTTTCATTTCAACTTCAGTCGCAGCACCAACTTTGATTACTGCAACACCGCCAGCCAGTTTAGCTACGCGCTCTTGTAGTTTCTCTTTGTCGTAGTCTGAAGTTGCGTCTTCGATTTGTTGACGAATCTGAGCAACACGGCCAGAGATCATCTCTTCTTCACCGATACCATCGATGATAGTCGTGTTTTCTTTCGTGATAGAAACACGCTTCGCTTGACCTAGATCTTCTAGTGCAACTTTTTCTAGCTCTAGACCGATCTCTTCAGAAATCACAGTACCGCCAGTTAGGATAGCGATGTCTTGTAGCATTGCTTTACGGCGGTCACCGAAACCAGGTGCTTTCACAGCTGCAACTTTTACGATGCCACGCATGTTGTTCACAACCAATGTTGCTAGCGCTTCGCCTTCTACATCTTCTGCAATGATAAGCAGTGGACGAGATGCTTTCGCGACAGCTTCTAGCGTTGGAAGAAGCTCACGAATGTTTGAGATCTTCTTGTCTACTAGAAGAATGAATGGGTTTTCTAGATCAACACTGCCTGATTCTTGGTTGTTGATGAAGTAAGGAGACAGGTAACCGCGGTCGAACTGCATACCTTCTACTACGTCTAACTCGTCTTGTAGCGCCTGACCTTCTTCAACCGTGATAACGCCATCACGACCCACACGCTCCATTGCTTCTGCAATGATATTACCTACGCTTGCGTCTGAGTTTGCAGAGATAGTACCAACCTGCGCGATCGCTTTTGTGTCGTTACATTCAACAGAAAGCTCTTTTAGTTGCTCAACTGCCGCGGCAACAGCTTTGTCGATACCACGCTTAAGATCCATTGGGTTCATGCCCGCTGCGACTGCTTTTAGACCTTCGTTAACGATAGATTGCGCTAGTACCGTTGCTGTTGTTGTACCGTCACCCGCTGCGTCGTTTGCTTTAGACGCAACTTCTTTAACCATTTGTGCGCCCATGTTCTGGAATTTATCTTCCAGCTCGATTTCACGCGCTACTGATACACCATCTTTAGTGATAGTTGGTGCACCAAAAGATTTGTCTAGAACGACATTACGTCCTTTAGGACCCAGTGTTACTTTTACTGCGTCAGCCAGAACGTTTACACCTTCCAGCATTTTAACTCGTGCGTCATTACCAAATTTAACGTCTTTAGCAGCCATCTTTGATTTCCTTTCTAAAATTCTTTGTGTGTAATTTCGTAATTGAATCTGAGCAAAAAATTACTCAATGATTGCTATTATTCAACGATCGCCATGATGTCGTTTTCAGACATGACAAGCACTTCTTTACCGTCGATTTTTTCAGTTTTTGTACCGTAACCTTCAGCGAAGATAACGGTATCACCGACTTTAACGTCTAGTGGCAGTACGGTGCCGTTTTCTAGGATGCGGCCTTTACCCACAGCTAGAACAACACCGCGAGTCGATTTTTCTGCAGCAGAACCAGTCAGAACGATGCCACCAGCAGACTTAGATTCAACTTCTTTACGTTCAACGATAACTCGGTCATGTAATGGACGAATGTTCATCGGTCGTCTCTCCTGAAAATTTCCATGTTTATTTGATAATTGTCCTTAGGGACTGTAGCCCCAGACACGTGATCCCTATATAAGGGGTCGAAGCAGCGATCCCAAGGGGGTGGCACAAAATTTTTGTGACTTAGTTAAAATAACGAACAACTAGGCAACGGTTTGCGTTAGAAATGCTCACTCGCTCGGCATCTCGCTTTCTTGTATCCTTGCAGTTTGCTCACCAGATAGTTGTCACACATGCAGGAAAATAACAAGCTGGAACCCCAAGCGACCGATAAGCATGGTTTGTTGACCGCACCCATTCCTGAAACGCTGCGGAAAATGACCGTACCCATGACCATGGGCATGATCGCAATTTTGATGTTTAACTTGGTGGACACGTTTTTTATCTCGTTGCTTGGCACTCAAGCGCTAGCGGCTATCAGCTATACCTTTCCTGTCACCTTTGCGGTTAATTGCATTACGATGGGGATTGGGATGGGACTATCGACCAATATTGGTCGCTTGCTTGGGCAAGGTCATGCACCACAAGCTGCTCGGTTCACCACCCACGGTTTGTTGTTAGCCGTGTTACTTGTGGCTATCGCGTCTTCTATTGGCTTTACCACCATTGCGCCATTGTTTCGTTTTCTTGGTGCGTCTGATGATCTCATCCCTCTTATTGAGCAATATATGCAGGTCTGGTATCTCACCATTCCTCTGCTAGTGATCCCAATGGCGGGCAACAGTGCTATCCGAGCTACTGGCGACACAAAAACACCAGCAAAAGTCATGATGTTGGCTGGTTTGATTAATGGCATGCTCGATCCATTGTTGATTTTCGGTTATGGCCCTTTTCCGGAACTTGGCATTCAAGGCGCAGCCATAGCAAGTGCCTTTAGCTGGTTAGGTGCTTTGTGTGGCTCATTCTATGTGCTAATTAAACGGGAAAAATTGCTTGCTCAACCCCAATGGGCTTTGCTGAAACAAGACTGGCAACAGACACTAAAAATTGGTACCCCTGCAGCGCTATCAAACGCGATGAATCCGTTGTCCGGTGCCATTCTGATGATGCTGTTATCCAACCACGGTACGGCGGCGGTTGCTGCTTACGGCGCAGCGCAGCGTATTGAGTCTATATTGATTTTAGTATTGATGTCGCTGACCTCTGCCCTCACACCGTTTATGGCACAAAATTTAGGAGCCAAACAACCGCAACGAGCCTTTTCCGGTTTATTTATTAGCATGCGTTTTGCATTGGTATTCCAAGGGTTTATCTTCTTGATGATGGTGCCACTGAGCATTCCTCTGGCTGCGCTGTTTTCTCAGGAAGATGCGGTGAAAAACCTGCTTTGGCATTATTTACTGGTGGTGCCATTTAGTTATGGCTTCCAAGGCATCGTGATGATGTTAGTCAGTGGTTTGAATGCGATGCACAAGCCATTGCGTGCATTCCAGTGGAGCTTTATGCGGCTGTTCATTTTTACCTTGCCATCGGCGTGGATCGGGAGCCAAATCTACAGCATTGAAGGCTTGTTTATCGGTATCGCGGTTGGGAATACGTTGGGTGGGCTACTGGGCTACTTGTTTGCGCTGCGCGAGCGAAAATTAACGCTCATAGAGCAGAGCAGCGTGTCTTAACACTCGTCTATCGCTAGTTTCTTTTTGTTGATTCTCAAATACAAAAAAACCGCGGAAAGCCGCGGTTTTGTTTATCTATTTCAAGCTTGCTTAGAACAACTCTTCAGCAACTTTGTATAGATCGTTGCGTACTGGACGCTTCATGTTTTCGATTGCGTCGATGATATCGTGGTGAACAAGTTGCTCTTTCACGATACCTACACAACGACCACCATGACCTTCGATCAATAGGTGAACAGCGTAGTTACCCATACGAGATGCTAGTACGCGGTCAAATGCAGTTGGACGACCACCACGTTGGATGTGACCAAGTACTGTTGCACGAGTTTCACGACCTGTCGCGGCTTCGATGTCACGTGCTAGTTCATTAGCATCCATCATTAGCTCAGTAAGCGCGATGATCGCGTGTTTCTTACCTTTAGCGATACCATCTTGGATGTTGCTGATCAGCTTGTCTTTGTCTAAACCAGTTTCCGGAGTGATGATGTATTCACAACCGCCCGCAATTGCAGACATCAGAGTCAAATCACCACAGTGACGGCCCATGATTTCTACAATTGAAATACGTTGGTGAGATGAAGAAGTATCACGTAGACGATCGATTGCATCGATAACGGTGTTTAGTGCACTTAGGTAGCCCACAGTGTAATCCGTACCTGCGATATCGTTGTCGATTGTGCCCGGAAGACCGATACATGGGTAACCCATTTCAGTCAGTTTCTTCGCACCCATGTACGAACCATCACCACCGATTACCACTAGTGCATCGATACCATGTTTTTTAAGGTTCTCAATCGCTTTTTCACGAACTTCCACTTGTTTAAATTCAGGGAAACGTGCAGAACCTAGGAACGTACCACCTTTGTTGATCACATCTGAAACGCTAGAACGATCTAGCTTCTCGATGCGGCCTTCGTATAGGCCTAGGTAGCCGTCGTACACACCGAATACTTCCAATCCTTCGGATAGTGCTGTACGTACTACGCCGCGTATCGCAGCGTTCATACCAGGTGCGTCACCGCCACTTGTTAAAACACCGATCTTCTTAATCATGCTCACCCTCGATCTTTGGCAATCAATTATTTAATTTTCTTTTAGGCCCCTTGTTACCAAGCAACCTGCATAATCCAGAACTGTGCGTTATGTTACATTTCCTCTACAGGATTACCAATGAAAACGCACTTTTTTATGTAACTTTTCTACTTATGTAAGAGTATTACAGTTTCTCTATGAAACTTTGTTGATTCATATCAGGATCACGAATCTTAATAAGTATTGATGGAAAGATAGTCAATAAGTACCTGTTTGTCGTCGGGCACTGATGGATTTTTCAAGCCTACCAATCTTGCGCTTTCTGCTCTTTCTCAGGTCCGAAAACGACAGACAATGGATCTTGATGGATCAGTACGTCCGCATCAGGAAACAGAGCCAATAAATTATCTTCCACTTTATCAGCGATGTAATGCGCCTCAATTAATCGTAAGTTATCGTCTAGCTCTAAATGCAACTGTATAAAGCGCGTCGGTCCGGACATTCGCGTGCGTAACTGATGCACGCCCAATACCCCTTTTACGCTCAAACAAGCTTGGTTAATTTGCTCAAGTTCTTCATCGGGCAACTTTCTATCAAGTAAGGTTTGAATCGCTTCGCTGACCATTTTGAAAGCGCTATAAAGAATGAAGACACCAATACCAATCGCAAACACAGCATCCGCTTGAGTCACTCCAAAATAACTGAGCCCCAGAGCCACCATGATCGCAGCATTCATATACAAGTCAGTCTGATAATGCAGAGAATCCGCCGCTATTGCTTGGCTCCCCGTCACGCGAACCACATGTTTTTGGAACATCACCAAGCCAAGTGTGACCACAATCGCAAACAGCGATACATACACACCTAACTCCGGTGCGTGTAAAGCATGTGGGCGGAAAAATCGGTCAATCCCGTTAAGAATCAAAAATACTGCCGAGCCCGAAATAAACATTGCTTGGGCTAGGGCCGCTAAGGACTCAGCTTTACCATGTCCAAACGTATGTTCGCGGTCTGCCGGTTGTAAGGCGTAACGAACCACCACAAGATTCACAACCGAAGCCGCGATATCTAACATGGAGTCAATCAATGACGCCAATAAGCTCACTGAGCCGGTTACCCACCACGTGATGACTTTTACTATCAGAAGAAGCGTCGCCACAATGGTTGCAGTCCAAGCGGCGGTCGTAACTAAACGTGCGTATTGCTGTTTCATAATCAAAGAGTTAACTAAAACCATACGTTGAGTATATTGAATGACCATGAAATAACCAGATCAAAAAGAGGCAACCAATGGCTGCCTCTTTATATAACATCAATTCATGACTTAATTATTGCGCGACTTTTCCATGCGCTTGTGCATTCTGTCGCCACACTCTTGCATACGTTCATTTTGTAGCTCAACAAATTTCGCTTTCTGCTCAGGTGTTAATACGCTAAGCATTTGGTGCTTTCTTTCTAGCATTTGCACGCGACGTTCCGTTTGGCGCTCAACCATCTCTTTTGCTAACTCGGTAGCTTGAGCTTCATCAAAATTATCCGCCAGCAAAAGCGATTGCACTTTTGCGTGATGCGCTTGACGCTCAGCCATACGTGCTTCTTTGCCATCAGCGAATTTTGCTTTCATTTCTGCTTTGTTTGCTTCACGCATTTCTTTTAGCTGATCTTTTTGTGCATCAGTCAGGTCTAGTTGACGCATGACACCTCGGTCCATACCCATGCCGCATTCGTCACGAGGACCTTTATGATGGTTTTTACCACCGTAAGCGAATGCGCTTGCGGCGCCAAGAGTAAGAGGTAGAACAACAGCAGCTAACACAAGTTTTTTTGCAGACTTCATAATACGATTCCTTACACAGGTGAGTGGTTCTTCTGAGCTGTTCTCACAGCGCTTGAGTATAGAATACGACCCGCTAGGTAAAGCGACGTATAGGGAGCGTAAAGAATCGTAAAGAGTGATTTTTCTCCTCTTCGTTGCGCATCATTCCAATGTAATATTAGGCTATCGGTAACTTACTATAGGTGCCCCCATGGCAAACATTCTTTTAATCGATGACGATATCGAGCTAACCAGCTTATTAAAAGAAGTACTCAGTTTCGAAGGGTTTGACGTCAGCGAAGCAAATGACGGTGAAGCCGGCTTAGCCGCGATCAATGATAAGATTGATTTGATTTTGTTGGATGTCATGATGCCAAAACTCAATGGCATGGAAACGCTGAAACGCTTACGTGAAAATTGGGAAACTCCCGTCTTGATGCTGACCGCTAAAGGGGAAGAAATTGATCGCGTGATCGGCTTGGAACTGGGCGCGGATGATTATTTACCAAAACCTTTTAGTGACCGAGAGCTGTTAGCGCGAATCCGCGCGATTTTACGCCGCACTAGCAGCACACAAAAAAATACCAAAAACAGCGATTGCATTGAGTATCAAGAAATCCGCCTCTATCCCGGTAAGCAAGAAGCGTATTGTGAGCAACAGTTACTCGATCTCACAGCAACCGAGTTTGCGCTACTCACCCACTTCGTACAAAACCCAGGACAAGTGCTGACCAAAGAGACACTGAGCTTAGATGTGCTTGGTAAACGACTCGCTGCTTTTGATCGCGCTATCGATATGCATGTCTCGAACTTACGTAAAAAATTACCAGATCAAAGCAATGGCAAGCCGCGAATCAAAACCCTGCGTGGTCGTGGCTACATGCTGCTTGAGGAGGATTAATGCGCCTATCACGCATCAAACTGCCAAACATCAATAGCCTGTATGGACGCATCTTTGCCATTTTTTGGTTCACCATGTTATTAGTATTGATAGCCGTGCTATCACTGCCACATTTGGACCCACGCAAAGCTCGCGATATTCCAGAAGAACACTACAAACGTATGGTAGAAACGCGTGACTCAATCCAACAAAAATACAGCCAGCAAACAGATTTAGGCCGCATACTTTTTCGTATCGAGGGCAACCGTCACGGCAAGCACGACCCTCGCCCACGAGTCTTTTTTTCTGACTACAGCGGTAATGTTCTTACGACAGAAAAACGCAGCAATTTTCAATTGCGTGCCATGCAAAACTTTGTCACCAGTATCGAAGATTACAATAATCCAAAGCAGAAGCTGTATGGTCGATACATGATTGCGGGCCCAATTCCTATTACTTTGGCAGGTTCCGATATCTTGATGTACGTGGGCTTCAAATGGAATGAGCCACCACCTCTACTCCTGCGTCTGTTTGATCACCCATTCCAGCTCTTGCTTGCGGTCATGTTGGTTAGTACACCATTGCTGTTATGGCTTGCTTGGGCTTTGAGTCAGCCTGCACGTCGTCTTGAAGCCGCTGCTCAACGTGTAGCGAAAGGTGAATTTGTCACAGACCCAAATTTAGAAAAAGGTACGGCGGAATTTCGTCAAGCAGGCAGCAGCTTCAACCAGATGGTCGAAGCGGTTAATCAAATGATTTCAGGACAACAACGTTTGCTATCCGATATCTCTCACGAGCTGCGCTCACCTTTAACTCGTCTGCGCATGGCAAGCGCATTAGCGACGCGTAAACAAGGCGAAAGCCCAGAACTGACTCGTATCGATACCGAAGCGCAGCGCTTGGAACAGATGATCAGCGAACTATTAGAGCTTTCTCGCATGCAGGCGAACAGTCATATGACTCGCGAAACACAGCCACTAGAAAGTTTATGGGAAGAAATCATTAAAGATGCGCAGTTTGAAGCAGAGCAAATGGGCAAACAGCTACACTATTCAGAATTACCTAAGCGCAATATTTCCGGTAACCCTAAACTGCTGATGAGTGCGGTGGAAAATATCGTTCGTAACGCCATTTACTACGGAAAAGATGAGGTACAAATCGACATCAAAGCCGATGACGATACGCTTCGTATCACGGTTGACGATAATGGAGAAGGTGTACCAGAAGAGGAACTGGCCGCGATTTTTCGCCCGTTCTATCGCGTTTCCACGGCACGCGATCGCCACTCTGGCGGCACAGGTCTCGGCCTAACCATTACCGAAAGTGCCATTCGCCAGCACAGTGGCACGATCGCAGCCAGCCGAAGTCCTTTAGGCGGATTGCGTATGAGTATCACCTTACCGATCAATTGTTAGTCTCAATTTGATGAACTAACAATAATTCGCACCATATTTCTAGAGTGAGTGATTAACAGCCCCACCCTCACTTTAGAAATTGGTGAGGCTTCTTAGAATACCCTTACAAAGATCAAAGTTGATAATAATTATCGTTAGCATTAAAGTAAATTTTCCAATTAAGGAGGATTTACTATGTCACATACATTTCCCGCTCTGCCTTACCCGTACGATTCACTAGAGCCGTACATCGACGCGAAAACCATGGAAGTGCATTACAGCAAACACCACAAGACGTACTTTGATAAGTTTGTAAATGCCGTTGAAGGGAGCGAGCTCGAAACTCAGTCATTAGACGAGATCTTTGACAATATCTCTAAGCTCAGTCCAGCAGTACGTAATAATGGTGGCGGCTATTACAACCACATCATTTATTGGAATTGCATGTCACCAAACGGTGGCGGAGAGCCTCAAGGCGCGCTTGCTCAAGCAATTAACGATAAATTTGGTAGCTTTGCGCAATTTAAAGAGGCGTTTGCCCAAGCTGCCATCAATACCTTTGGGTCTGGCTTTGCATGGCTGATCGTAAAAGATGGTGAGATTCACATTACGTCCACCAGTAATCAAGACAACCCTCTGATGGACGTAGTGGATGTGCGCGGTGAACCAATCCTCGCATTAGACGTGTGGGAGCACGCGTATTACATCAGCTACCAAAACCGTCGCCCAGAATATATTGATGCGTGGTGGAACGTCGTCAACTGGCGAGCAGTTGAAGAAAACTATGCTCACGCTCTCTTATAAAGAGCATCGCTACTTACGGTATTAACATCCGCGCTAATGCCTGCTTTCATACCCAGGTCAATTTTGCTGAATCTCGCATCTCTCGGTGACTTGGGTATATACTGCCCTTCTCTTTGACCAACTCTATTTCAATACCATGTTTGATATCGCTTTATACGAACCAGAAATCGCGCCGAACACCGGCAACATCATTCGACTATGCGCCAACTGCGGTGCAAACCTTCACTTAATTGAACCTCTGGGTTTCGATCTTGAAGAGAAAAAAGTCCGCCGTGCTGGTTTGGATTACCATGATTTAGCTCGCGTAACACGCCATAAAAACTATCAAGCGTTCTTAGAGTATTTAGAGAAAGAGAAGCAAGGTAACTATCGATTGTTTGCCTGCACCACCAAAACCACAGGTCACCACGTTGATGCACAATACCAAGCGGGTGATGTTTTGATGTTTGGTCCAGAAACTCGTGGCTTGCCTGCTGAAATCATCGATAGCTTGCCAATGGAGCAGCGTATTCGCATTCCAATGATGCCAGATGCGCGCAGCCTAAACCTTTCGAATGCCGTTGCGATCATTGCTTTTGAAGCATGGCGTCAAATGGGCTTTGAAGGCGCATTGTAAGCAGCACGAATTCCAAATACAGAAAAGGGCGCTTGATGCGCCCTTTTGTTTTCTTTACTGTCTAACTCAATCAGTTGAGCTTGTTGCGATCATCATCGTCTTTACGCTCGTATTCCCCTTCGAAGGTCTTGCCATTATCTGACTGGGAATCAAATGGGTCACGACGGAACGGGTCTTGCTCAAATGGCCCCTGGTTAGAGAAACCACCTTGGAAGCCACCGCCATGCATGGTTTTCACCACCATTTTGCTCATCAAGTATTTAGCTATCGCGGCGCGTGGCGCAGGAAGCAACACCAACATACCAAGGGCATCGGTCATAAAGCCCGGGGTTAACAGTAGCACGCCAGCCACCGCTAGCATTACGCCTTCAAAAATTTGCTGGGCTGGAATTTCACCTTGTTCAAGACGCCCCTGTACTGAAATCAGTGTTTGTATACCTTGGCTACGAACCAACGATGCACCAACAAATGCCGTGATTAAAACTAGTGCAATGGTCGGCCATAAACCTAAAAAGCCGCCCACCTGAATAAATAAGCCGATTTCAATGATCGGAACAAAAATAAACGCTAATAATAAGATAGGAAACACACGCCCTCCTTTGTTTAATTCAGTGTAATGGTAAAAGCAGACTAAGCTCAAACGAATCGTTGTAAAAAAGCGTGTTCATACTGGTCTCCTTCTCTTTTAGGCAAAGTAGCAGGAGCACGTTTCATTCAATTGCATACCGATTTTTTCGTGCTTTTAAAGTGCTAATTTCGAACTCTAAAAACTCATGTTTGTCGAGGAAAATCGAGTACCTATAAAGGGTTATTAATAACCCGTTCATACTTTGCAAATTATTGACTCATGAAAAACGAAAAAGGTGATCTAGTTACTATTTTTATGCGCTAGGTGCAGTATCATGTGCCACATAAGTCAGGACGGATTTTCCAGCCAAAAATTCTGATGAATGGATTCTAGATTGCAGAAATGGCTAATAAATAACTTTATTATCAGAATTATCATCTAAGGATCCTGCTATGGCTACCCTATCTGATGCTCCAAAAACAGCAAACCCAGCCACTCGTATTGAAGAAGATCTATTAGGTCAACGTCATGTCCCTGCAGATGCGTACTACGGTATTCATACGCTACGTGCGATCGAGAACTTCAACATCTCTAATATGACCATCTCTGACGTACCAGAATTTGTACGCGGCATGGTAATGACCAAAAAAGCAGCAGCGTTAGCAAACAAAGAACTTGGCGCTATTCCAAAAGACGTTGCAAACTACATCATCGAAGCGTGTGATTTGATCCTAGAAACTGGCAAGTGTATGGATCAGTTCCCATCAGACGTATTCCAAGGCGGTGCAGGCACTTCAGTTAACATGAACACGAACGAAGTGATCGCAAACGTTGCGCTTGAGTTGATGGGTAAAGAGAAAGGCCAATACGAATTTGTTAACCCAAATGACCATGTAAACAAGAGCCAATCAACCAACTGTGCGTACCCAACAGGTTTCCGTATTGCGGTATACAACAGCGTACACAAGCTAATGGAAGCAATTGAGTACCTAAAAGGCGCATTCGAACTTAAAGCCGTTGAGTTTAAAGATGTACTGAAAATGGGCCGTACTCAGCTTCAAGACGCAGTACCAATGACAGTCGGTCAAGAGTTCCATGCGTGGGCGGTAACACTAAACGAAGAGATTCGTGCTCTAGATTACACATCTAAACTCCTCCTAGAAATCAACCTAGGCGCAACCGCAATCGGTACTGGTCTAAATACACCAACTGGCTACCAAGCGCTTGCAGTAAAACACCTAGCGGAAGTAACAGGCCTTGACGTTGTTGCAGCAGAAGACCTTATCGAAGCAACGTCTGACTGTGGTGCATACGTAATGACTCACGGCGCGCTAAAACGCCTAGCAGTGAAACTATCGAAGATCTGTAACGACCTTCGTCTACTTTCTTCTGGTCCTCGTGCGGGTCTAAATGAATTGAACCTACCTGAAATGCAAGCAGGCTCTTCAATCATGCCAGCTAAAGTAAACCCAGTTATCCCAGAAGTAGTAAACCAAGTTTGCTTCAAAGTTCTCGGTAACGACAACACGGTTTCTTTCGCAGCAGAAGGCGGTCAGCTACAGCTAAATGTAATGGAACCAGTTATCGCACAAAGTGTGTTTGAGTCTATCTCTCTACTACACAACGCGTGTGTGAACTTACGTGATAAATGTATCGACGGCATCACAGTGAACAAAGAAGTTTGCGAAAACTACGTTTACAACTCTATCGGTATCGTCACTTACCTAAACCCATACATCGGCCACCACGAAGGTGACATCGTAGGTAAGATTTGTGCAGAAACTGGTAAGAGTGTTCGTGAAGTCGTGCTAGAGCGC
This sequence comes from Vibrio sp. Vb0888, assembly GCF_033338835.1. Classification (NCBI taxonomy): domain Bacteria; kingdom Pseudomonadati; phylum Pseudomonadota; class Gammaproteobacteria; order Vibrionales; family Vibrionaceae; genus Vibrio; species Vibrio sp. Vb0888. Next base: position 36,626 of record NZ_JAWOTL010000019.1, read on the forward strand.
GGTCTGCTTACAGCAGAGGAGCTTGATGAAATCTTGTCAGTAGAAAACTTCATGCATCCTACTTACAAAGCAAAACGTTACGAGTAATAACGAATCCGAAGGGGGCCACTCAGGCCCCTTTTTTAGGCTCTCATACGGTTAACCACATTTTTTATATGCTTTTATTGCCGCTAAACCACTAGGTTCTCATTCTCTGAGCATTTACTCCTGTTCCTGAGTGTTCAAAAAATCAGAATCAAATAAAAAACTAAAGAGGTATCAATATGGTCATGGTCGAACTCTTCGTGGTTCTGCTCTTCATCTATTTGGGGGCAAGAATCGGTGGTATCGGCATTGGTTTTGCCGGTGGTGCTGGGGTCATTGCGTTGTCTTTGATCTTGGGCGTACCAACAAGCCAAGCTTACATTCCCGTTGACGTAATTTTGATCATCATGTCTGTAATCACCGCTATCGCAGCAATGCAGGTAGCGGGTGGTTTAGACTGGATGGTGCAAGTTGCTGAAAACTTTTTGCGCAAGCATCCTGAGCGCATCACCTTTTATGCGCCTATCGTAACTTACCTAATGACATTAATGGCGGGTACTGGCCACACGGCATTCTCTACTTTGCCAGTGATTGCAGAAGTAGCGAAAGGCCAAGGCGTGCGCCCTTCTCGTCCACTGTCTATCGCGGTCGTAGCATCGCAAATCGCTATCACCGCATCACCAATCTCAGCGGCTGTTGTAGCGTTCGCGGCAATGCTGCACCCATTTGGCGTTGACTACCTAACACTACTAGCAATCTGTATCCCAACGACGTTCATCGCGTGCATGATCGGTGCGTTCGTGGCGAACTTCATGGGCTGTGAGCTAAAAGACGATGCTGAATACCAAGAGCGTCTAGAAAAAGGCTTAATCAAGCTAAATACAGAAGCAAAACGCGAAATCCTACCAACAGCGAAGAAAGCAACCTTCATCTTCCTAGGCGCAATCGCATTTGTCGTGTGTTACGCAGCAGCAATTTCTGGCTCTGTTGGCCTTATCGAGAACCCTGCTCTAGGTCGTAACGAAGCTATCATGACGGTAATGCTAGCAGCTGCGGCAGCTATCGTAATGAGCTGTAAAATCGATGCTGGCAAAATCCCAGCCGCAGCAACATTCCGCTCTGGTATGACAGCGTGTGTGTGTGTTCTTGGTGTGGCATGGCTAGGTTCTACGTTCGTTAACGCGCACGTTGACGGCATCAAAGAAGTTGCGGGTGCGCTACTAGCAGACTACCCATGGATGCTAGCACTTGTTCTATTCTTCGCTTCAATGCTGCTTTACTCACAAGGTGCAACCACTGTTGCGCTGATGCCAGCAGCACTAGCAATCGGTGTTGCACCACTTACCGCAGTTGCATCTTTCGCAGCAGTAAGTGCGCTATTCGTGCTGCCAACTTACCCAACGCTTCTAGCAGCGGTTGAGATGGACGACACGGGCTCAACTCGTATCGGTAAGTACGTATTCAACCACCCATTCTTTGTACCTGGTGTGGTAACCATCGCTTCTGCGGTAGCACTTGGCTTCGCATTCGGTGGTCTACTGATCTAGTAGAAACAGAGTCTTACTCGGGGAGCTTCGGCTCCCTTTTTTATTGCCTGTTGTCTTGATTTATGCTCAATAAATCTTCATTTTCATGAAACTTATTGACTCGCCTCCGGGTCTGATTGAGTTACACTAACGGCAATTATCTAAGATGAATTGACTCTTTTATGCGCGCATTACTTTCCGTTTTACTCTTAGGGCTCATTACCTTTTCCACTCCGTCTTTAGCTTTATTTGGCAAAGACCAGTTTAACAGTAGCCAGAACAACAGTTTTGGTAGCAGCAGCGACAGCTTTGTTCCGGTTGATCAGGCGTTTCCATTTAACTTCTACCAGCAAGATGACAAATTGATGCTCGATTGGCAGGTACGTGACGGGTACTACCTATATCAAGAGCGCTTGTCTGTAGCTGGTGAGAAAGTATCGCTAGGCGAACTGCAAATGGAAGACGGCACACCGCATAAAGATGAATTCTTTGGTGACGTGCATATCTATACGCAACCTCTCTTCGTTAACGTACCAATGTATGATTGGCAAGACGGTGCGCGCGTGGTGGTGCAATACCAAGGTTGTGCGAAAGCAGGCTTCTGTTACCCGCCAGAAACTCGCGTGATTCCTATCAGCGCGTTTACTTCGTCGAACTCAGATTCAACAACGGCGACAACTGCATCAAAAGCAGAACAGGCACCAACAGCAACGCCACCAGCGGTGCAATCATCTAGTTCTGCCGACACACCATCAGCTCCAGTAACACAGCAAGATAGCCTTGCAGCCAACCTTGCTGATAACTGGTGGACACCACTTCTGTTCTTGGCGCTTGGTGTGGGCTTGGCGTTTACACCTTGTGTGCTACCGATGTACCCAATTCTGACCAGCATAGTGCTTGGCAGTGGCAAACTAAGCCAACGCCGCGCGCTAGGCTTGTCATTCGTCTACGTGCAAGGCATGGCGCTGACTTACACCCTACTCGGCCTTGTGGTCGCGTCTGCTGGCATGCAGTTCCAAGCGGCAATGCAACACCCTTATGTGCTGATTGGTTTGAGCGTACTGTTCATCGCACTCGCTTTGTCTATGTTTGGTCTGTACTCATTACAGCTACCAAGCAACGTTCAAACGTGGTTAAACAACCTCAGCAACAAACAACAAGGCGGCAGCAGTGCAGGCGTATTCGCTATGGGGGCGATTTCTGGACTGGTGTGCTCACCATGTACCACAGCGCCTCTGTCTGGTGCGCTACTTTACGTTGCACAAAGCGGCGATTTGCTTACCGGTGGTATCGCGTTATACGCGCTGGCGATGGGCATGGGTATTCCGCTGATTCTTGTTGCGGTCTTCGGCAACAAACTGCTACCAAAAGCAGGTGGTTGGATGGACCGAGTGAAAACACTCTTCGGCTTTATTCTGCTTGCCGCACCTATCTTCTTACTAGAACGCATCATGCCAGAAATGTGGTCAACGATTCTGTGGTCAGCACTGGGTATTGCTGCTTTTGGTTGGCTATACCACATCAAAAACAGTCTAGAGTTTGGTGGCTGGAAACAAAGTGCCGTGGGCATAATCGCCGTCTTAGGTTTGCTAGCCTCAGCACAACCTATCTTAAATTACTGGTTTGGCAACAGCACAACACAAACTCAGCAAGCCACTGTTAGCTTTACTCGCATTGCTAACGTGGCGGAGCTTGAAGAACAACTGGCACTTGCGAAAGCGGCAGGTAAACCCGTCATGCTCGATTTCTACGCCGATTGGTGTGTAGCATGTAAAGAGTTTGAAAAGTACACCTTCCATGACCCAAGCGTCGAAGCCAAACTGCAAGACTTCGTTCTTCTGCAAGCGGACGTGACCAAAAACCAAGTGCAAGACATCGAACTACTGAAGCACATGAGTGTGCTTGGTTTACCAACAATTGAGTTTTGGGATGCCAGTGGTGAAAACGTTTCAAACGCTCGTTTGACGGGCTTTATGCAAGCCGAGCCTTTCTTAGAGCATATCAAGCAGTTCTGATAACCAGATATTCAAACGCCAGTGATGTCCACTGGCGTTTTTATTGCTCAGATTTGAATAAGAACATTGCGTTTATATGCAATTTTCCTAATAAAAGTCGATTTGGTTCAGACTTTTAGCGAATAAATATTGTCCACTCTCTCAAAGCTGGACAATAATAAATTTAACGAAATAGTCAAAAGTGTTTAACGTCATGGATTCGACCTACACCATCATTATTGCAGATGATCACCCACTCTTCCGGAATGCCTTGTTTCAATCTATCCACATGGCTATTAGTGGTGCAAATTTGCTGGAAGCGGACTCACTCGACGCACTTCTGGCTTTGTTGGAGCGAGAGGAAGAGCCAGATTTAGTGCTATTGGATCTCAAAATGCCAGGAGCAAATGGTATGTCTGGCTTGATTCATTTGCGAGCAGAGCATCCAGATTTACCTATCGTCGTCGTTTCAGCGAGTGAAGAGCCGGCGATCGTGACGCAGGTGAAAAGCCATGGTGCATTTGGTTTTATTCCCAAGTCCAGCGACATGCGCGAATTAGTGAACGCGCTCAATCAAGTGCTGAATGGCGACCCATACTTCCCTGAAGGGTTGATCACCAATAACGCGGCATGTAATGACTTAGCGGAAAAGATTGCTGCGCTAACACCGCAGCAATATAAAGTGTTGGGAATGTTGTCCGATGGCTTGCTGAACAAGCAAATCGCTTACGAATTGAATGTTTCAGAAGCCACCATAAAAGCGCACATGACAGCGATTTTCCGTAAGCTCGGTGTAAAGAACCGCACGCAAGCCGTGATTATGCTGACGGAAATGAGCGACTAGATTGACGTCTTATCGTCAGACTTACTTTTTTCGTTTGGCAATCGGATACCGACTTTAGTGACCTGCTGATCAACAACATCAGCGACGATCCAATGCAAACCTTGCCACTCGAAATGGTCTCCCAATACTGGCGTGCTACCTAATTGCTCTTCGACAAGGTTTCTCAAACTTTTATCCAGCGGTTCATCCCCCAGATTCAAACCATACATCACGGCAATATCGGCAAGCTTCACTTCAATATCGAGGAAGAAGTCACCGAAGAATCGCGCTAGCGACGCTTTCTCTGGGGCTTCACTAAACAGTAAGCTCAGTGCATCTAAATCCTTTTCTTGTGCTAATACACACAAGGTATCATCTTCCTCAAGACGCGTACTGCCGGATGGGTGCAATAGCTCTTTACTGCGAAATACAGCGGCGATACGCGTTCCTTCCGGCATCGAAAGACTACGTAATGGCTCACCAATGCACCATTTATCTGCTTTAAGTCTATAGATAAACAGCTCCCACTCACTGGTCGGGTAAATCTCTACACCCGTACGCGAAATTGGCTCAGGCTTCGAAGGTAGCTCGACCTTTGCAAGAGACATCGCCTTAGTCAACGTGCCCCCTTGTACTATCAAAGACACCATTACTACAAAGAATGCCAAATTGAAGTACAGTTGAGCATCTGGCAACCCTGCCATCATCGGAAATACCGCGAGGATGATAGGTACAGCACCACGCAGTCCTACCCAAGAGACAAACCACTTTTCACGTGGCGTGAAACTCTTGAATGGCAGTAAACCAATCCAAACTGAGATTGGTCGGGCAAACAAAATCATCCCGAAAGCAAGCGCAAGACCTGGCAACGCAATAGAGAGTAAATTGGATGGTGTAACCAACAAACCAAGCACCAAGAACATACCAATTTGAGCTAGCCACGTCATACCATCTAAAACATGAAGAATAGAGTGGCGGCTGCGTGTTGGACGGTTACCTAATAAAAGACCAACAAGGTAAATCGACAAAATACCACTGCCACCCAAAGTGTTAGATAAAGCGAAAATAAGCAAGCCACCACTGACCGTTAAAATAGAATACAGCCCATCTGGTAATTGATTACGATTGATAACTTTCCATAAGATCCAGCCACCAGCGAAGCCAAGTAACGCGCCGATACCAAACTGCTTAAGAAAACTGAACGCCAAAAAGCCCGCACTTAAATCTGCGCCAGGGTTCGCTAAAATAGCAATCAGAGTTACGGTCAGAAACACCGCCATAGGGTCATTGGTGCCGGATTCAATTTCCAGCGTTGAACCAACACGTTCGTTCAGGCTACGACCTTTGAGTAGAGAGAAGACCGCGGCAGCATCGGTGGAACCAACAATCGCACCAACCAATATGCCTTGCAATAAATCTAAGTCGAATAACCACGTTGCCATCAGCCCGGTTAAAATGGTGGTGATCGCAACGCCAAATGTCGCCAAAGAGACCGAGGGCCATAACGCAACCCTAAAGCTGGCGACCCGCGTTCTCATCCCACCATCAAGCAAAATGATGGCTAATGCGAGGTTACTAACCAAATAAGCGATCGAAAAGTTATCGAATAAAATGCCGCCTAAGCCGTCTTCCCCCGCTAGCATTCCAACGGCTAAAAATACCAAAAGAATTGGGATTCCCAACTTAGAAGACACTGGGCTTAAAAGAACGCTAAGTGCGATTAACAACGCACCTATTAGAAAAAAACTGTTAATGGTGTCTGCGTCCATTCTCACCCTCCCTTAATGAAAAACGATAATAATTGTGATGAGCAAGGCTACTTCGTTAATGAGGTAATGCCCTAATCTGCCTCCCCTTTACACCGTCTCAAAATGCGAGGTTGTACGAGAATGACTCAGTTATATTACTTTATTGTGCGTTAAAACGGTGATTTGATGCGAAAACTTTATGTAAATAAATTACTTGTGAGCTTTCTTATCTACGCCTTCTCTCTTTAAGAGCCACAAGATCACCACCAATACTTACACAGCATCTCCAAGTTCAATGAAGAAAAGATTAATGGCCCGTCTTAATCATGCCTGTTTATCCAATCAACCTTTAGACCTTTGGCTAACTTAACAGTTTATTAACATAACGTTTTACCCCTTTGTTCGCTGCAAAAGCCCATAATATGGGGATTCTTCATTTTTAACACCCCGACTAAAGTTGAAAAGAGTTATTGCCAACACCTTGCTAATGTACATATTGAAACATTTCATTAACAACAATACCAATCGTAAGGAGACGGCAATGGCATTTGAAAGCGAAGAAAGAGCCAAAGCCTATTGGGACAAAAACGTGAAGCTCATGATCGGCCTAATGGTCATCTGGTTCGTCGTGTCTTTCGGCTGCGGCATTTTATTTGTCGACGTACTAAATCAATTTCAACTAGGCGGTTACAAACTCGGTTTCTGGTTTGCTCAACAAGGCTCCATCTATGCGTTCCTAGGAATTATTTTCTATTACGCATGGAAGATGCGCCAAATTGACCGTGAATTCGGCGTGGACGAATAAGGAGTCACTCAGATGGATTTGAAAACTATTACCTACCTGGTCGTTGGCGCCACGTTCATCCTGTACATCGGGATTGCTATTTGGGCTCGCGCCGGATCAACCAAAGAGTTTTATGTTGCTGGTGGCGGTGTAAACCCGATTGCAAACGGTATGGCAACCGCAGCCGATTGGATGTCCGCAGCGTCGTTTATCTCAATGGCAGGCTTAATTGCCTTCATGGGCTATGGCGGCTCAGTATTTCTAATGGGTTGGACTGGTGGCTACGTTCTGCTTGCGCTGTTGCTAGCGCCTTACTTACGCAAATTTGGTAAGTTTACGGTGCCAGAGTTTGTTGGTGAACGCTTTTACTCCAACACAGCACGTATCGTAGCGGTTGTTTGTCTTATCATCGCATCAGTGACTTATGTTATCGGTCAGATGAAAGGCGTAGGTGTTGCGTTTGGTCGCTTCTTAGAAGTGGATTACTCCACCGGCCTATTAATTGGTATGTGTATCGTTTTCATGTACGCGGTTCTTGGCGGCATGAAAGGCATCACTTACACGCAGATTGCTCAATATTGCGTACTCATTCTTGCTTACACTATCCCTGCAATCTTTATCTCTCTGCAACTCACTGGTAACCCAATCCCACAAATTGGTCTGGGGAGTACCATGGCTGGTACCGATGTCTATCTACTCGATCGGCTTGACCAAGTGGTGACCGAACTCGGATTCAGTGAATACACGACCCAAGTACGTGGCGACACACTTAATATGTTTGTCTACACCATGTCACTGATGATTGGTACTGCCGGTCTACCACACGTAATTATCCGTTTCTTTACCGTGCCGAAGGTTCGCGACGCACGTACATCAGCAGGCTGGGCTCTGATCTTCATCGCAATCCTTTACACTACTGCACCAGCGGTATCAGCGATGGCTCGCCTCAACCTAATGAATACGGTAAATCCAGCTCCGGGTCAGCACCTAGCGTATGACGAGCGTCCTGCGTGGTTCAAAAACTGGGAAACAACTGGACTACTCGGTTTTGACGATAAAAATGGCGATGGCAATATCCAATACACTTCAGATGCGTCCACCAACGAACTGCGCGTTGATAACGACATCATGGTATTGGCTAACCCTGAGATCGCTAAACTACCAAACTGGGTGATTGCACTTGTGGCAGCAGGTGGTCTTGCAGCTGCACTATCTACCGCAGCAGGTTTACTACTCGCCATTTCTTCAGCTATTTCCCATGACTTAATCAAAGGGGTTATCAATCCGAACATATCCGAGAAAAAAGAGCTACTTGCTAGTCGAATATCAATGGCAGTAGCGATAGCAGCCGCAGGCTATCTCGGTTTAAATCCGCCTGGATTTGCCGCAGGTACGGTAGCACTCGCCTTTGGTCTTGCCGCTTCATCCATCTTCCCTGCATTGATGATGGGCATCTTCAGCAAGAGCATCAACAAAGAAGGCGCAATCGCCGGTATGATTGCGGGTATCAGTATTACGCTGTTCTACGTATTCCAACACAAAGGCATTCTTTTCGTTGCTGATTGGAAATATCTAGAAAGCTGGGGAACAAACTGGTTCCTAGGTATTGAGCCAAACGCGTTTGGTGCTATCGGCGCACTATTTAACTTCATTGTTGCATTCGCTGTATCCAAAGTAACTGCAGAAACGCCACAAGAAGTAAAAGACCTAGTCGAACACGTTCGCGTACCAGTAGGTGCTGGTAGTGCAGTGGATCACTAAAAACTAATCAAAACCACAAAAGCCCCGTTTGGAACCAGCCGTCCGGGGCTTTTTTATTCTCACTTTTCAGTTACCATATTCGCAGTATGTCGTTGCAAGGAAGCCAAGATGTTCAAAAACAAGCACTTTATTCTCGCTCTACTGATTGCGCCAGTTCTCTCTTTGATCGCTTACTTCGGTACCGATATGGCCCTCAGCGAGAAACCCCACGCGGCGCAAGAAGGGGAAACTTACAAACTCGCGAGTAAGTCTAATTGTCGTTACACCAGTGGTCTGTGTGATATGGAAAATGGCGATTTTAAAGTGAAATTTCGCTCTGAAAAACTCACTAAAAATAACTTAGAATTGTCACTCAACGCCGCTTACCCACTAGAAGGGGTTAAAGTTTCTATTGTGAGTGACAAAGAGAAAAACGCTCAACCGATTGATATGAAGCCCGCCGATCAAGCAGGCCAAAGCTGGTACATCACCTTACCAAAGCCTGCATCTGCAGAAAGCTGGTTAAGAGTCGTCATTCAATCAGGCGGCACACTATATTATGGTGAAACACAAACCGCATTTGTGAAGTACGAAACCTTATTTACTGAATAACGGTGACAAGCTAATTCACCGGTCTTCAAACGACATTGAATTAGTTTCACTTAGCATAAATGAATTCCTACTCAGCCGACGCCTTTGCGTCGGCTTTTGTTTCCGTAAGTCTTTCTTCAACAACCTCTTACTCTAAAAAGGGTTGCCAACCCACAAGTTAATTGATAATAATTATCATTACATTCAATGAGAGGTGGTTATGGACAACAAACGGGACATCTTTAACGCATTTTTTAAAGCCCAAGATAGATTCCTTCTCGCCGCACCACATGGCTTTGAGCCAGACGTGATTCATGACTATATTCATTGGGGAATGGTGTTGTCTTCCTGTTATGAACACGATGCCGATGAAGAAAATCTATTGTTGTGTGAGCTGTTTTTACGTCAGGTTTATTTCCATTTACTAGACGCAATTCAAGACTCAACTCGCAGTCGTATCTTCCGTCGTGTCTGTCTCGATTCTATCCATACGCCATTATTCTGCCTCAAACGCTATTACTACCAGTTTGAACAAGGCGACGTGAAATTTCTCGCACTACAACAACAATTACGCCTGATTCAAATCTCACTCGATTAACCAAAAGGATCCCTACCATGAGCACCGAATTCCGCATAGAAACTGACAGTATGGGCGAAGTAACGGTCCCTGCAGATGCTCTCTACCAAGCCCAGACTCAACGCGCCGTCGATAACTTCTCATTCAGTCAACATAAAATGCCATCTGGTTTTATCAAAGCGTTAGCACACATCAAGCAGACTGCGGCACTCACCAACGCACAGCTAGGGCTGCTTGAAGGAGATATTGCCAACGCGATTGCTGACGCAGCTCAAGCAATTATCGAAGGCAATCATATTGAGCAATTCCCAATTGACGTGTTCCAAACGGGATCAGGCACTAGCTCAAATATGAATGCGAATGAAGTGATTGCAACACTGGCCTCCCAGCATCTAGGCGGCACTGTCAGCCCTAATGATCACGTCAACATGGGGCAAAGCAGCAACGATGTGGTACCGACGGCCATTCAAGTTAGCGCAGCATTAGCCATTGAAAAACAGCTCTTCCCGGCACTGTCACACCTCAGCCAAACACTAGAGTCTAAACAGCAAGCATTGAAAGATGTTGTAAAAACCGGTCGCACCCACTTAATGGACGCGATGCCAATTACCTTTGCTCAAGAACTTGGCGGTTGGCAGTTCCAAATCGAGCACGCAAAACAAGCGATTGAACAAGCACTTCCTGCTGTAAAAGCCTTAGCCCAAGGTGGTACGGCGGTTGGAACGGGGATCAATGCCGATCCACGCTTTGCAGACTTATTCGCTAGCAACCTAACCCAGTCAACTCGTATTCAGTTCACGGCCAGTGATAACTTCTTTTTCAATTTAAGCAGTCAAGATGCGATCGTCGCTCTGTCGGGACAGCTCAAAACAGCAGCAGTTGCGATCATGAAGATCGCAAATGATCTTCGTTGGATGAATTCAGGCCCATTAGCTGGTTTAGGTGAGATTGAATTACAAGGCTTGCAACCGGGTTCTTCCATCATGCCTGGCAAAGTAAATCCTGTGATCCCAGAAGCCGCAGCTATGGCATCAGCGCAAGTCATTGGTAATGACACCACCATTACCGTCGCAGGCCAAACGGGCAACTTCCAGCTTAACGTCATGCTGCCAGTTATTGCTCATAACGTATTGGAGAGCATCGAGTTACTCTCTAACAGCGCAACCGCTTTAGCTGACAAAGCCATTGCGACGTTTGAAGTTCGCCAAGATAACTTGGATGTAGCACTCGCCAAAAACCCTATTTTGGTCACGGCTCTCAACCCTGTCATTGGTTACCTAAAAGCGGCAGAAGTCGCGAAAAAAGCCTACAAACAGGGACGCGCGATTATTGATGTCGCGGAAGAAGAAACTGATTTGGATAGAGCCACACTAGAGCGATTGCTTAATCCAGCCAAACTGACTCAAGGCGGCGTCGCAGAATAAGCGGCAAACTCAGCCTATCAACTAAGATTACAAACATCGAGACCTCCATTCGGAGGTCTCTTTTTATAGCGATTTTTCAAACACTCCAATCCTAAGCGACTCGATTGAGCACCGAACGCAGCTTAAGCGGCTTAACTGGCTTAGCAATAAAGCTGAACCCATTTGCTTTGATGCCATCAAGCATATCATCGGTACGATCTGCACTGATGATGACGCCTTCAAAGCTGTGGCCTAATCTCAGGCGGCATTGCTGTAGCACTTCTAAACCAGTACGACCATCATCAAGTCGGTAATCGGAGAAAATTACATCCGGAATCCAACCATCCTCAAGCGCTTGTAGACTTTCAACTAAATCAATCGCAACTCGTGTATCGCAGCCCCATCGGGAAAGTAAGTTTTCCATGCCGACTAGAATGTCAGGCTCATTATCGACACATAGGATTCTCAGATGACCAAGTTCAGATTGCTTACTCATTGCCACGTGAACTGGATGAGGCTGAACATGATCAGCTTTATCTAGGGTGATGGAAAAAACACTGCCTTTTCCAACCCAAGAGCGCATCGAAATTTCATGCCCAAGTACCTGAGCAATTCCTTTCGAAATCGCCAAACCAAGTCCGAGACCTTGGTCGGAACGAACTTGAGTTCCGCGATTAAACTCTTCAAAAATCTCTTGCTGCTTCTCTTCTTCAATCCCCACTCCATTATCCCATACATCAATACGCACTCGCCCTTTCACGCGGCGAACACCGAGTGCGACTTTGCCATTCGGGTTATAACGAAACGCATTGGTCAGGAAGTTTTGCACCACACGGCGCAGCAGTTTGGGATCCGACTTAACCATGAGTGAGGACGGAATCATGGTGAACTCTATACCTTGCTGTTTGGCTAACGCACTAAACTCAGCATTCAAATTCGATAACACATCATTTAACGCAAAGCCATGCACGTTGACTTCCAACTTGCCCGATTCCAAACGCGAGATATCCAGCAAATCTCCAATTAAGTCTTCGGCAGCCTCTAAAGCACTTTCAATGTGTGCTGACAGCTTTTTGGCTTCGCTGTCTTTGGCGACTTCCGATAGTGAAGATGCGAATAGACGCGCCGCGTTGAGCGGTTGCATCAAGTCATGGCTTACTGCCGCCAAGAACCGTGATTTGGACTTCGATTCCAAATCCGAGCGCTGCGTCGCTTCCACCAGCTGCTTGTTAAGTTGTTCTAATTCTCGAGTCCGCAGACGTACCCTTTCTTCCAATGTCTCGTTGGCGTCTTTCAGTGCTTGCTCTGCATCACGGAATACGGTGATGTCGGTAAAGCTCATCACAAAGCCACCACCTGGCATTGGGTTACCTTGCACCTCTATCACGCGACCATCGGGACGAACCCGAGAAGAGGTGTGCCGAGTCCCTTGCTCAAGGTGATAAACACGGCGACGGACGTGGTCATCAGGGTCACCAGGGCCACACAACCCCTGCTCTGCATTGTGCCGAATCACATCCGCAATCGGTCGACCTACTTGAATCAAGCCTGGCGGAAATTCAAAGAGTTCTAAATAGCGTTGGTTCCACGCTACCAAGCGTAGTTGCTTATCGACGACCGCAATACCTTGCCCAATATGCTCAATCGCGCCTTGGAGTAAACCCCGACTAAAATCGTACAGTTCAGAGGCTTCATCGACGATAGTCGCCACCTCTTCAAGCTGCATGTTTCTTCCTTGCAGAGCAGAAGTAAGCACTAACTTAGCAGAAGATGCACCAAATACCCCTGCCAGCACACGCTCCGTATGCCGAATCAGAGAAGATGGCGCTTGCTGATTCGGCATTAACTCTTCTCGTTGCTGGCTCCAGTAGGCTTGAAACGCCGCTTTAACTCGCGTTCGTCCTACAAATCTGGACGCTAGCATTTCCAGTTCCGCAACCGTAACGCGGCTCTGGTACAGGCTCATATTTTCGCTTTCAGGCAGCGGTGTACCAACGAATGATGCCGATTGTAAGCGCTCACTTAGGCTTGGTCGGGTAGCCATAGAAACCACAACAAAACACACTGCATTAGCGACCACGCTGAGGATCATCCCCCAATCTGAAATCGCGATATCAAAGCTAGCCAATACCTCTGGTGGCGTAATCAACCAGATCAGGAAGTTATTACTGGCGTCTCCGGCAAGCATGTCTGTTTGGCTCATTAACGTAATCAACCAGGTAGCAAAACCCACCGCGAGGCCAACATACACACCTTTCTTATTCCCTTGACGCCAATACATACCGCCAACCAGCGCAGGAGCGAATTGCGTGATAGCCGCGAACGAGAGAAAGCCGATAGCAGAAAGTGAATGAATGGTGTCCAACGCTTGATAGAAACACCACGCGCCAATCAACAAAACTAAAATCAAACCACGGCGGATCCGCAGTAATAATTCAGAAAAATGGTGATGGTTACGCTGCGTCAGTCGCATGCGACGCAATAGCAATGGCATAACCAAGTCATTCGAGACCATGATCGCTAAGGCAATCGTCGATACGATAACCATGCCACTTGCCGCTGAAGTACCGCCTAGAAACGCAAGCAAGGCGATTTCACTCGCCCCTACCGACATCGGCACACTGATGACATAAGTATCAGGCGAAGCGCCACTCAAGAGACCTTGCCCTACCCACGCAATAGGTAAAACAAAAATCCCCATTAAGATCAGATAAATGGGGAACAACCAACGAGCCACATGCAAATCTTGAGCACGTTCATTTTCCACCACCATCGTATGGAATTGTCGCGGAAGGCAAACGATCGCCAGCATCGTGAGTACAGTATGAATCAATATAGTCGGGATATTTGGTGACTGATACGTCTGTTCGGCAACATCAAGTAAGCTCAAATTCTCGGTGTTCATCGCCAACCAAACAATGAAGACACCAACCACTAAAAAAGCCAGCAGTTTGATAATGGATTCGAAGGCAATTGCCATCATCATCCCACGATGGTGTTCCGTGTTATCAATGTGGCGGGTACCGAATAGCATCGTAAAAATCGCCAATGCGACCACAACAAACCACGACACGCTATCGTTTTGATAACCAAAATCAGTAGCCAGCTCTGGTGCAATGATTTCAAGCCCCATAGTGATACCACGCAGCTGTAAAGCGATGTACGGCAAAATTCCCGCAACCGCTATGAGCGTAACAACCACGGCCAAACCTTGGGATTTACCGTAGCGTGCTCCGATAAAGTCAGCAATCGACGTGATGTGTTCCCGTTTAGCAATCAAAATAAGCCGAGCTAAAACGCGCCATCCGATGGTAAACACTAAAATGGGGGCGATATAGATGGGCAAGAAAGACCAAGGATTACTGCTGGCTTGCCCGACCGTGCCGTAGAAGGTCCACGATGTACAGTACACCGCAATGGAAAGGCTATAAATCCAAGGCCGCCAGCTCGCTAGCCACCTTTTCTGAATGTCGCCGTACCACGCGATGATAAATAAAGCTCCCAAATACGCTAAAGAAACGGGAACCACCAGCCATCCTTGCATCCGATATCCTTTCTTGCCTTTCTTGCTACTTTTAAAGCAAGAGAATAAAAAACCTCTCCATGAGGGAGAGGTTTATTTAACACTGCTTTGATAAAGGAGACAAAGCTTAGTTTTTAACCTTTGTTACATAAGTCTAATTCTGAGTTTCAAGTGGCTTGTCTGATACATCAACCACCTGATGTGGGTCTTGCGAATCAAGCTTGATGAACAGAGCCAATAACCCCATCGCGGCCATGCCCCAGAACACAAGCGGTCCCCAGTGCTCATAACCCCAACCACTCAATACGGTCATTAACGCGATAAATGCGCCCAACGGAATCGCGTTATACAACGCTTGCAACGCTACGATCTTATTTTCTTCGGAGTTTTGGATATATTGGATCGCGGCAATGTGTGCGGTAGCGAAAGTCACACCATGTAGTAGTTGAACAATCACCAAAGCAATAATCGATGTTGTCGACGCCGTAATACCCCAACGCATCATTACACCAACGGCAGCAGCAATAAACAGCGCGCGTATTGACCAACCTACGAATAAGCGCTTACTCAGTGCAAACACTGCCACTTCTGCGGCCACTCCTAAGCTCCACAAGTAGCCAATGACATCTTCCGAGTGACCAGCGGCCTTCCAGTGAATCGCACTAAAGCCGTAGTAAGCCGCATGACTGCCCTGAATTAGTGACACCAACACTAAGAATTTTAGTATCGGTTTGTCAGTCAAAAGAGCGGTCAGCTTTGGACGTTCTGCGCTTTGCCCACCATGCGTTACAGGCATTGGGTTAGTCGGTCGCATAGCAAACAGCAACGAGATAAACACGCCGAACATCGCAGTGTACAAGATCATA
The DNA here is from genome assembly GCF_033338835.1 of Vibrio sp. Vb0888. NCBI lineage: Bacteria > Pseudomonadati > Pseudomonadota > Gammaproteobacteria > Vibrionales > Vibrionaceae > Vibrio > Vibrio sp. Vb0888. The sequence continues at coordinate 52,225 of NZ_JAWOTL010000019.1, forward strand.
TCGGAGCCAAATTCAGCCACCAGGTAGCCCACTGCCGTCGAGCCTGCGATAAAGGCGATCGAACCCCATAGCCGCGTGCGGCCATAATCGAGCATTTTCAGGCGAGCGTAGTAATTTGCCATCGCGTCCGACAACGGAATAATCGGTCCACAACAAAGATTGAACAACACTGTCGCTAGTGCCATTAACCAAAAGCTACCACCCGTAAAAAAGTGAAATCCAACAAAAAGGAGGGCAGCGAAACTCAACCAACGTAAAGCAGGCATAAGATGTTCGACTTTGTGTACTCGTGGGGTGATCACGATATTGGCAACACAACGTGTCGCAAGGCCTAACCCGACCAGCAAACCGATATCTGTCGAAGATACGCCCTGATCCTTAAACCAAAGTGACCAAAATGGCAGATACACGCCATACGCAAAGAAGAATCCGAGAAAGTACTGGGAAATCCAGCCATACGGAGAAGGTTTCAACATTACTAATATCCTAAAACGGGAACACCAACGTTCGAGCCGGGAATTATGGATCGCCATGCGTATTATAAAAAGGGAAGAATAAGAAACTTATCGTTTCCTCGATGGAATACTAACTTTGCGACATTTGGCATCTTCAAACGAAAACATCGTAATTTAGACCAAAGTCGTCTGGCTTCCGGTAAGAAATTTGTCAGACTTAGAGAGTGTTCCTTCCATCATTATTGGGTGTTCTCATGCCTGACAAATTTAACATGCAATCTCCACCGTTCGATCGCTTAACTGAAGCACAACAATCGCGACTGCGATCGTCTCTGGACGTCGCCTACTATCGAGCTCGAGATGTTATTTTATCCTGCGGACAGAAGAACCCCCACTTACATATTCTGATCAAAGGCGCGGTAGAAGAGCGCTCCAACGATCAACAGGAAGTGTTCGCACATTATGCCAACGACGATATGTTCGATGTACGCTCGTTACTTGAAGACAAGGTACGTCATCACTACATCGCGCTTGAGGACACGCTCTCTTACCTACTGCCGAAAGAAGTTTTCCTTGCCCTTTACAACGAAAATGGCCAGTTTGCAGCCTATTTCGATAACAATTTATCGAAACGGCAAGAGCTCATCGAAGCGGCCCATCAACAGCAAAACTTAGCGGAGTTTATTCTCACTAAAGTTGACCGCAGCATTTATCACCCACCGATGATCCTTGAACCAAATACACCAATTAACGAGGTAACACGTTCCTTAAAAGAAAATGGGATTGACGCTGCATTGGTTCAACTCCATGGCGATGATCCACGATTGGAAAAATGGCCATCAGCCCACCCGTACGCAATAGTGACTCGTACTAATATGCTGCATTCTGTGATGATAGATGGTTGCGCGCTCGACACACCAGTGGGTGAGATCGCGAGCTTTCCTGTTTATCACGTTGATGATGGTGACTTTCTATTCAACGCCATGATCACAATGACCAGAAATAGAATGAAACGCCTCATGGTATGTGAAGGCAACCGAGCCGTCGGCATGCTGGATATGACCCAAATTCTCAGCGCGTTCTCAACCCACTCTCACGTGTTAACGCTCAGTATTGCTCGAGCAAGCAGCGTGGAAGAGCTCGCTTTGGCCTCAAACCGCCAACGTCAATTGGTCGAGAGCTTATTGAAAAACGGCATCCGCACTCGCTTCATCATGGAGCTTATCTCAGCCGTAAACGAACAAATTATCGAGAAAGCGTTCGAGTTAGTGATACCACCAGCCTTGCACGACCATTGTTGCTTGATCGTACTCGGCTCTGAAGGCCGAGGAGAGCAAATTCTCAAAACCGATCAAGACAATGCCCTGATTATTCAAGATGGTTTGGAATGGCCTCATTGCGAACAAGTGATGCAATCCTTCACACACACCCTACAACAGCTCGGTTATCCACTTTGCCCTGGTAAAGTGATGGTTAACAACCCGAAATGGGTCAAAACACAGCAAGAATGGATAAGTACCCTAAACCACTGGATAGCTAAAGCCGAACCAGAACAAATCATGGACTTAGCTATTTTCAGTGACGCCCATGCTGTTGCTGGGAATTGCGAGCTGCTGGCTCCAATTGCGGCGCATCTTCGTGACACAATGAAAGATCGCATGTTGATATTGTCTGACTTTACTCGCCCTGCCTTGCAGTTTTCGGTGCCCCTAACTCTATTTGGCAACGTAAAAAGTGCTAAAGACGGATTGGACATTAAACGCGGCGGTATTTTCCCAATTGTACACGGCATTCGCACCTTGTCTTTGGAATATGCCATTGAGGAGAAGAACACGTTTGAGCGCATTGAAGCTCTGAGAAATAAGCGCATCTTAGAATCCGAAACGGCAGATAATCTCAACGAAGCACTGAAATTGTTCTTTAAACTTCGCCTTAATCAGCAACTCAAAAAGCAAGAAGCGTTGAATAACATTGATATTAAACAACTGGATAGAACTGAGCGTGATTTGCTTCGCCACAGCTTACATGTGGTGAAGAAATTTAAGCAATTTTTAGGCTTCCATTATCAAATTCGTGATTAACCCTGATTTTCATAAATCACAGAGGCGTAAGCAATGAACTGGTTACAACGCAAATACTGGCATTACAAATTGAAAGGCTCGCCTTATCAGTCGCTGTTTTGCACGCCAGATAAAACAGAATACGTCTCTCTTGACTGCGAAACCACCAGCCTTGACCCAAATCGCGCCGAGCTGGTGACTATTGCAGCCACCAAGATCATCGACAACCGCATCATCACCAGTCAACCATTTGAAGTCCGCTTACGCGCGCCGCAATCGCTCGACTCTGGCTCGGTCAAGATCCATCGAATTCGCCACCAAGACTTAGTCGATGGCATCAGTGAAAAAGAGGCGCTGCTCGAGCTGCTCGACTTTATCGGCAACCGACCACTTGTGGGCTATCACATTCGTTACGATAAAAAGATCTTAGACCTTGCTTGTCTGAGGCAACTTGGCTTCCCACTTCCTAACCCACTCATCGAGGTCAGTCAGATTTATCACGATAAGTTGGAACGACATTTGCCGAATGCCTATTTCGACTTAAGTCTGGATGCCATTTGTAAACACCTCGAACTTCCTATCCAAGACAAACACGACGCCTTGCAAGACGCGATTTCTGCCGCTTTGGTCTTTGTCCGCTTAACGAAAGGCGATTTACCCAACCTAACCGCACCGTATACATAAAAATCAGTTGACCTAGCTCCCAGAAATACTTTTGTTTCAGCGATTTCCCGGCGCTTCTATCACTCTCATCCTAAAGTCTAATTGTGGAAATACGCGCGGTGACTGACAGTTATAAGCACAACGTCGTCATTACCACGACCAAGTTATTTAGAACCAAAAAACAGCCCTACAAAAATATATTCAAAATCTTATCTAGATTGGTGTAAGGCCGAGAAATAAGGCACAAGGAGAGAAGCCATGAGCGAAGCCCACGTTTATCCGGTAAAAGAAAATATTAAAACTCATACACACGCGGATAATGATACTTACTTAGCCATGTATCAGCAGTCGGTAACCGATCCAGAGGGCTTCTGGAACGAACACGGCAAAATCGTTGATTGGATCAAACCTTTCACCAAAGTAAAAAGCACTTCTTTCGACACTGGCCATGTTGATATTCGCTGGTTTGAAGATGGCACACTGAACGTCTCGGCTAACTGTATTGACCGTCATCTTGCAGAACACGGGGATGACGTCGCCATCATTTGGGAAGGCGATGATCCAGCCGACGACAAAACACTCACTTTCAACGAACTGCACAAAGAAGTGTGTAAATTCTCCAACGCATTGAAAGAGCAATGCGTACGCAAGGGCGACGTGGTGTGTCTATACATGCCAATGGTGCCAGAAGCTGCAGTGGCTATGCTCGCTTGTACCCGTATTGGTGCGGTTCACACCGTAGTATTTGGCGGTTTCTCACCAGAAGCGCTATCCGGCCGTATCATCGACTCTGACGCTAAAGTCGTGATCACCGCAGACGAAGGCGTACGTGGCGGACGCGCTGTTCCACTGAAAAAGAACGTGGATGAAGCACTAACCAACCCAGACGTAAAAACCATCAATAAAGTCGTCGTGCTTAAACGTACAGGTGGTGATGTTGAATGGCATGAACACCGTGATGTTTGGTGGCACGAAGCAACAGCCAACGTTTCTGACGTTTGCCCACCAGAAGAGATGAAAGCCGAAGACCCGCTGTTCATCCTCTACACATCTGGCTCGACAGGTAAACCTAAAGGCGTACTACATACTACAGGCGGTTACCTCGTCTACGCGGCAATGACCTTTAAATATGTCTTCGATTATCAACCAGGAGAAACCTTCTGGTGTACCGCGGATGTGGGCTGGATTACAGGCCATACTTACCTAATTTATGGTCCACTAGCGAACGGGGCCAAAACCATTCTGTTTGAAGGTGTTCCAAACTACCCAAGCACGGCCCGTATGAGTGAAGTGGTTGATAAGCACCAAGTGAACATTCTCTACACTGCGCCAACCGCTATTCGTGCACTAATGGCAAAAGGTAACGAAGCGGTAGCAGGGACATCTCGTTCAAGCTTACGTGTGATGGGTTCAGTAGGTGAGCCTATCAACCCTGAAGCGTGGGAGTGGTACTACAAAACGATTGGTAACGAGAGCTCGCCTATCGTTGATACTTGGTGGCAAACAGAGACCGGCGGTATCTTAATTGCACCACTACCAGGCGCAACAGATTTAAAACCAGGCTCAGCAACTCGACCATTCTTCGGAGTCCAACCTGCACTGGTTGATAACATGGGCAACATCATTGAAGAAACCGCAGCAGAAGGTAACTTGGTGATCCTTGATTCATGGCCAGGTCAGATGCGTACTGTTTATGGCGACCACGAGCGCTTTGAACAGACCTACTTCTCAACCTTTAAGGGAATGTACTTTACTAGTGATGGGGCTCGTCGTGACGAAGACGGTTACTACTGGATCACGGGCCGTGTTGATGACGTACTAAACGTGTCGGGTCACCGCATGGGTACCGCTGAAATAGAATCGGCTCTTGTCGCACATCATAAAATTGCTGAGGCCGCTATTGTGGGCATTCCGCATGATATCAAAGGCCAAGCTATCTACGCTTACATTACCTTGAACGATGGTGAATTCCCGTCAGCAGAGCTACACAAAGAAGTGAAAGATTGGGTGCGTAAAGAAATTGGTCCAATTGCAACACCAGATGTACTGCACTGGACGGATTCCTTACCGAAGACTCGTTCTGGTAAGATCATGCGTCGAATCCTGCGTAAAATTGCAACGGGTGATACTAGCAACCTCGGAGACACATCAACGCTTGCCGATCCGAGCGTTGTAGATAAACTTATCGCAGAGAAAGCAGAATTGGCATAAATTCAACCAACTGTTTTAAAAGCACTTTAAAAACCGCCATCACTCATGGCGGTTTTTTGCTTTAGTGCACAAATTGGCCACACAAAAAATATGGCAATTATGTTGTTTTTGTTAACTTGGTTACAGAAACGAGAGTGGCTATTAGGAGATTAGACCAGTAAATTGCTGCTAATTGCTATGAATTAGCTATAATCTTGGTCGATTTTTTAAAATTTGCTCGGTTTTAACAAAAAAATCGTGCTGAACTATCGTATATTTGGGAATATAAACGTTCCACTCACGATAAGGGAAGATAGCAACACAATGTCTGCAAAGTCACGGATTCTTGTTCTAAACGGACCAAATCTTAATCTATTGGGTCTGCGCGAACCGACACACTATGGTCACAGTACCTTAGCTCAAGTTGTGGATACTCTTACAGAGCAAGCCCATAACGCTGGGGTAGAACTGGAACACCTACAATCAAATCGTGAGTACGAACTGATTGAAGCCATTCACGCTGCCTATGGCAAGATTGACTTCATCATCATCAATCCAGCGGCTTTCACTCATACTAGTGTGGCGCTGCGAGATGCATTACTTGGCGTCGCCATCCCATTTATTGAGGTGCACTTATCAAATGTGCACGCACGTGAACCATTCCGTCATCACTCTTACCTGTCAGATAAAGCAGAGGGTGTGATTTGCGGTTTAGGCGCACAAGGTTATGAATTTGCTCTGTCTGCAGCGATCAATAAGCTACAGGCAAAGTAACCCTAACACTCTGCAACCCTACGAGGGTTGTCTTAATCACAAGATAAAAGAGAAAGAAAAGATGGATATTCGTAAAATCAAGAAGCTAATTGAGTTAGTTGAAGAGTCTGGCATTGCTGAGCTAGAGATCTCTGAAGGTGAAGAGTCAGTGCGCATCAGCCGTCATGGCACTGCTGCCCCTCAAGCACCAATTCACTACGCAGCAGCTCCAGCGGCGGCACCTGCTCCAGTAGCAGCGGCACCAGTAGCGGAAGCGCCAGCAGCAGAAGCTCCAGCAGCAACACCTGCAGGTCACCAAGTTCTTTCTCCAATGGTTGGTACTTTCTACCGCTCTCCAAGCCCAGACTCTAAAGCATTCGTAGAAGTGGGTCAGAAAGTAAATGCTGGCGATACTCTATGTATTGTTGAAGCAATGAAAATGATGAACCAAATCGAAGCGGACAAATCTGGCGTTGTTACAGCAATCCTAGCTGAAGACGGCCAACCAGTTGAATTCGACCAACCTCTTGTTGTAATCGAATAAGCGGGGCTTGCCTTATGCTAGACAAAGTAGTCATCGCGAACCGAGGTGAAATTGCACTTCGTATTCTTCGCGCTTGTAAAGAATTAGGTATTAAGACCGTCGCTGTTCACTCGACAGCTGACCGCGATCTTAAGCACGTACTGCTCGCAGACGAAACCGTATGTATCGGCCCTGCTCGTGGTATCGACAGCTACCTAAACATTCCACGCATCATTTCTGCAGCAGAAGTGACTGGTGCTGTTGCTATCCACCCAGGTTACGGCTTCCTGTCTGAGAACGCAGACTTCGCAGAGCAAGTTGAGCGCAGTGGTTTCATCTTCGTTGGTCCAAAGGCAGACACTATCCGCCTAATGGGCGATAAAGTATCTGCTATCAATGCAATGAAGAAAGCAGGCGTTCCTTGTGTACCGGGTTCTGACGGCCCTCTAGACAATGACGAAGAGAAAAACAAAGCATTTGCTAAGCGCATTGGTTACCCAGTAATCATCAAAGCATCTGGCGGCGGCGGCGGTCGTGGTATGCGTGTTGTTCGAGCAGAGAAAGACCTTATCCAAGCCATTGCAATGACACGTGCTGAAGCAAAAGCGGCGTTCAACAATGACATGGTTTACATGGAGAAATTCCTAGAAAACCCTCGTCACGTTGAAGTTCAGGTTATTGCTGACGGTCAAGGCGGCGCAATCCACCTTGGTGAGCGTGACTGTTCAATGCAACGCCGTCACCAAAAAGTAGTGGAAGAAGCTCCAGCACCTGGTATCACCGAAGAAATGCGTAAGTACATCGGTGAACGCTGTACTCGTGCATGTATCGAGATCGGTTACCGCGGCGCAGGTACGTTTGAATTCCTATACGAGAACGGTGAGTTCTACTTCATCGAAATGAACACTCGTATTCAGGTAGAGCACCCAGTAACAGAGATGGTTACTGGCATCGACCTAATCAAAGAACAGCTTCGTGTTGCAGCGGGTCAGCCTCTGTCATTCACTCAAGATGATATTAAGATCCGTGGCCATGCGATTGAGTGTCGTATCAACGCAGAAGACCCTGAGCGCTTCCTACCATCTCCGGGTAAGATCGAGCGTTTCCACGCTCCTGGCGGTATGGGTGTACGTTGGGAATCTCATATCTACACAGGCTACACAGTACCACCTCATTACGATTCAATGATTGGTAAACTGATCACTTACGGTGAGAACCGTGATGTAGCGATTGCACGTATGAAAAACGCACTGGGTGAGATGATCATCGAAGGCATCAAAACTAACGTGCCACTGCAATTCTCCATTATGAATGACGAAAACTTCCAACACGGTGGTGCAAACATCCACTACCTAGAGAAGAAGCTTGGCTTACAATAAGCCTAAGCAAACGTCTTAAAAAATGCCCACTCCCGTGGGCATTTTTGTTTTATATGTACGCAAAGGGCTCAACATATAAATCGGCTTATTTGGGTATATACTCAAACAAATCGTAGAGTTCTGGTAAACTCTGCGCCACTTCATTCACTTTAAGAGCAAAAACCAATGCCTTGGATTCAAATCAAACTCAACGCGACCAATGAAAACGCTGAGCAAATCGGCGATATGCTAATGGAAGAGACTGGCGCGCTGTCTGTTACATTCTTAGACGCGCAGGATACACCTGTATTCGAACCTCTACCTGGCGAAACTCGCTTATGGGGCGATACTGATATTCTGGCACTGTATGATGCAGAAGCAGACACTAACTTCATCATCGACCAAATTAAAGCGAGCAATATGCTGGCTGACAATTTTGCTTACAAAGTAGAACAGCTTGAAGATAAAGACTGGGAACGCGAATGGATGGAAAACTTCCACCCAATGAAATTTGGTGAACGCCTATGGATTTGCCCAAGCTGGCGCGACATTCCAGATCCTGACGCTGTTAATGTTATGTTGGATCCAGGCCTTGCATTCGGTACGGGTACTCACCCTACAACAGCACTTTGTCTTGAGTGGCTAGAAAGCATGGACTTAAGCGGTAAGACCGTTATCGACTTCGGTTGTGGCTCAGGTATTCTTGCGATCGCAGCGATCAAACTGGGCGCTGAAAAAGTGATAGGGATCGACATTGATCCTCAAGCCCTGCTTGCTTCAAAAGACAATGCTGAGCGTAATGGCGTTGCAGACAAACTAGAAGTTTACTTACCGCAAAATCAACCAGAAGGTCTCGTCGCTGACGTCGTTGTGGCCAACATCCTTGCGGGACCTTTACGTGAACTTGCACCTATCATCAAAGGACTAGTTAAGCCAAATGGCGACCTCGCTATGTCCGGCGTATTAGACACTCAAGCTGAAGATGTTGCGAACTATTACCGTGACGAGCTTCACATTGACCCGATTGTTGAGCAAAGTGAATGGTGTCGCATCTCTGGTCGTAAGCAAGGCTAGACAAGGTTTTCAGAGCTAATTGTTTGAAATTCATACAATTTACAAAAACAATTTGTAAATGCTCAAATATTAGTCTTTTCACGCAGTGAAAAAATGCGTAAAATGCGCGCCCTTGCTGGTACAGAACTGTGATGACGTTTTGAAAATCGGAAACTATCAACTTAAGAACAATCTAATCGTAGCCCCTATGGCTGGTGTAACGGATAGACCGTTTCGCGAGTTGTGTCTTCGCTATGGTGCGGGAATGGCCGTCAGTGAAATGATGTCTGCTAACCCAAAACTATGGGGAACGTCAAAGTCGAAACAGCGCATGGTACACGAGGGCGAATCGGGCATTCGCTCTGTACAGATTGCGGGTTCCGATCCACAGCTTATGGCGGACGCAGCTCAATTCAGTGTTGAGAACGGTGCACAAATCATCGACATCAACATGGGCTGCCCGGCAAAAAAAGTGAATAAGAAGCTAGCGGGCTCTGCTCTGCTTCAATACCCAAACATTATCGAAGAGATTTTGAAAGCGGTCGTGAATGCAGTGGACGTTCCTGTAACGTTAAAGACTCGAACTGGCTGGGATACAGACAACAAGAACTGTGTCCAGATCGCTAAATTAGCCGAAAACTGCGGCATACAAGCTCTTGCTCTGCATGGCAGAACGAAAGCATGTATGTACAAAGGTGAGGCCGAATATGACAGCATTAAAGCGGTAAAAGAGGCGATTTCAATTCCGGTTATCGCGAACGGTGATATCGATAGCCCGGAGAAAGCCAAATTTGTACTGGAGTACACCGGTGCGGACGCTTTAATGATTGGACGCCCTGCCCAGGGTCGTCCTTGGATTTTCCAGGAAATCCATCACTATTTGGAAAACGGCACCACAATGGAGGAACTTCCAACTGAGGAAGTGAAAACCATTATGCTTGGTCATGTAAATGCTCTGCATGAGTTTTATGGGGAGTTCTTAGGTCCACGTATCGCGCGCAAGCACGTTGGGTGGTACCTGAAAGAGCATGAACAGGCAAGTGAGTTTCGCCGTACCTTCAACGCTATCGACGCAGCTCCGCTGCAAATTGAGGCGTTAGAAGGTTATTTTGATAACGTTGCATCATAATTAAGAGAAGAGCTAGACCGAATATGTTCGAACAAAATCTGACTTCAGAAGCATTAACAGTAACTACAGTAACGTCACAAGACCAGATTACTCAGAAGCCTTTACGTGACTCTGTTAAAGCGTCTCTTAAAAACTACCTTGCTCAACTAAACGGCCAGGAAGTAACAGAACTATACGAATTAGTTCTAGCTGAAGTTGAACAGCCACTACTAGATACTATCATGCAGTACACTCGCGGTAACCAAACTCGCGCAGCAACTATGATGGGTATCAACCGCGGTACTCTTCGCAAGAAACTTAAGAAATACGGCATGAACTAAGACCGTTTTTCAAAAAGTATTTGGAACAAGCCGTTACCTTTTTAGGTAACGGCTTTTCTTTATCTACTAAAACACTACGAATAACGCTCACTTTGTTCAGTATTACCAACTGGCTTTAAGATAACTACTGCTGAGCCAAACAATAGCAAAGCCACGAAAGCGACCCATTCATTGCCTACAGAATACGCGAAGCCCGCCAAGGCAGACCAAATCGCGACACCAAAGTGCATCATACTCATTCCAAAAGACATTAACACACCTCGATATTCATCAGATAAGCTTGCGATATGTGCTTGTAATGCCGGAGAACCAACCCCTCCAGCAAGAGACCAGAGCACTAGAGCTGGAAGATAAGCGGTAACCGTACTCATCTCACTTGAGAACACCCATGCACTGCAAGGTATGCACACCATTAAAGCCACTCGCATAACAGCTCGAGAGCTACCAAGCCAACGGCAAGCTCTTCCCACGCACATATTTCCAACCACACCCACGATCCCTAGAGCAGCATAAATAGCGCCCACCCAACCGAGCGCCAACTCGCTGGTATCTCGAATATGAAGGCCTATCAGGTTAAATACACCAATACCTCCCCCTAGGCCTAAACACATCGCTAGAATCGCCCTCAACGCGCATGGAAGATGAATGACGTCTGTGATAGGTGGCAGAGTATCTGACTTCTTGGACTCATTATGCTTGTTGTTCATGGACACTACGCTCATGGCACCGACAAAGAGAGCCGCCACGCCCAAAATAATAAAAGCGGCACGCCATGATAAAAGCTGGGTCAACAATGCTCCGATCGCCGGGCTAGTTATCATACCTAGCGTTAATCCCGCCTGAACCATCACAATTTGACGCATCGCTCTATTACCCTTCGCGTCTCCCGCTAACGCGAATGCAATTGGTAACATGCCTGCACTTGCAATACCAGTGATCACTCGAGTTGCAATAGCAAGTTCAAAATCATGAACTATGCCCGTCGTAATAGACGCAACCCCAAATACAAAGCAAGCAGGCACCATGATACGAATACGCCCAACTCGGTCTGATAAACGGCCCAAGTAAGGAGCGCAAATTGCTATGGCTAAACTATATGCCGTAATAAATAAGGTAACCTGACTCGGTTGAACACTTAAATCATTTCCGATGGGTTCAAGAATAGATCCAAGCATCAACTCATCAGCACCAACAAGAAAAGCAACGAGAAATAGGATCATGGACTGCATCATAGCTCCACCTCCTGTTCTGTTTTCGATTCAGCACAAGTGAGCAACGAAATATCTAAAACTCTATCAGGCCAAGATTGCAAAAATGCCTTCTCATGAGATACCACAATCACGCTACCGGAAAAGCGCTGGAGAGCCTCTTTAAGCGCATTTTTGCTGCTGCTATCCAAATGTGTTGTTGGTTCGTCCAACAGCAAAACATTGCATTTCTGAACCGATAAACAACACAGTTTCACCCGAGTTTGCTCACCACCGCTCAATGTATCTAAGTGGCGCTGCGTCTTATCCCCCGTGATCCCAAAGCGAGCTAATAGCTTGCGTGACTCTTTGCTTGAGATTGTTGGCGCACAAGAGCACAGCTCCTGTTCAGGCGTGTTCTGAGGATGGCGCCAAGACAAATCTTGAGAAAAATAACCAATCATTGCACCTTTTGCCAATACCACCTCACCAGAGAGTGGCTCGATCTTCCCCATCAGGGTTTTAAGTAAGGTCGACTTACCCACGCCGTTAAAGCCAGCAACAACCAACTTTTCCCCGCGCGCTAACGTGATATCAAATACTGGAAGCAGAGGCTGCTGATAACCGATCATCAACGCTTTTGCCTCAACCACATTCGGTTGCCCAATGGGCTGGTAAGCAAAGTCAAACATCGATACTTTCTCTACATTATTCAGTTGAATACGTTCGATTTTATCCAGTTTTTTCTTACGCCCTTTAGCAAGACTCGCGTTAACTCCAGCGCCATTTTTGGCAATAAATTGCTCTAACTTTCGAATTTCATTTTGCTGAGCCTTATATTGCTTTTCTATCAAAGCACCATCGTGATGCTTTTGCTGCATTGCTTTGACATAAGTGCCGCTGTATTTTCGAACCGTTTGATAATCAATATCACAAATACTGGTCGCTACTTGATTAAGGAAATCAACATCATGAGAAACCAGTAAAACGGTGCCAATGTAATCATTGAGAAACGTGACTAGCCATTCAATGTGCGGAGCATCAAGATAGTTTGTCGGCTCATCAAGAATTAACACATCGGGGTTGCGAAGTAACAACCTGCCTAAAAGGACTTTGTGTCTTTGACCGCCACTTAGCGAGACAAGCGGTGTATCTAAGCCAAATTGATAAATGCCAAGACCTACAGCAACTTGTTCAATTTTGGTATTAATTGCATAGAAGTTTTCATCTTCTAAATATGCCTGTAGCCGAGCGACTTGGCTTAAAAGAGATGTAGAGTGAGACTCGGTCATCGCATGATACAAAGTCCAAAGCTTTTGCTCTGCAGCGTATAAACTCTCAAAAGAGCCCTTTAAACACTCATGAACTGTCAGCACATTATCGATCTTAAAATGTTGTTCTAAATACCCTACCTCAAGGCTTGGTAACCATTCAATGCGGCCCTTATCTGCAGATAATTCACCGAAAAGCAGTTTCAATAAGGTGCTTTTTCCAACACCATTCGCTCCGGTGATACCTACTTTCTCTCCCACGTTAATACGAAAGGTCACGTTGTTGTATAATGTCTTATCGGCTATCTGATAAGACAAATTTTTAACTTGTAAAATACTCATGTTTTCAACCAAATAAAAAAGGGCCGGTGATCAATACCGGCCCTTATTTCAATACTGGGAAATGCTTTGTAGCTGCTTAACAGATACAAAAAGGCCGATGATGAAATATCACCGGCCATCTCTTCTCTTTTATCAGGTGTACAAGCACCTGCGTATAACTTCAGCGAAGCTACCCACACATAAAACACCTGATGAAGATTAATTTAAGACTCCGAGCAACACTTCATCGCGTTTTTTGCACGGAGTTCAGCCTTCTTACAAAGCTTTTAAACAAGAGATATAACATGATTTACTGTCGAAAAAATATTCGATGTGAAGCGTACACCTTTAGAATAAAAAGTACCAGATAATTATTAAAAACTATCGTGACTTAGACGAAGATCCACTGAAAGAAGACCTTTCCTCAGTCAATGTGCTAGGTGAACGACTTACTCAGCAAACACAGCTATGAAAGCACCTATACCGCTCACGTTATACGTACGTAGTGGTGGCTTTGAAGGTTGGAGAGGGTTAGAGGGAAGAAGTAGCGAATATACTTTAAGACACTGGCTTAAATAGATCGACAAAACAAAATCCATGTTTGGAAAGTTTTAAATGCGCTGAGTTTATATTAATAAGCGCCTATGGCTAAATCAAAACATCTAAAGCAGAGAAATCTCCCCCGAAAATAACATAACCTATTGAATAAATTTTCCAGGTAATAATAAAGGAAGCTTTGGTAAGTTAAGCACAGGGGCTCAAAACTAGCGCTCGAGACTGCAGAAACCACACAAAACTGCGTTCCACTTCACTCATAACAGGGCTTAGAAAGCATCGCCAGAGGGAAGCCGGCCTCTCGATGCAAGGTTTCAATATGAAAGTGGGTTTAAGGTAAGTCGGGGAACCAAAACGAAAAAAGCCTCAGTCTTTCGACTGAGGCTTAATATAAGTGGCGGAGTGGACGGGACTCGAACCCGCGACCCCCGGCGTGACAGGCCGGTATTCTAACCAACTGAACTACC
>NZ_JAWOTL010000020.1:0-57790 GCF_033338835.1 Vibrio sp. Vb0888
TTTAAAATACAAAACGCCCGATGAAGTACATCGAGCGTTTTAGTTAAAAAGTGTCAACCCATATCAGGACGGGTCATGAATTGCTAGAAAAGCTTATTCACCCGCCACTTTCATGGTATCCAGTAGGATAGAGCCCGTTTGGATTTGTGAGCGCGTTTCAATATCACTACCAACCGCCACAATCTTGGTGAACATGTCTTTTAGATTACCTGCGATGGTAATTTCTGATACTGGGTATTGGATTTCGCCATTCTCAACCCAGAAGCCTGCGGCACCGCGAGAGTAATCCCCCGTTACCACGTTCACACCTTGTCCCATGACTTCTGTCACTAGAAGACCAGTACCGAGCTCTTTAAGCATTTGTTCGAAGTTTTGGCCTGTCGACTTCACGTACCAGTTATGAATCCCACCAGCGTGACCTGTCGGCGTCATCTTCATTTTACGTGCGGCATAACTGGTTAACAGATAAGTTGCTAGCACACCGTCGGTAATGATCTCACGGTCTTGAGTGTACACACCTTCACTATCGAATGGACTTGATGCCAAACCACGCAATACATGCGGACGTTCTGAGATATTGAACCATTCAGGAAGCACTTGTTTGCCTAGATGGTCAAGTAAGAAAGAAGATTTTCGGTACAGGTTACCACCGCTGATCGCCATAACGAGATGGCCAATCAAGCCTGTCGCAACATCAGCCGCAAACATGATTGGGTATTGACCTGTTTTTAGACGCTGCGCATCTAAGCGGTTAACCGTATTCTCTGCCGCCTTACGACCCACCGTTTCTGGGGTCCATAAGTCATCACGATGACGTGCCACGGTGTAGCTGTAATCACGTTCCATCTCGCCGTTTTGACCAACGCCAATTACACAACAGCTAGTACTATGGCGGCTAGACGCATAACTAGCTAATAAGCCATGGCTATTGCCATACACTTTCACGCCGTAATGACTATCATAACTCGCGCCATCACTTTGTTTGATTGCACTGTTATAACTTAGCGCCTCTTTTTCTGCTGCAATCGCCACATTGGCAGCATAGTCTGGATCGGGTGCGTCAGGGTGGAAAAGATCAAGCTCAGGGATATCTTGCACCATGTATTCTTTTGCTGCAGGGCCTGCAAATGGGTCTTCAGATGTGTAATGTGCAATATCTAGCGCCGCAATAACGGTTTGCTCGATTGCCGCTTCACTTAAATCAGACGTGGAAGCACTGCCTTTGCGTTGACCTCGGTAAACGGTAATGCCCAGCGCACCATCGCTGTTGAACTCGACATTCTCTACTTCACCCATACGAGTTGAAACACTTAAACCAGTGCTTTTAGTAATTGCGACTTCGGCGGCGTCAGATTTTGCCGATGCAAGCTTTAAGGCTCTTGCGACGGCTTGCTCTAGCTCGGTACGTTGCTCAGCAACCTGCTGTTTAATATCCATTGTCTTTCACATCTTGTCTTTGATGAACAATAGGATAACAAGAATTTCGCTTTCTCCCCATGATTCTTGTTAAAATAGTCATAATATTAATCAAAACACAGGCAACTGAAATGGCACGTAAGAATCAAAAAGCGCCATGGGAACCAGAAGAAGAGATCATCTGGGTAAGTAAATCCGAGATGAAGCGAGACATGGAAGAACTGCAAAAGCTAGGTGAGGAGCTTGTCGGCCTCAAACCTTCAGTTCTAGAAAAGTTTCCATTGAGCGAAGATTTGCGAGAAGCAATTGCTGACGCGCAACGCTTTAAAAATGAAGCGCGTCGTCGCCAATTACAACGTATTGGTAAATTGATGCGTTACGAAGATCCAGAGCCAATCCAAGCCGCACTGGATAAAATTCGTAATAAGCACTCTCAATTAACGGCGGTATTCCACAAACTTGAAGCGTTGCGTGATCGCGTAGTGGAAGAAGGTGACAAAGCCATTGATGACGTAATGGAAATGTACCCAGAAGCGGATCGTCAGCGTCTACGCCAACTTGCTCGCCAAGCAGCGAAAGAGAGAAAAGCTGGGAAACCAGCAAAAGCGTACCGCGAAATCTTTCAGATCCTTAAAGGTCTAAACGAAGAAGAGTTTTAATTCGAGGGCTCACGCAATGAGCATTCGATTTAAACGCAAAAAGCAGACGTCAATGTCTGCTTTTTTTATCTTTGGTTTTACAGTCAGCGTTACACTAAGCGATTAACGCGGTCTCCGCGATCGAAAGCGTTAATGTTATCAATCAGGATTTCCGCTAAACGTTGGATAGATGAGTCGCTGCCCCATGCAACATGCGGTGTCAGTAACAAATTAGGTAAACTCATATTGGCAATCAGCGGATTGCTCTCATCAGCCGGTTCTTGTGTAAAAACATCAAAACCAGCCGCTGCAATTTCTTGCTGTTTTAAGGCATCCACCAGTGCGCTCTCATCCACCAAACCTCCACGCCCTGTATTAATCAAAATGGCGTTGGACTTCATTTGTTTCAACTCTGCTTGACCAATTAAATTCTGAGTATGATCGTTGAGCGGGCAATGCAAAGTCAGCGCATCGGAGCGTTTTAATACTTCCTCAAACGACACATAACCTGGTCTACATTCTGCCGCCCCTTTACGCTCAGAAAACAAGACGGTCATTCCTAACGCTTGAGCCAGATTCGCCGTCGCTTGCCCTAGTGCCCCGCTACCAACAACACCTAACGTGCTACCACCAATATCCCCGATTGGGTGCGTAAAAAAACAAAACTGCTGGTTACGCTGCCACTCACCTGCGGCAATATCTTGGTGGTACCCAAATAAATTCCGTCTTAAAGCGAATAACATTGCCATCACGTGCTCGGGCACCGAACGCGTCGCGTAACCACGTACATTAGCAACCGCAATATCATGATTAGCACAGTAGTTCACATCGACGTTGTTAAAACCAGTTGCGGCAACCGCGATCATCCGTAATTTTGGTAGTTGCTCTAATACATGTTGGTCAAGCAGGACTTTATTGCTAATCACGATATCGGCATCTGCTAACCTTTCTATTACCTGCCCAGGCGCAGTTAGGTCGTACTCACGCCAGTGGTGCGGAAAGCTAGGTCGTGGGATCTCAATATGTTCTGGGATGGTCGCTCGATCTAAAAATACGATGCTTGGCAAAGACATAACAACTCCTTGTTCACGGCTGAAAGACAGGATACATCAACCACAGTAACGAAATAGCCAAAAATAGCGAACTAGAAAGAACCGCTGTTGAGTGCAATTGGCATTAAGGGTGTGGCAACGTTTTATAATCAGGCAATGTACGCTCTGGCGAAAAATAGTTAAAGATCATCGCCTCGGCTTCAGAATAAAAGTCACAGGGTACAAAAATACTGCTCAGCTGATCCGTAGCTGGATGATAAAAACTTAGCTCCGCAGCGTGCAACTCTAAACGCTCTGAAAACTGATACGCCTCTTCGCTTGCATAAAACTCATCACCCACAATCGCATGACCAATCGCCATCAAATGCACGCGTAACTGATGCGATCGACCAGTAATGGGCAGTAGTCGCACAACGGTTGTATGGGTGCCATCAGGGTGCACTTCACGCTTCACTACTTGGAATAAAGTTTGAGATGGTTTGCCGTCGTCAAAACATACTTTTTGTCGTGGACGATTTGGCCAATCACAAATTAATGGAAGATCAATATTCCCTTCTTGCGACTCAACATGCCCCCAAACACGTGCGTAATACACCTTGTGAGTGAGGCGATATTGGAACTGCTTTTTTAATGCTCGCTCCGCGGGTTTGTTTTTCGCCAGCAACATCAACCCTGATGTCGACATATCCAAGCGATGCACAACTTGAATTTCTGGATGCAACTCTTTGAGGCGGCTCCACATGCTGTCGTAATGCTCTGCAAGGCGACCAGGGACAGACAGCAGCCCTGATGGCTTATTCACTGCCAGAATGTCGTCATCCTCAAAAACGATATCAACCCAAGGGTCGGTGGGAGGGGTATATTCAAGCATTGCCATGGGAGATCTCTACAAAATAAAAACGCCGCGATTATATACCCAAATAGCACCCAGATGCAGGATTCTGAAGAAAAGTTCAACCCAATAAAACAAAGTCAATCCTTTAGCATAAAAACTAAAAATAGCACGTTGTAAATTTAGTTTGACAACAAGACGCATAACTGAATAGAGTGCTAGATGCACACAGCATGATATTCGCAAAGAATACTTAAAATAAATACATCAAAACACAGCATTTAAAAGACATTACCGTTGCGCAGTATAGGGCGAGCGCTCAGTTTGTCATGTACTGCGGTATGTATCTCTTTAGAAAGATACATAAGATAAAAAGGACAATAAGCAATGGACTCCGCCGTTATAGATAAACCCCAATCCAAACTTTCCTTATTTTTTCGTTCACTAGGCCCCGGCATATTAATGGCATCTGCTGCGGTCGGTGGCTCTCACCTCGTGGCATCAACCAAGGCTGGTGCGATTTATGGTTGGCAATTGGCTGCACTGATTCTGCTCGTAAACCTGTTTAAATACCCTTTTTTCCGAGCGGGCGTACAGTACACCATGGGGACAGGGCTCACCTTGGTTGAGGGCTACGCGAAATTAGGTCGGCCTTATCTATGGCTATTTCTATTTCTTAGCGTGGTATCGGCCGTCATCAATACCGCCGCTTTGTTGATGTTTAGCGCTAGCTTGCTGGGCTACTTCATTCCGTTTTCACTATCAATGGCATCACTCAGCATCATTGTGATTGTCACCTGCCTGATCATATTATTTGCTGGCCATTACAAAGCGCTCGATACGCTATCTAAGGTGATCATGTCGGTGTTAACCATCGCGACTTTACTCGCTGTTTCTATCGCCTTTGGTAACCCTGTTGAGCAAGTAGCCAACTTCGAGCCGCCGTCACCTTGGTCTATTGCGGCTATTGGTTTTATCGTCGTGACAATGGGGTGGATGCCTGCACCGATAGAGATCTCCTGTTTAACCTCAGCGTGGCTAAAACGCCAATCAAGCCAGCAAGAAGTAACATACCGCTCTGCTCTATTTGACTTTAATGTCGGTTATATTGGCACGGCGTTTCTTGCCATTATCTTTGTATCTCTAGGCTCTTTGATGCTTTATGGTTCTGGCGTTGCGCTTGAAAGCTCTGGCGTTGGCTTCTCCCACCAATTGGTTGGCTTATATGCGGCAACGATTGGCGAATGGTCTCGTTACTTAATCGCGGTAATTGCGTTTTTCTGTATCTTTGGCAGCACGATTACCGTTATTGATGGCTATTCGCGCGTTATTTCGGATTCTCAACGCCTACTGCGCTCACAACCAGACACTAACCCTAAAACCACTTCAGCGATCATGCTGGTAGTCTCCTTACTTGCATTAGGTATTGTGGTTTTCTGGGCTTCTGCGTTATTGCCTATGCTGAACTTTGCGATGATTCTCGCCTTTATGACCACGCCATTCTTTGCTCTGCTAAATTACACCTTAGTGAGCAAAACTGAGTTACCTGAGCCTTTGGCTGTTGGACCTAAACTAAAGTGGTTGTCGATTGCAGGCCTGATTTACTTGTTTGGCTTCTTGGCTGTATTTATCTGGTGGAAGTGGTTGATGTAAATGAGATAGCTATCAGTGATTAATGCATTCCGCATAAAGAAACTAAACCGTAAATAAAGAAAAAGGTCTTCAACTGAAGACCTTTTTTAATGAGCAATAAATACTTACTTAGTTGTGGCTCACCACAATCAAACGCAGCGAGTCGAGCTGAACCTGAGCTTGGTTGATATAACCAGTAAGCTCTTTAATTTGTGCGTCGATAGCTTCAATTTCTTCGTCACGAATATTTGGGTTCACCGCTTTCAGTGCTTGCAAACGCTCAAGCTCTGCATTCAAACTGTGCTGCATATCTTGATGAGCTTGTTTGCGTACTTCTTCGACCTTCTCTTCAATAAGAACATCACCGGCTTCAATTAAGCGGTGTACGTCTTTCTGTACCGACGTAACCAACTTGCTACCTAAATGACGGTTTACAGGGCTGAGCTGGCGGTTAAAGCTTTCAAACTCCACTTGAGCAGACAAATCATTACCACGCGAGTCCATCATTAAACGGATTGGCGTTTTCGGTAAGAAGCGCGCGATACCACTGCGTTTTGGCGCTTGCGCATCTACCGCGTAAATCAACTCAAGAAGAATAGTCCCGACTGGTAACGCTTTGTTTTTCAATAGAGATACCGCAGACGTCCCCACCCCTTCACTCATAAGAAGATCGATACCACCCTGGATCATTGGGTGTTCCCAACTGATAAAGTGCATATCTTCACGAGATAACGCTGTATCACGATCAAACGTGATCGTCGCTCCTTCGTATGGCAGACCTGGGTAGCTTGGCACCATCATGTGCTCAGATGGGGTCACAATCAGGGCGTTTTCACCTTTGTCGTCTTGATTCAAGCCAATCGTGTCAAAAAGAGAAAGTGCGAAGGTGACCAGATTGGTATCGCCGTCGGTTGATTCAATTTTCTCAACGATTTGTTGTGCTTTTTCCCCGCCATTTGAATGCATTTCTAATAGGCGATCACGGCCTTGCTCCAATTGGGATTTCAGCTCTTTATTCATTTTTGCTGACGCTTCAATGATCTCATCTAGCGTGCTGGTATCACCAGAGGCAAGAATTTCAATCAGATCATCGGAGTACTTATCGTAAACAGCACGGCCTGTTGGGCAGGTTTCCGCAAAAGCGTTCAGGCCTTCATCGAACCAACGTGCTAAGATCGCTTGCGATGTGCCTTTCAGGTAAGGAACATGAATGTCGATATCGCGATTTTGACCGATACGGTCCAAACGACCAATACGTTGCTCAAGCAAGTCTGGGTTGAATGGCAAGTCGAACATGACAAGTTGGTTGGCAAACTGGAAGTTACGACCTTCAGAGCCGATTTCGCTACAGATAAGAACTTGTGCTCCACCTTCTTCTTGCGCAAAGTAAGCCGCCGCTTTGTCACGTTCAAGAATCGACATACCTTCGTGGAAAACGGTGGCGCGGATACCTTCACGCTCACGCAGTGCTTGCTCCAATTGCAGTGCGGTACTCGCACGAGAAGCAATCACGAGGATTTTCTCGCTGCGCTTCTCTTTTACTTTTTCAAGCAACCAATTCACACGCGAGTCAAACTGCCACCAGCTCGCGTCATCGCCTTCAAATTCTTGGAAAATTTCTTCTGGGTAAAGGTTCTTCATCGCACGTGCTTCAGAACTCATCTTACCGCCAATCATCCCAGCAACACGCATTGATGTAGTGTATTGCGGTGGAATATCCATTGGCATCAGATGCACGTTACGCTTAGGGAAGCCTTTGATGGCCGCGCGCGTGTTACGGAACAGAACACGCCCTGTACCATGACGATCCATCAAGTTATCGATCAGCTCTTGGCGTGCCGACGCTTTAGCTTCTTCGTCCGCTTCACTTTCGATAATACGGAAAAGTGGTTCTACGTCTTGTTCAGACAACAACTCAGTGATCTGGTTTTTTGCTTCATTAGGTAGCTTTTCACCGGAAAAGAGTGAAGTAATCGCATCTGCTACGGGCGCGTATTGCTCTTCTTCCTCAACGAATGCTTCGTAATCATAGAAGCGGTCTGGATCCAACAAACGCAGACGAGCAAAGTGACTCTCACGACCAAGCTGCTCTGGCGTTGCAGTCAGTAGCAACACACCAGGAGTACGTTCAGCCAAGCCTTCTACCACTTGGTATTCGCGACTTGGTTTGTCTTGACTCCACTCTAGGTGGTGCGCTTCATCGACAACCAGTAGGTCCCATTCACCTTCCAGTGCTTGTTCAAAACGCTTGCGGCTCTTGCGTAGGAAATCCAAAGAACACAGCACATATTGCTGAGTATCAAATGGGTTTTCTGCATCCGCAAACGCTTCGATACAGCGCTCTTCGTCAAAGATAGAGAAATGCAGATTGAAACGACGCATCATCTCAACCAGCCATTGATGCTGCAGTGTTTCAGGCACCACAATCAAAATGCGTTCGGCACGACCAGACAGAACTTGTTGGTGGATGATCATGCCCGCTTCGATGGTTTTACCCAAACCTACCTCATCCGCCAATAAGACGCGTGGCGCGTGACGACGGCCAACTTCGTGCGCGATGTAAAGCTGATGAGGGATCAAACCTGCACGCATACCACATAGGCCACGCATTGGGCTCTTATGCTGCTCAAACTGGTTGGTTAGCGCACGGTAACGCAGAACAAAGTTGTCCATACGGTCGATTTGACCGGCGTACAACTTATCTTGAGGTTTGTTAAAACGAATTTGGTTGCTAAGGAAAATCTCACGCAGAACAACAGCGGTTTCTTGCGTGTCTTCACGAGTACCGAAATAGGTGTAAAGACCTTCATCTTCCAGTACTTCTTCTACTTTTAGAGACCAACCTTCTTGGCAATCGATGACATCCCCAACATTAAAGGTGACTCGGGTAACAGGTGCATCGTTACGTGCGTAAACTCGGTTTTCCTCTGACGCTGCAAACATCAATGTCACAGTACGAGCATCCATTGCTACAACGGTACCTAAACCTAAATCGCTTTCCGTATCGCTAATCCAGCGCTGCCCCAAAGCAAATGTCATGAATTGACTACCTCGTTATTAGTTCTTGATTCGTATTTCTTGTTGGTCTACTCATGCCCGTGGGCATGGATAATAGTTTAGATCTGATTCTGGCTTCTGCTATGCCGATAGCATTCGTCATTTCAGTATGAACTGAGTATTTTTTAAGCCAGCTCAACATGATAAATCGGACGTAGCCTATACGCAGAAAAAGGTCGCTAATCTTACTTGAAGCTGTGATTTAGGTCACGCCGAAACCGCACCAAGCAGAAACTTTTTTTCCCAAACTCTAAATGCAATCAAATTGTAAAATACTCATGCCAATTATTAAGTTGTAGAACGTAAATATTACGTATACTTCTAATGAGGGGCGTTTAAAACCATTGCATATGATTTAAGCGCGTTAGTACACGATTAGGATCAACACGGGTTTGCAGTAAGTTGTCTTGCTACTCGGTTGCACACTAGCCGACATCAGCCCGACAACCTCTATTGCAAGCAATCAGAGTTAGGTCACTTCACACCTATTTGGAAACGACCTAACAACTCGCATGCAGAGCCGTACTACGGCAAGGAGACGCTATGGGCGATACCGATCGGAAACTGTTTGTACTCGATACCAACATTCTTCTTCATGAACCCTTTGCCATCTTCTCTTTCCAAGAACACGATGTCGTTATCCCCATGACCGTGTTGGAAGAACTCGACCGAATCAAAGACAGTAAGCGCGACGTTGCAAGAGATGCGCGCGTGGCTATTCGCACCTTGGAAGATTTGTTTAAAGAAGCAACGCCAGATGAAATCTCTGAAGGCATTCCTGTTTCTAAAGACAACCCCGACCAAGGTACTATTTCCATTTTGGCGGATTTTGAACTGCAGGAAACCGTCAAAGCCTTCGCCGACAAAGCCGGTGACAACCGTATTCTCAACGCGGTGCTTTATCTGCAAAATAAACGTGCACCACGCGAAGTGGTACTGATCACGAAAGACATCAACATGCGTCTGCGAGCCAAAGGGGCTGGTGTACGCTTTGTTGAGGATTATAGAACCGACCAACTGATTGACGACATTCAATACCTAACCAAGGGCTTTCAATTGCGTGAAGGTGATTTCTGGAGCGGTATTGAGGAAGTAGAAAGCTATGCACTGGGTGGAAAAACTTACCATAAACTCAGTCGCGAACCCTTCGACCCAACCTTTATCAACCAATACGTTATTGATGAAGACAGTGACTTTGCTGGTCGCGTAGAAACCATCAATGAAGACAAGTTAACGCTTCTCGACCTGAGCCGCGAACGCCTAATGCATCGCAAGGCTTGGGACATCACACCTAAAAATATCTACCAGGGAATGGCGTTAGATGCCTTACTCGATCCAGAAATTGACTTGGTGATTCTAACGGGTGCGGCGGGTAGTGGTAAGACATTACTGGCAATGGCAGCAGCATTGGAGCAAACCATTGAAAAAAGCATGTTCGATAAAATTATCGTAACACGTAACACGCCAGATATCGGTGAATCCATCGGCTTCTTACCCGGCTCCGAAGAGGAGAAAATGATGCCGTGGTTAGCGGCGGTGACCGATACCTTGGAAGCACTACATAAACACGATCACTGCACTGAAGGCTCATTGAAGTACATCTGCGATAAAGCCAACATTCAATTTAAATCGATCAACTTTATGCGTGGCCGTTCGATTCAAAATGCGTTTGTACTGCTTGATGAGTGTCAAAACCTCACTGCATCACAAATCAAAACCATCATTACCCGCTGTGGCGAAGGAACCAAAATCGTCTGCTCCGGTAACTTGGCGCAGATTGACTCTCATTACCTCACCCCAGTGACATCAGGATTGACGTACATGGTTGAGCGCTTCAAGAACTTTGAAGGCAGCGCAAATATTCACCTCAACGGCGTGGTTCGTAGCCGCTTGGCGGAATTTGCTGAAGAAAACCTGTAATTGACACCGACTCACAAAGCAAAAGAGCGCTCATTAGAGCGCTCTTTTTATAACGATTCGACTGAGTTACTCCGTGCCACCCACTGTCAGTGAGTCCAGCTTCAAGGTCGGCTGACCAACACCAACTGGCACACTTTGACCTGCTTTACCACATACGCCAACGCCCTTGTCGATACTTAGGTCGTTACCGACCATAGACACTTGCTGCATTGCTTCGATACCTGAGCCAATCAACGTCGCACCTTTAACAGGGCGCGTAATTTTACCGTTTTCAATCAAGTACGCTTCCGATGCAGAGAACACAAACTTACCCGAAGTAATGTCCACCTGGCCGCCACCAAAGTTTGGCGCATACAACCCTTTCTCGACCGTCGAGATAATTTCTTCTGGCGTATGTTCACCTGGAAGCATGTAGGTGTTGGTCATACGAGGCATTGGCAAGTGTGCATACGATTCACGACGACCGTTACCCGTTGGATTTACACCCATTAGCCGCGCGTTTAGCTTGTCTTGCATATAGCCTTTCAGCACACCATTCTCGATAAGCGTGTTGTACTGACCGTTTACCCCTTCATCATCCACATTCAGTGAACCACGAAGGTCTTTTAACGTGCCATCATCGACGATGGTACACAACGAAGACGTCACTTGTTGACCCATTTTGCCAGAGAAAACCGAAGATTCCTTCCGGTTAAAGTCACCTTCTAGGCCATGACCTACCGCTTCGTGTAGCAACACGCCAGGCCAACCTGAGCCCAATACCACTGGCATCATGCCAGCTGGTGCGGCTTCTGCTTCAAGGTTGATTAACGCCATGCGAATCGCTTCGTCTGCGTAATGAAAAGCTTGTTTCACACCATTGCTTTCCGTTAAAAAGAAATCGTAACCGAAACGGCCGCCGCCACCAGCACTACCGCGTTCACGTCGTTCACCTTTTTGTGCAAGCACGCTAATAGACAAACGCACCAAAGGACGAATATCGCCTGCATAAGTACCGTCTATTGCCGCAACAAGCATCTGCTCATGCACACCGCTGATGCTGATCGAAACTTCTTTAATCAATGGTTCTTTAGTGCGGATGTAAGCATCTAGAGATTTGAGCAATTCTGTTTTTTGCTGCTTTTCCCATTCAGCTAGTGGATTCACAGCCGCGTAGTACGCTTGGTTTTCGGTGCGTTTAAACGCTTGGACTTTGCCATTTTGCCCTTGCTGAGCAATACCGCGCGCCGCCATTGCACTCTGCTTCAGGCCTTCAGGCTGGATTTGATCAGAGTAGGCAAAGCCGGTTTTCTCGCCAGTTACTGCACGGACACCAACACCACAATCAATGTTAAAAGAGCCATCTTTGATGATGCTGTCTTCTAGAACCAGAGACTCATGCCAGCTGGACTGAAAGTAAATGTCCGCATAATCGATCTGGCGCGTCGCAATGCTGGCAAGCGTGTCAGCAATGTCTTGTTCTGTCAGACCATTTGGGGCAAGGAGTGCCTGTTCTATTTGGTTTGTGCTCATAGTTAGCTCTTTTATTTCCGTCTCAATTCATTTTGAAAGCGACTGTGTTGAGTCAGCGGCATATTCTGCCTTACTTGTTGGCTTTGTGACAAATCTATCTCAGTCACCAATAAACCTACTTCATCCTGAAGCTGTTTATGGATACGTCCCCAAGGGTCAACGACCATTGAGTGTCCCCATGTTTTTCGTCCACATGGATGCGTTCCAGTTTGTCCGCTTGCCAAAATCCAACATTGTGTCTCAATCGCTCTAGCTCGCAATAATACTTCCCAGTGAGCTTGCCCCGTCACAGCGGTAAACGCAGCGGGCACCACAATGATATCCGCCCCTTCTTGACGCAATACTTTATAAAGTTCTGGGAAACGTAAATCATAACAAATGCTCAATCCAACACTGCCGATATCAGTTTCCGCAACGACTATTTGATTACCCGCCATAAACGTATCCGACTCACGATAACTACCATAACCATCGGCTACGTCGACATCAAACATATGCAGTTTGTCATAGTGAGCAATGCATTTACCGTGCGGCGGCAATACAAGTGTTGTTGTCGTGACACCTTTTGCGGTTTGAATGGGCATGCTTCCGACAATTAGCGTTAACTGGTTCTTTCTAGCGATTTCACAGAGCCGCTGTTGAATCATGCCACTGCCAAGTGGCTCTGCATGTTGATGATAAGCTTCGCGACTGGAAAATAGCACTGTATTTTCAGGAGTAAGAACAAGTTTGGCACCTTGCTTGCTCGCTAAAGCACACTGTTTTTCAATGAAGTCCAAATTCGCGTTAATATCCGGACCCGAAGTCATTTGAATAATGCCAACACGCTCCATGTGTTTCCTCCCTATTCCATTATATTCGGTGAGTTATTTGGCCTGTTCACGCAGTTTTTCTGGCAGCTTGTATTCACCTTTACTTCGCGAAATTTCTTTCACCGTTGGTGAATCTAGTGGGCCTTTCACTTCATAATTGACTTGAGTGAAGACCTCAACCACCGGAGATATCACCGTAGAGATGGCCAAGACATACAAAGCAGTTTGAGGCGCAACGGCAAACGCAGTCAGCATTGGTAAGCCTGATGTGATGTCTGGTGTGAATTTCACTTCCGCATCAACCATTCTGCTGTTCATATTAGCGATACCGCGGATTTGCATTTCCCCTGCTAACGCATCCATTACGATATCATTGGTGATAAACACACCGTCTTGGATTTTGCCTGTTCCCGTGATCGAGTTGAATGCCATGCCTTTATCGAATACGTCGGTAAAGTCGAGCTGCATCTTACGGATGATAGAATCCAAGCTAAACAAGCCTAACAAGCGTGCCGCACCACTAACTTCACTGATCACGCCTTTACCAAATTCCGTTGAGACGTTTCCTTGCAAGGTTTGTGTCTTCATTGACCAAGGTGCGCCGTCCCATTCCATATTGGCATTGATCTCAAATGGTGCTTGTTGAATGCCTGATGTAATACCAAAGCGCTCCATAAGATCGGTGTTGTTATCACCTTTCATTTTCATGGTTAAGTTGGAATGACTACTCTCTTTCGCCAGGTCCCACCAACCACTCATATCAATGCGGTTTTTGCCGCTACTAAAGGTGATATTTTTCCACTCCAAGCGGTTCTCGCGACGCTGCAAATCAACATTAACTTTGCCCACTTTGTAACCTTGCAGCCAAAAATCATCGATGTTCAAAGTTAAGTTTGGCATCTCTGCGTGAAACTTGCGGTCAAAATTGGTAATCAAAGGTGCGTTTTGATCTTCACTCGCAAAGATTGAACTGCGCTCTTTGGTCATCTCTTCAAACCCTGGGATGTACAGATGCAAGTGCTCTAAAGAGACCGATAGATCATAGGGTTTCAGATAGTTAGCTTTCCCTTTAACCTCTTGACTGTCCACATCGAGTTGCCAACTCAAATTTTTCTTGCTTGCTGAAAAATCCACATCATGAAACTCAATCCCACCGAGCTGTAAGTTTGGCGTTTCAACTTCAATGCGTGTCGGCAATGGAATGGTCGGCGTTTTCATGTTTGCCAAAACAGACGATGAAGGCTTGCTCTCAGAGACCTGCGCAAGCTCAGCCCATTGGTCTAAATTCAGTTCTTCGACACGCACCGAAGCATCGTGCCCGACAATAGGACTAATCCGGAAGCCACCTTTGCCAACCATTAAATGAGTCGCAGTCAGAACCGGGACATCGCCAGCGATATCTATCTCAGTTTGATACTTCACATTTGGGATCTGTAGTCTTGCTGAAATACTCTCTTGATTGCCAGATGCTTGCAGTTTCGCTTGCCCAGGCTCGCCAATTTGTTTCGCTAAAGGATAAGGATATTGACTAGCCAGACGATTTAGCTGCGCCAGCACTTCAAGCTGATAAGTGAAACCAACATCATTGAGTTGCAAGTCAATGTCCATTTGCCACGGCGCATGGCCAGAAACAAGGTTTAACCAACGCTCACCGACATAGGGTTTGAGAGGCTCGACATCCCAATCTCCTAGTGTATTAATTGTCACGTTGTAGCCTTGCTCCGCACTCTCTCCATGGAAATCAAGAGAGATAGGCTGTTGTAATAATTCGGCCGACAAACCCGATGTGGTAACCACATCATTGTCGAAGGTGATACGCCCTGTGGCGTTTTCAAGCATCATTGGCGGCGCTTCAACATCAACACGATTTTCTGTTAAATCGGCATAACCCCAAGCGCGAGACTCTTTCTCAAAATCAAACGGTATATTGAGTTGAAACTCAGAGTAAACGGGACCACTCACTTGCAGCGCTGTCAATGCGGCACCGACTGAATCCACTAATGGCGTCGCCATCATGTAGTCACGGACTTCATTACCCGGCGCGCTTGCTTTCGCTTCAATCTCGATGTGTCCACCTTCTGCCAACTCAGGGATTCGCCCAGTGATACGCTTGGCATGAACGCCATTTAGTGTGGCTGATTTTGAATCCAAATACATGGCATCATTTTCAAACAGCAAGTCTAGCTGCAAATCCGTGATGGTTGGCCATGCAGTATCAAAGCTAAATTTCGCGTCTTTTAATCCAACCCAAGCTTGGAACATGCCATTATGTTCTTTGTAAGGAAAATCACCTAACTCGCCATACCACAACAATTTCGCTGTATTCACTTTTCCGCCCTGAATCGCGGTCGAAAGATAGTCGGTCAAGTCTTGTCCAAGTGCCAGAGTCGGTAGATAGCGCCATGTCTCACCCGCGTTGTAGAGATCCGCTTCGGCATAGAACGATAAAAATGGGCTTTGTTCTTTTGGAAAATCAAGACGGAATGCCCCCAGGACTTGAAGATCAGGCGTTGCTGCCGTCACTTTGTCCGACCACAAGCGCCAGCCGCTCTCATCTTGCTGCCAGATAATATCGACTTCACCTTGTTTGATATTCAGCGGAGCTTGGAATACATCGCCGTACGGAAATACATCATCAATGACGGTGACTTTTGCTTTAGCTTGATTCACATCCCCCGATACGCTGCCCTGTACGTGATGAAACCCGGGTAGGAGCTCCCATTGTGTCATCGCGAGTTCATCCAGTTCAGCCGAGTAGCGTAAGGTGTCTAAACCACCGTTCATTGACAATCGGACATCTTCGACCCGACCTTTCGGTGCTAGTTTGTTAATAAGGTCACTGGTCGACTCTGACTCTGGAGCCAGCTTGATGAGCGGAATGAGTGCTTCTATGTCGAGTTGAGAGAGATTAAGCATCCAGCCGTTTGGTTGCCAATCAAACGCGACGTCTAGCTCTGGCCAAGGGGTATTATCGGTTCTGATTTGAAGTGAGTGACCATTTA
Source organism: Vibrio sp. Vb0888 (assembly GCF_033338835.1). NCBI lineage: Bacteria > Pseudomonadati > Pseudomonadota > Gammaproteobacteria > Vibrionales > Vibrionaceae > Vibrio > Vibrio sp. Vb0888. The sequence goes on from NZ_JAWOTL010000020.1 coordinate 15,874, forward strand.
CTTTCCAGCCTTGTTTATCTGGTCGAAGATTGAAAATTCCAGACTCAATAAACAGCTCATGATGTCCATCTTCATTCCACACCAACTCGGAAGGCAGCAATTCAACATAAGCATCATGCGGTTGGCTATGTTTGAGCGTTAGCCAAGTATTTAAGCTGACTTTACCCGACTCTGCTCCTGACTCTTCTTGCATGTAAGTGGTCAGCCAAGGTGTGACCGAGACATCTTGAGCACTCACGTAAAACTCACCAGATACATCGCGCAACGAGCCATGATCTTTAAAGTTAGCGCTTACTAACAATGAGTTCAGGCGAACATCGGCAATGCTAACCGTGCCTTCGGCTACGTGACGTTTCCCTTGATTGCTCCAACGAAGCTGCTCAATATCTAAACGGCGAGTTTCACCAGACACCGACTTATACCAAATCCGTGAATCGCTAATAGTGAAGTCTTCGAACTGACGTAAAAGAAGTGAGTCGAGTTGGTCAATGAGTTTCACTTCGCTCTTATCCACTTCAGGCTTCGGTTCTTGACGATGAGAAGTCGGCAGAATGTCTACCGTGTGAATGTCTAAAGCGAGGTTATGAATGGTAAGGTCTGCAACTACAGGTTTAAGTTGAAAAAGAGATTGAATAAGATCGAACTCAATTTGGACTTCTTCAACAGCGAAGCGTGCATCTTGCACGTTTGGTAGATTTGCCTCTAAACCCAGTAACGCAATTGAGGGATGATTATTGCGCCACGTCCCTGCGACATTAGCAATAGAAACGTCAAAACCTGTGCCTTGTTTAACCCAGGTTTTGATCTCATCTTGGAAATGGTTAAGTTGCGGCAGTGTGACGCGAAGCGTGGTTACTAATATGGCTAATAACACCAATACAGTAACTAAACTCCACGCACAAAAACGCCCAAAACGGTTAACACCAGAATTCACAAATGTTCCAAATTACATCATTACGACGTCAAACTGTTCCTGAATGTACAGGGGTTCAGCCTGAACTCGCACTTGCTTGCCAATAAATACTTCGAGCTCTGCCAACGCATGAGACTCATCGCCCAATAGCGCTTCAGCAACAAACGGCGATGCGTACACGACAAAATTATCGGCGTCGTAAGCACGGTTCACACGAGTAATCTCGCGTAATATCTCAAAGCATACGGTTTCGACCGTTTTCACGCTGCCACGGCCTTCACAAGTAGGACAGCCAGAACACAAGATATGTTCAATACTTTCTCGCGTGCGCTTACGCGTCATTTCAACTAAGCCAAGCTGGGTAAAGCCGTTGATGTTGGTTTTTACTCGGTCTTTCGCCAGCGCCGTTTCCAGTGAGGTAAGTACTCGCTGACGATGCTCTTCGGATGCCATATCGATAAAATCAATAATGATGATACCGCCGAGGTTACGTAAACGTAGCTGACGCGCAATAGCTTGCGTTGCCTCTATATTGGTATTGAAGATAGTCTCTTCGAGATTACGACGACCAACAAATGCACCCGTGTTGATGTCGATGGTGGTCATGGCTTCGGTTTGATCGATGATCAAATAGCCGCCCGATTTTAGCTCGACCTTGCGCTCTAAAGAACGCTGAATTTCGTTTTCGGTGTCGTACATGTCAAAGATTGGCTTGTCACCTTCGTAAAGCTCAAGCTTATCTGTTAACTCCGGTACATACTCAGAAGTGAATTCTTTCAGGTTTTCATATTCAAGGCGGGAGTCGACCATGATCTTATCGAGCTCTGTGCCAACAAAGTCACGCAGAATGCGTTGAGCTAAGCCGAGTTCACCGTAAAGTGTTGAACGCGTTTTGTATTTTGAGCGACGCTCCATGACTTTTAACCACAAACGCTTTAAAAATGCCGCATCTTGAGAGAGCTCTTTTTCATCAGCGCCTTCTGCCGCGGTACGAATGATAAAACCACCGTGCTCATCGCAGTAATGGTTAACCACCTTTTTCAAACGCTCGCGCTCTTTTTCACTTTCAATACGCTGCGAAACACCGACATGGCTGGCCCCCGGCATAAAAACAAGATAACGCGAAGGTAAGGTGATATCCGTCGTTAAACGCGCACCTTTCGTGCCGAGCGGATCTTTGACCACTTGCACAACAATGTCTTGTCCCTGGCGTACCAGTTCAGAGATATCACGGACTTGAAACTGCTGTTTTTCGTTTTCTGCCACACATTCGGTATGAGGAACAATATCTGACGCATGTAAAAACGCCGCTTTATCTAAACCAATGTCGACGAAAGCCGCCTGCATACCTGGTAACACTCGGCTTACTTTGCCTTTGTATATATTGCCCACAATACCGCGACGCGATTCGCGCTCGATATGTATTTCTTGTAGTACTCCACCTTCAATCATGGCCACACGAGTTTCACTCGGGGTCACGTTAAGCAGCAATTCTGCACTCATGTGCACACCTCAAAACAATTATAAAAATTCTTGAATTAGCTGATCGGTTTCGAACAAAGGTAAGCCTACTACAGCGTGATAACTGCCTTCGATTCGGGTGACAAATCGCCCTCCGAGTCCCTGAATACCATAACTTCCAGCTTTATCGCATGGCTCTCCTGACTGCCAATATTGTTCGATTTCTTCGTGAGTCAGTGGTTTGAACCACACGTCAGTGGTAACGACCACTGAATGTTGTTGTTCCGATGATACAACGCTCACCGCAGTCATCACTTGATGACGACGACCGGATAAGTCAGTAAGCATACGCTTTGAATCTTCAAAACTCTTTGGTTTTTCTAGCACACGGTCATCGCATACTACGACCGTATCAGAGCCCAATACAACGGAATCAGGCTTAGCCAACGCTAAGCCTGCCTGAGCTTTTTCCAAAGAAAGACGCAACACGTAATCTCGTGCTTGCTCATGAGCCTGTTTGGCTTCCTCAATATCAGGCAATACGATCTCAAAATCATAACCCAGTTGAGCAAGCAGCTCTTTTCTTCTCGGAGAACCCGATGCGAGAACGAGAGATAAGCTTTTCTTCACCGCTTTACCTTACGTGCCATGCACGACGAACTCGTCGCATTAATAAAAACATCCATGGCCAAAGTATACAGTTTATTGCCGCCGTCCACAGAGATAATGGATTAAATACTACGTCCTGGTTCAAATATTCCCCACAGAATATCAAAACTTCCAATAACGCAGTAAAAAAGGCAATTAAAATCGACTGTTGCCACAATGCCATGTTGCGAATCAACAGGAAATTCAGCGCCACAAGGTAGATAACGATCGACATCATCATGCCACGAATTCCAAGCGTTGAGCCGATCAAGATATCCCACAATAAGCCCAACACTAGCGCAGTTCCGACGTTCACTCGGTGCGGTAGTGCCAACACCCAATAACACGTGACAAGGAACAACCATGACGGACGTAACACATCTAACACACCTGGCCATGGAATGGTTTGCAGTACCAGCGCAACGAAGAAACTGACGCCAATCACCATTCGGCTACTCAATACATTATTGGCCATCGGTTACCTCTTGTTCTTGCTCTAGCCCTTCATCTACATTGGACCGCAGTACTTTGTGTTGACGGTCTTCATTCGGCCAAATCAGCAGTAGGTAGCGTAAGCGATCAAATTCCACAACCGGCTCAGCCTTGATTGAGGCGAACTCTTGACGCGTATCGTGATCCACATTGGTAACCGTCGCGACTGGATATCCTTCAGGGTAAATACCACCTAAACCGGATGTCACCAATAAATCACCAACCTGAATATCTGTGCTGGTTGGAATGTGCTCCAGTTGGATTTCATCCATTTCACCATTGCCCGATGCGATCACTCGGATATCATTGCGGATCACCTGGACAGGAATTGCATTTTTCGCGTCCGTTAGCAGCAGAACACGTGCGTTGTGCGCTGCGACAAACGTGACCTGACCAACGATGCCTTTCTCATTGATAACAGGCTGACCAACGTAAACACCATCAATACGGCCTTTATCGATCACCACTTGATGACGATAAGGTGAAGTATCAACCGCCATTACTTCTGTCACGACTTTCTTTTCATCACGGACAAATGAAGATCCTAACAACTTACGTAAGCGTTGGTTTTCTTCTTTATACTGGTCGAGCAAGATAAGCTCGCTTTTCAGGCGTAGTACTTCTCGCTTTAAGCTGCGATTGCCTTCAACCAATGCCTGATGAGAATTAAAACGTTCAAATACGCCATCGAACATACTACGAGGTAAATTCGCTGCGTACTGAATCGGTGCAACCATACTGTTTAGTAGGTATCGAACGTTGGAAAACGTATCTAGACGACTATCGGCCAGCATCAAGCTCGCCGACACGATGACAGCAAAAAACAGACGTAATTGCAGAGACGGACCTCTGCCGAAAATCGGTTTCATCTTGTTTTTGACCTGATTGCTTCCATGATTATTGAGCCTTACTTGGCAACCTAAAAATACTTAACTAAATACTTTTAGGTATGGAGCATGTTTGAATTACAGAGAGAGCAGAAATGAAGGTGAAGCCCGACATGAGCTTCACCTAAACCTTTATTCTTCAGAGAACAGATCGCCACCGTGCATGTCGATCATTTCTAGTGCTTTACCGCCACCACGCGCAACACACGTTAGTGGATCTTCCGCGATAACCACAGGAATACCAGTTTCTTCCATTAGTAAACGGTCTAGGTCTTTAAGTAGTGCACCACCACCGGTTAGTACCATACCGTTTTCAGAAATGTCTGAAGCAAGCTCTGGTGGACACTGTTCTAGTGCAACCATGACTGCTGATACGATGCCAGATAGCGGCTCTTGAAGCGCTTCTAGGATCTCGTTTGAGTTCAAGCTAAAGCTGCGTGGCACACCCTCTGCAAGGTTACGACCGCGAACTTCAATCTCTTGAACTTCATCACCTGGGTAAGCAGAACCGATTTCGTGTTTGATCTTTTCAGCCGTTGCTTCACCAATCAAGCTGCCGTAGTTACGACGTACGTAGTTGATCACAGCTTCATCAAAGCGGTCACCACCGATACGTACAGACGATGAGTAAACCACACCGTTTAGAGAGATAACGGCAACTTCAGTTGTACCACCACCGATATCGACCACCATTGAACCTGTCGGCTCAGATACGCGTAAACCAGCACCAATTGCCGCCGCCATTGGCTCGTCGATTAGGTAAACTTCACGGGCACCAGCACCAAGTGCTGATTCACGAATTGCGCGACGCTCAACTTGGGTAGAACCACAAGGAACACAAACAAGAACACGTGGGCTTGGCTTTAGGATGCTGTTATCGTGCACTTGCTTGATAAAGTGCTGAAGCATTTTTTCGGTTACGTAGAAATCAGCGATTACGCCGTCTTTCATTGGGCGAATAGCGGAAATGTTGCCAGGTGTACGACCAAGCATCTGTTTTGCTGCGTGACCGACTGCAGCAACGCTTTTTGCAGAACCTACACGATCTTGACGAATAGCAACTACAGAAGGTTCATCAAGGACAATTCCTTGCCCTTTTACGTAAATTAGAGTGTTGGCTGTACCTAAATCGATAGATAGATCGTTAGAAAACATGCCACGAAGTTTCTTAAACATACTCTTCGCTCATCCTGCAAAAATATAGAAGACAAAAATTGCTCTAAATGTACCAATGCCTCGCTGTCACAGCAAGGTATTGGTACACAAACATGAGCAGAAAGCCTCAATTTCTTGCAGTTTCCTAACTTAAGGGCAAAAACCTAAGTTGTTACTGTCCGGTTAACCCTGGCTCACCACGGTAAATCACGCGATCGTTACCACGATGAATACCAAAGGTGACGACGGATGATGGGTTTTCTTCGGAGCCATCATTGTCCCAATCATATTTGAGCCATGGTAAGCCATTTTTTGAATCATCAAGATCTAACCAAACGCGCGTTTGCTGACGGTATGGTTCAGCTTGAGTTGCAGTAACAGATCGAGAAGAACCAGAAGACACTTCACCACCAGCTCCTAGTGTAACCGCTTTAGGATCAGCATCAGTACCTGTTGGCCAAATATGCCTTTCAGCGGCAGTGACACCTTTCACATCGGTTTGATTATCATTAGGGTTGGCGATAAAGCGGCTACCATTCCAGTATTCGATTCTTAGAGGAATATGTAAGGTCGCACCCTGATTTCCACCAACATCATCTAGGCCTACACGACCAAAGCGGATATCAGGTTGAGTAGAAAGAACTGGATTACCATACACCGATATAGGATCTGGCTCTGTTGCCACGCCAACCTTTATATCTGTCGCTTTTATGGTGTTGCCATTAAGATTAAAAGGTCCATCTTCGTAACCTGCGGCAGGAGTCTTTTTCATCCAACACAATCCTTCTGCCGAATTGCACTCTCCACTTAATGGGGGAGTCAGTGTGAAGCGTTGAATACTTCCCAATGCGTCTACCCAAGAAGGTGTTAAATTCCCCTGAGCATTAAACCGATTCAATGAATCACTCAACTCAAAAGATGCTACATGTTCTTTGTTGAAGTATTTATAATTTTCTACTGATTTTGGAACATCCCCACCAGTCAATACCTCTACTTCATACCACATAGAATCGAAGTTTTGATTCATATAGTTAAAGCTTTGACTTCCAGCATAGTCCCAATTTTGCCCGCGCAACGTGTAGAACTTAGGATAGAAACGACCAAGTGTAATGGTCGCGGGCTGAATCAAGAATGAACTCTTACCAAGGTAGAGAGACGTATTTTCAACATCGCCTTTGGGCGCACTTATTGAAAATTCAAACGCACCTACCTCTGACACAGTTTGAGGAAATAACGTTTTAGCATCATCAGAAGCAATATGTTTATATGTGTCTGTGAGAAGCTCTGCTTTTTTTCCGCCAGCACTTATAGCGGGATACACAACTTCATTTGACACAACCATTTGTTCTTCTTCGTAGTTTTTAGCTGGTATATGACCTTTACCATCTTCACTATACTGCAAAGCAGTGATGCTCATAGTAAATTCCTCACCAGCTGAAACAAACCGACTATCACACCCAGAGTTAATACTGCTACACCGCCCACCTGCAGTTACTTGGAGGCGATGTGGATAACTCACAAATTTGCCAACACCCTCGGAATCTTGAATCCCCTCAACAGAAGCAATAAACGAAACTTGACCTACTTCAGGATAAGTAAACTTAAACTTAGCTTGCCCATTATCATTAAAGTATACATCCTTAAGGTAAGTACTCCCTTTCTCTGAAATAGTTTTGTCCGAGCTCCAAACCGGCGCAGTATCCCCCTCTCTCTTCATATAGTTTAACGTAACATCTGGCTGCACTATCGGAGCTACGGTATGCTTCATGCTCATATTAATATTACGTGTAGTATCGGTTGTTGAACTAGATGAGCAAAATTCAAAAAAGTTGCTATCTGAAGACTCCTTGTTAGCGATGACATCTTCAGCAACGATAGATAACGTATTGCGACGGAATTTAATCTTACAGTATTTGGCCGAAAGCTCACCACCATTAATTCGACAACGTGTATCCTCAAAACCGAACTGTGGAACCGAGCTGTGTGCAATACCCATAGTAACTTCACCCGCTCTAGAGCCTCGAATCTGAAGATTAGTAGACCCCTTAAAGCTAATTGGTGAACTTTGTTCCCAATTAGCAACATGATGCCCCGCACTGGGGGAAAGAGTTACGTGCAAATCTTCGGCATCGGTTATTGAGCCAGGATAAAGCGTATTACAGTCTTTATCCATACATGCCCTCAGAGTGACATCAGACGGCTGACATGTACTGCCAGAGCCGGAGTAATCAAACTCAAAATGATGGATACCTTCTGTAAGTGGCTGGAATTCGTCGGCACATATTTGGAAGTTATCAATTTCATGCACATTTTTTACCAAGCCAGTAGAACCCGCTACAGACACTCGAAATTCACTTGGAGCAGTCGATTGAGCAAAACCTTGCATGATATTGAAAGAATCAATAATGTCCTCCCAATCTAGGTTATAGCTTTTTAGTTTCCCTCTATCATCAACATCAACTTTGAGGTTACCTTGGTAGCTGGCTCTTTTGATAGAGACATAAACCCCGGCGTCTCGACCATCGATAGCCCGTGAATCAATAGTCATCCGATAACGGTGAATCTCGTCCTTTGACTCATCATCAAGCTTGCCAACGTTACTGTTCTTTTTAATAAAGCGATACCCACCGAACCATCCTTCAGGGAACGTACCTATACGATGGTTGTTCGTGTCAATATATTCACCAGGACCTTTTTTCTCACCCGATCCTCGTATTGTTATTGAATGATCATTCTGTCCAGGGCTACTATCAAGCGGATTTTTATCTTGATAATAACTGCCTTCATTAGAGAAGTTACCATACTCATCAATACCAAAAGCGATCCAACCTCCAGCAAACCCTTCGATGCCTCCGCCGTCAGGTTTCACGCCATAACCTAACGGCCCACCAAATGCACCAGTAGATGGTGGAACACTTGCATCCGAAAACACAATCGCTACCCCATCTGCACCAGTGTTGTTACGGTTACCATCGTACGCAAAATGGTCAAATTCAACTTCAATAATGTTGTTGCTTGATGGAAATATATAGTTGTATGCGCCAACTGCGGCTTGGCCCTGCACATTGTTGGTTATTCTCAAACGATTCTTGTGAATAAATGGTTTAGGCTCTGCACCACCCTGTCCATTATAATCACCGCTAAAGTAACCCATAGTTGCCCACTTTTGCTCAAGGTCAGATTCTTGAGCAAAGGCCTCAACATCAATACATTTTTTTGGATCAGGTAAAGTTGGTTCAGGCTCTGGCGGCGTAATGCCACAGTAATCATAAAAATCTCTATATTCTGAACTACTCACTAAATCAACAGGACATTTACCCTTCGATTGCTGTGCACTACATTTTGGATCGCTTAACCCACAATACGCAACGAGGTTTCCATCATAGGAATACGATGAATTCGCAGTACCGCAAAGGGTAGTATTATTAGAGAACTCAATGTACCTATTGCTTGGAAACTCTAAAGCCTTACTGTCCGCTAGGATTTTTGCTGCAGACAAAGCCATTCCTGCATTAAGAACACCTGCCGTGCCAAACACTGTTGAGTTCGTCACGTTCAGGTACTTTTTAGTGTTTACATCATCACCGATATAGGCGTTACTGATATTTGCCCCATTATTTTCACTTGATGCTGTACCACACACATAAGAATTACTAACTACCTCTAGATACCCCTTAACCTCAACATCACTTTTCACTCTTGAGCTATTGATCTGACCGCCATCGTTAGAACTGACGACTTCACCATCAACAAGGGAGTTTTGAACATCCACATAGCCTTTAGCTAAAACATCACCATCTATCTGACTACTTTCAACTAAAATGCCCTGATTGCTGCCTTGAGTATTATCTACATTGCCGCTCACGGAAGAATGGCTTACTTTGATATACCCTTTGCTTATAATACTGCCTGAAACATCTGAACCTTGCTGGATGACTACAGCGGGACTGCTATTACTATTTGTACTTACATAGCTGGCAACTTTAGTGTTAGTCAGTTCAATATAACCATCCGATGAGATTTGCTGGCTTACCTGATAATGATTAACCGTGACGGCCCCCTTAGCCGTAATATGACCACTCACAGACTTTGCGCTGGCACTGCCAGACGCATCAATATCTACCCCACCATTAGAGCTTGTGATACTGCCGTTAACCGAGCTATTGAAAGCTTCAATTTCTTGCTTCGCGATGAGATATGAGCCAACAAATGCATTATTAATACGAATACCACTATGACTGCTGTCAAGGTATCCATGGATAGCACCGTTTGAAACATCTACATAGTTTTTAGCGATAACATTTTGGCCGACATCGACATTGGTCAGCTTGACACCATCTTTGGTACTTCTTACCGTCCCTAGCACAGTCGAGTTAGATAGCTCTATATAGTTACCATTATCAATATGGCCATTAAGAGTCAGGTTAGAGGCAGCAAATGAATTTCCGTTGAGATCCAACGATAAAGAGTTGCTCGGGCTACCGATGGTATTATAACCGCCAAAACTCACGTATTTTTTTATACGCAGCCAACTGGTTTGGTTATTGGTTAAGATTTTATCGCCGGGATCAAGCGATAATCCCTTTGAGCAAGTGTAAATGGTTAAACTGTAGTTGTAACTGCCCTTCCCTGGACAAGGGCTATTTTTAGCATATATCTTTCCTTTCCAGCTATACCAAGGCGTGAGATCGAAAACAGTAGCAAAAGCATTTCCAGAAAAAAACAGCAATCCAGAAATTATAATTAGTATTCTTGTATTCATTTGTACTCCTTTACCCAAACCTCTTGCTGACGCTGTACCTGTATAACCCCAGAACCACACATTGCCGTGGCCTGCACCTTAAAAAGAGATTTAGCGTCAGGGGTACCCTCATTGAAAGTACCTATATTTGTACATGCCATCGCATTAACCTTGCACCCACTTCCCACAGCTACCGGCGGAACGGCACCGCTAACCTCCCCACTGCATACGGTCTCGATATCTGTTGTACTTGTATCTAACGGATACATCTTGGTCAGTGCCCACTCATTGGCGGACTGAGCAACAAACCAAGCTTTTGTTCCCAAAAACTCTCTTGTTAATCCGCTTTGATTCGACCATGTAACTTTCATTAAAGAGGAAGCCAAATATCCCATTACAATAATGACGAATAACACGATGATTAGTACATTTCCGCTGGAGTTTCTTTTACGGGACATTGAGCACCTGCACATCTTGTTGATACACACTACGTTCACCATCCTGCTCAAACTCTAGATTTATATGAACTAAACCACCTCGTTGCAGAGTAGGCTCTAGATAACGCATACTACTTACGGACGTATCGACACTATCCGCAACCGTAATACCATTTCGCGTAACTTGCTTGGTATCAAAACAGTAGCGAACCTCCGACTTCTCTTGATAAATATAAAGACGGCTAGAAACAGAGGATCCCGTAATCGTACTTGCCCCCCCACTAACAACAAAAACCTTACCTGTTTTAGCTAAACCACCAATGGCTATATTTCGCGAAGAAGTTGATTGTAAATCTTCATATCGGCTCGGGTTTATCACAATCCTGCGATTCGCAGGAATAGGATTAAGCGTTGAGTCATTACCTAGCAAAAACTCTAAGTCATTATTCTTAAAAGTGTAAAAACCAGAATATTCAATCGGCATAAACTCTAGACAATTAGTTGTTCCTTTTGGCACATGAAAACTATTAGGTACAGCATGGCGGATTTCACGCGTCATCTTTTCTAAAACAAACTGAGCCTGTGTTTGTATTCGTTGGCGATCGATAGTATCAGCGTAACCTTTCATTCCTAACTGGACATACCCAGCTATACCCAACATGATGAAGCTGCCGATCACAATCGTAACTATCATTTCCATTAAGGTGAAACCACGAGCTTTCATCAGTAGTTCCCTTTAATAGCGGTTAAAGTAAGGGGCTGCGTGTTCCCCGCAAAAATCCTTAATGTTACTTTTTTGTATTCGGTTATTTCATCGGGAGCTTTATCCGTCAGATCATCATATGCAACGCTAACTTCTAATCTAAAGTTTTTGTACTGCTCAGTACTGTCCGCACCAAGTACATCACTGATATTCCCTCTAGAGGCACCATCACACTGAGAAGCTGTTGTAGATGTGCTCCAACACCCGATATAGTCATCTACATCGTTGAAATCACTAGGCGTTGTTTCCAAGGAACCGTCTAGTTTTTTATCCACACCTAATTTATTTACGTCAGTGCAGCTCACTCCATTCTCACCACATCGAACAGTACCACCATCAAAATCGCTGTTCTCATCAAAGCCTCGCGCCAATATCTGAGACATAAAACCTTGGCCTAATGCAGCGGCACGAGTTTGATAATGAGGAATGGCGGAATCTCGAATTTGAGGGACAAGAAAAGAAGTAAACGCCACCATCGCAATGCCCATTAAAACAATCGCGATGATCATTTCTATCAAAGTCATGCCACTAGATTTCTTCATGAGCATGTTCCTTTAGAAACATAGCCTTGAGTATTAATTTCAACTTGGCAGCGGCTTCGACCATGTTTATCTTCAATTAAGATGTTTACAGCACCACTTACAGGATTGCCGAGAAGGTTAAAATTAATTGTATTTGCGGCACCGCTGATAACGGAAAACTTTGCGGACTTATCGATAACCACGTCACTACGGGCATCTTGTGCACTACCTATTAGTGCGCAGGCAGCAACTGAACCAACACATGAGCTAGAAACTTGCAAACGAAAGTTATCATCAGGTTTCTCAACATTCGACTGCATACGATTCACCTGCACTTGGCGAATCACAGAAATCACGCGTTCTTGTAATGCATATGCAGAAAAACTGCCAGAGCCCATAAAACGGCTGGCTGCAAAAAGTGAAAGGATAGAGAGGAGAACAATCACGAGGATTAACTCCATTAACGTGAACCCTAATGCAGAGCTGCGAATTTTCATAACCCAACCTTAGGCTTAGAACAAGCGAGATAAGTATACGATGAAATTATGAGATTAATGATAGGTTTATAATTTTTCGATTCGAAGTGTGAACAGACGAACAAATAACCAATGTCTAGTTATTTTGCCCTTTTGAACGACCAATCTCTTCTTCAATTCGATCGTAAGTTTCTTTATTGCTCAATGTTTCAGAAACCTGCTCGGCGGTTTGCTTAGTTTGCTCCCACTTTGCTTCGTAAGTTTCTGGTTCAAAGCTGATAAATCTTGGTAATACCACATAACCGATCACACCCAAGATAATTAGCACAACCACAAACTCTATTGCACTAAGACCTGATGATTTACGCATATGAACTATTCCGAGATTAATCAAAATAAAGAGATAAAGGCCAGCCAAAACGACTGACCCTTACAGAAAAATTTAGCACTTATCGCTAACAATTACAGTTTTGGCGGCTTTATCTGCTGTACTACCCGTTGCCTCTATATAAGCCACATAACAACCAGTTGTTTTTTCTTCATTATCTAACTCTGTTACATCTAACTTCCAGCCTTCAGTATCTCTACCTTCAAATGTAAATGCTGTACTAGCATTAGTAAGCGAAAACTCTTTCCAATCATCAGCTAAACCTGTTACAGCAACATCTAAACCTCCCTCTGTTGGGTAGCCATATGCTAGTGCAATACCTTCAACGCTTGCTTTGGCATTACCTTTTTCTAACCCTTCAACACCCTCAACCGCAGCTTTGCCATATGTGATACCCGCAGCACCATCAATGGCACCTTTCAAACCTTGTAATGAAGCTTTGCGAGCATCATCTTGCAGGTTAAGGAAACGTGGTGCTGCAGTTACCGCTAGAATACCTAGGATTACAATTACCACTACCAATTCGATAAGGGTGAAACCACCTTGTCTTTTCATTGTTTACTCTCTCTATGTAAGCATGCAGTACAACTGCAAAGTTTTGTTTAGGTCACGCGACCATTTTGGATATTGTCAAAACGGTTTGGGGCAGCAACGTTCACTAAAACTGACCGTGAAGTGGATACTGTATCTACCGCTTGAGCAGAATGACGATTCGCCATTATTCAGTTCATGCTGCAATGAGAAAAACACATTATTGTTTACCCACTATTACAGCCTGTTACTTATGGTAATGATTGCATTATACCGACTTTCATTACCAATTATAGTGATTAGGTGTCAAAAAATTCACTCTGCCGACATTTCGACGTCTATTTTCAGTTGATTAGCAGTTAAGATAACTACAATCGACTGACCATTTTCATAAGTGTATTGACAGACATAACGATCAGTTTTGATGGCTCCACTGATATCTATTAACTTGTTGGTCATTATTTTACGTTGGGGGTAATGCACCGCTAGCCAATAACCACAATCTAATACACCTTGCTGAGTAAAGGGAGACACTAACCCGTCCTCAGTCATAGTAAGGTTAAAACCATCCATCAGCATATGCTCTGGCTCGCCTTGTACTAGCCAAGCTTGACGATAACGCTGAACACTATCTTGCATCCAAACTCTCGCCAACTTAGCCCCAGTTACTTGTGCTTGCTCGGTCACAGGACGTAATTTGACCGCCAAACCCACCGCCATAATCGTAGCAATAACCCCAAACACAATAAGCGTTGCTCGGCTTTGATTTTCAACCACCTATTAGCCGCCTTTGATGATGTCGAGCATTCCCCACATTGGTAAGAAGATACCCAATGCCAGCACCATGACCATGCCTGCGACAATCACCAAAAGTAATGGTTCTATTCTTGCGGTCAGCGTTTTTAGATCGTAATCGACTTCTCGATCGTAAAAGTCCGACACCTCCAGCAGCAACTCATCAATACGACCAGTTTCTTCACCTACTGCAATCATCTGAATCACCAATGGGGTAAATATTTTACTGTTGATGGCCGTCACTGAAATGGTGCTACCCGCTTCAATTGCGGACTTCATCTCAAGAATTCGGTTTTCTAAAAAACGGTTCCCTAAGGCTTCCCCGGCCAAAGCCAAAGACTGGTTAAGTGGCACCCCTGATTTCAGCATCAACGAGAAGGTTCTGGCAAAACGAGAAAGCTGCGCACGATTAACGATATCGCCTACAATTGGCAGCCGAAGCCGAAACTTATCGAACTTCTCCCGACCATCAGCCGTCGCCACCCACGCTCTGAATACAGTAAACGCGCCAATCATTGCCACAACCAGCAACACCCAATAATTTACAAAGAAATTAGAAGTCGCGATCAAAATACGCGTCGGCAATGGTAGCTCAACCCCAAAGCGCGTGAACATCGATGCAAACTCAGGGATCACCAAGATATTCAATACAAACATGGCGATGGTGATAAAGATAATGACAAACGTCGGATAACGCATCGCCGCTTTGATGCGTTTGCGAGTCTCAAGTTCCTGTTCGTAGTAATTCGCCAGTTGCAATAGCGCTTGGTCAAGCCGACCCGTATTCTCACCGACGTTGATCATAGAAACGAACAGTGGGCTGAATACTTTGCTGTGTTGCTGCATCGCAGAAGACAAACCTCGGCCATTACTCAGTTCAGAAACGACATCTTCTAGCGCCTCTTTGAGCTGTTTGTTTTCGCAATTTTGCAACAAGCCACGCATAGAGCGCAGCAAAGGTACGCCAGCTTTAGTCAAACTAAACAACTGGCGAGAGAAAAGAATAATTACTTCCAACGGAATAGCAGGCACAAACAGCTTAGACAAGCTCACTTGGCTTTTTGCCGACTCTTTCTCTAACCGTACATTGAGCGGGATGACCCCTTTGTTCATCAATGCTTCCGCCGCAGCTTCTGAGTTCACTGCTTCGATTTTGCCGTTAGTGGATGAGCCGTCTAGCGTGCGGCCTTGATAACGAAAAGTTGGCATTCACTTACCTATATGAAAATGGGATCAGTCTTACCAGAAGCATCGCCCTCACCTAGGGTCATCACTTCGTCCAAACTGACGGTGCCTTGTAGCGCCAGTTCCATTGCAGAAGCAAGCAGTGGCTTATAGTTTTCTGAGCGGCGCGCGGCTTGCGCAAAGCCAACCGCATCATTGGCGCGCAATTTATCCATCATCTCTTGCTCAAGTTCGAGCATTTCAAACACACCGATTCGGCCTCGATAACCAGTCAAATTACAGTTTTGGCAACCTGCGCCTTTATAAAAAATGGTGCTAACTTGATTTGGGAAACGCCCAGCTAACCACTGCTGGCGAGACTCATCTAAGTGGTCTTCTGTTTTACAATCGGGGCAAACTCGGCGCACAAGACGCTGCGCCACCACAGCTCTGACTGCACTAGCAACCAAGTAACCCGGCGCACCCATGTCGAT
Source organism: Vibrio sp. Vb0888 (assembly GCF_033338835.1). NCBI lineage: Bacteria > Pseudomonadati > Pseudomonadota > Gammaproteobacteria > Vibrionales > Vibrionaceae > Vibrio > Vibrio sp. Vb0888. Next base: position 31,740 of record NZ_JAWOTL010000020.1, read on the forward strand.
CATACGTAACGCACTGTCGACAGCATCGTTGGTGTGGAGAGTACTCAATACTAAGTGACCCGTTAGTGCAGCTCGCAGACCAATTTCTACCGTCTCTTGGTCACGCATCTCACCAACAAGAATGATGTCTGGGTCTTGACGTAAAAAGGTTCTAAGAACACGCGAGAAAGTTAGATCGATCTTGCTGTTAACCTGTACCTGAGTGATGCGAGGCAGACGATATTCAACCGGGTCCTCTGCTGTAATGATCTTTTTCCCAGGTTCGTTGAGCTCACTCAATGCGCCGTAAAGCGTGGTGGTTTTACCGGAACCTGTCGGCCCGGTAACCAAAATCATGCCGTGCGGACGCGCCAACTGTCGACGCAAGCGAGCAAGCAAGTCTGGCGGCAAGCCCGACTCTTCTAACGGACGCAAACCAGCGGACTGGTTAAGCAGACGCATTACCACAGATTCTCCGTACTGCGTTGGTAACGTCGACATACGAATATCAATTGATTGGCCACGAACTTTGATATTGAATCGGCCATCTTGTGGCAAGCGCTTTTCAGAAATATCTAGGTGTGCCATCAACTTCAGTCGAAGAACCAAAGCCGATGCAATATTCACTTCATTTAAGAGCGTTTCATGCAATACGCCATCAATACGCTGGCGCAAACGCAATACTTGATCGTCTGGCTCAATATGAATATCCGAAGCTCCAACCTGTACCGCATCTTCAAACATGGAATTAACCAGCTTTACAACGGTAACCTCTTCACTGTCGGCCTCATCAATACCGTAATCAAAGCTTTGTACATCTTTATGCTCTTCATGCAGCTGCTCAGCAAAGGAGGCAATTTCTTTAGTACGGCGGTAATAGCGGTCAAAGCTTGAAATGAGCTGACGCTCCGAAGCCACAATGAACTCAAGGTTGTATTGGCCCAACAAGTTCATCAATGATTCTTGGATGAACAAGTCCGCAGGGTCACTCATAGCAACGCGCAGTGTGTCCCCATTTCGAGCAACGACCATCGCACGTAAGCGACGTGCGTGTACCTCAGGTAGAATCTGCACGGCTTCGGCATCCACAGGCGCACGACCAAGATCGATCAGTGGCAAACCAAGCTGCTGAGACAAGAAGTCCAACATTTGCTTTTCAGTAATAAAGCCAAGGTCAATTAACGCATCCCCTAACTTCTGCCCGGTACTGCGTTGTGCGTTTAGTGCTTGCTGGATTTGTTCTTCAGAGACGATACCTTCCTCAACCAGAAGATCGCCCAAGCGTTTTCTCAACTGAATTTTCATTGTGCGCTCTCCAACTCTTTCAAGATGTTCAAACGGTCACGGATAAATGCTTGCGATTGATTCGAAATGCCAACTTTACCCAGAGCTTGGTTGTAAGAGTTAATCGCGGCAGTAAAAGCCAGGGCGCGCTCTTGTTGAATAGCCAAACCTAACCACCAGCGCGCGTTTTCCGGCTCACGCTGAGTGAGGAGTTGATAGCTCTCAAGCGCAATGTCATTTTGCTTGTGTTTTTGTGCCAATGCCGCACGCATCGCCAAGTAATCTCGACTTAGTACTGGAGGCAAATGAACAAGCGGGCTCAGCGCCGCTTCAGGTTGATTAGCTTTCACTAACAACTTAGACAAGGCCAAGCGGAGTACTTGGTTGTTCGTATCTAGGTTGATACCTTCTTGAATAATCTCATATGCTTTACGCGTGTCACCTTTACCAAAGTACAACGCTGATAACTTTTGACGCGTGTCTGCATTCATTGGCTCATAACGCAACGCCTCGGCATAAGCCGATAACGCCGTTTGCATATCGTTAGCATCCAGTGCTTTTTCCGCTCGGCTAACCGCTTTAAGAGATAATTGGCGGTGAGTAAGCTCAACCTGCTCAATGCGCATTGAACTGTTTTCTGATGTTGTGTGGGTTACGTGATCGTATTGCTCCTCGCTCGGCATCGTTGCTAACTGCGCGAGTAAAACTGCATCATCAGAGGCGATATTTATCTCAGATCTTGGCGTGAACCTATCAGTCTCTTGCATGTGAGGCTGTTGCGCTACCGGCTGTGTGGCTGGTTTAGTGTAAACCACTTGAGTTGTATCGGGCGTCATTTTACTCGTTGGCGAGTGAGTGCGCTCCGATGAAACAATTGGTGAGACATTCACAGACGACAGTGGCATAGCGTCGGTTTGAAACTGTGATAGCTCGCCTGAAGGGACAGGACCGCGAGAGACCGCCCAGCTACCAACCGCAAGGCTTAACGAAAAACCGGCGACAAGCCAAAGCCAAGGTTTACTGCGTGAGACACTTGGAATCTCCGCACGAGTAAGCTCTGACGGCGATGTTTTTTCAGCAAGTTCTGATAATGCTTTATTGATGGCACTCAAGGTTGACTCCATCCCCAAAATACGGGTGTTTTAAACTTAGGTTTACGGGCATCAAACGTATCGTGCATAGCGGCGTAAACGTGATGATTTTTCAATAGTGTGCAACGCTCATTAAATGCAGCAAGCAACGACTTGTGGCTAATTTGGTTTATCAAGCGCGGAATCCCCATGGATGAACGCCAAATCGCTTTTTTCTGTTCAATAGAAAAAATGTGCGCCCCATTGCCTGCTTTATCTAAACGATTATTGATGTAAGCCACGCCTTCATCGATAGAGAGAGGACGTAACTGGCAACTAAACGTAATGCGTTGACGAAATTGCCTTAGCTCATGGTTAGCCAATCTTTCATCCAACTCAGGTTGTCCGAATAACACCAATTGAATGAGCTTATCTTGTTCCGTTTCTAAGTTGCCAAATAGACGTAATGTTTCTAAAGCTTGTGGGGAAAGAGCTTGCGCTTCATCAACGATCAAGACGGTTTTCTTTCCCAAGTAATGTACTTGAATCAAGTGCTCTTGAATGAGGGAAACGATACGCAGCGGATCATCGTTCTCGATACCCAACTCTCTGGCGACAGCAAACTGCAACTGTTCCCCATTCAACACTGGATTGGGTAAGTAAATAAGCTCAACTTCAGATTCAATCTGCTCGATCAGCTTACGGCATACCATGGTTTTTCCAGTGCCGACTTCTCCCGTCACCTTAATCACCCCTTCTCCCATTTGCACGGCAGCTAGGATGGTTTGGATCGCCTCATAGTGAGGGACTAACCCCAAGAACATTTCTGTATTTGGGGTTAACGAAAAAGGCTGAACTCGGAATCCAAAGTGTGACAAGTACATACTCGAATCACAAACCTATTGAAAAACAGAACCTTTCCCAGCACTTATTGCGCATCTGGGAACCACTCTTGCAGCAGATCACGAGAGCGCTCTAGCTCTTTCTGCCAAGAGTTCACGCCAACTACGGTCGGTTTTAGCAAGATGACCAATTCTGTTTTCTCAGTTACGTTATTCACGTTGCGGAACAAATGCCCCAGTGCTGGTACATCGCCCAAAAATGGGACTTTAGAAACAAGCTCACGATTTTGCTGTTTCATCAACCCGCCGATAACCACAACATCGCCATCTTTAGCACGAATAACCGAGTCTGATTCACGAATAGAGCTTTTCGCTAATGGCAGTTGGATGTTTTGGAAATCTCCGCCCAAGTTCAATTGCTTCACTTCTTCCGTGACTTCAATAACTGCGGGGTGAACATGCAGGAACACATTGCCTTTGTTATCAATTTGCGGAGTCACATCGAGGGAAATACCCGAGAAGAATGGCGTCAGTTCCACTTCAGGAACTGCATTTGAGTTTTCACCGTTGCCTGCATTACTCGATAGCTCGGTAACAAAGTACTCATCGGTACCGACCTTGATGACAGATTTTTGGTTGTTGGCAGCGGTAATACGAGGGCTCGAAAGGACGTTCAAGTCACCTTGCGTAGACATAAAGCTCAACACGGCATTGAAGTTACCATCCGAAATAGTCACGTTGGTTTGACCGCCCAATAGCGTGCCAATCGCATCCAATGGTGGTAATGTCGACGCAGGGCGGTTGACTACGATACTACCCGAGTTACCAATTGACGCCGATAAGTTTGACCAGTTGATGCCTTGTTGGTAGCCATCATTCAACGTCACTTCTAGGATTTTAGCTTCAAGAATGACCTGGCGCTGCATGCGCTCCTGCGATACACCTAAGAACTCGCGTACTTCGCGAATATCATCTGGAAATGCTCGAACCGTAATAACTCCCGCTTGTGGCGTTACAACCACACTTTGCCCTTTGCCTGAACCAATTAGATTCGCAACAGCTTGCTGCAGCATCGGCCAGAAATCACTTTCAGTGATGGTTTCAATGCGTGTACCACCCGTAGATGTGGTCGAGCTATCGTTGTTGTTTCCATTGTTAGAGTCTGACGAGTCAGAACTGTCTGAGCTACCACCAGAATTAGACGTACCAGCCGAGGTTACAGAGCCCGTAACAATGCTGGTTAATGAGCGACCAGAACGCTTGAACTGCAGGTAATCGACTGGAATGGTCACCGTACGCATACCTGCTGGGTAGATTTGAATAACTTTGCCAGACTTCACCACGTCATAGCCATACATATTCTGTACGACATTCAGAACTTCATCCAATGTCACATCTGACAAGTTGACAGTGATATTACCTTGTACCGATGGGTGAATCGCCACACTGTACTCTGTGCCTTTCACCAACGAAGCGAAAAAGCTTCTTGCATCGACCGCATTCGCTTGAATACGAAAACGCTTCGAGGTGCCTTGCTCTGATGCAACGTTCGAGTCTAAATTTGGCATCAAGTCTGCCTCAACAGAAGAAGGGATTTCTTCCAATGTGCGGCTGTTCGCTTGATTGATCGATTCATTGAGCGCTTCTTTAACTTCCACTGGATTCCGATGACCCATTGAACATCCCATTAAAGAAGCAATCGTTATTCCTACAACTAATTTGCGCATATCTGATCGGGCTCTGGTTATTATTGTTTTACGTTTAAATCAAAAAGCTCTAGGTCCCACTGACGGTTACCACGCTTTAAAGTTACAAATTCACTATTAATGCTCGCGACGCGATAACCCTTAAATAGCTCGCCTTTTTCGACAAGTTTGTTATCCATAATCGCGATACAATCAGTACTTGGCTTACACACAATACTGTTGAGCTTAGGCAGTCGATACCGTTTAACTTTTGGTTTCGCTGACGTTTCAACCGCTGGCTTTTCCCAACCAAGTGGGGCCGTTGGGTCCTGGTTTGCCCAAGCGGTTCCTGCCGCTGCCATAACAAGCAATGAGATGATGAGTTTGTTAACCACCAATAAACTCCTCTCTAGATCCTAGTGTGTAGACTTCTAACACAAGCTTCGCTTTCGGGTACTCTTCGACTTTATAACTAAAGCTGCGCCAGTAATAACTCGCAGGAAGGCTCTCCAATTTATTCAGATAATTAGCAATAGAAAAATAGTCACCAGTCAGTTCCATACGAACAGGATGCACGTAGTAACCAGAGTATTGCGATGCTTCTTTATCTTCCGTTATTGGCTCAGATGGCAAGGTTTGCAGAGACAAAAGGTGAATGCCACTTTGCTGCTCCAACACATTTTCAAGCAGCTCAGCCATTTGCGAAGGTGTAATAAGATGCTCGATGATCTCCGCTAATTGCATCGAAAGATGCTGACTCTCAGCTAACAGATTAGATATCGCGCGATCAATCTCAGCATTTGGATCTTTCTTAAGTTGCGCCTGAATACGTAGCGTATCGATTTCAATCTTTTGATTGGCTTGCTTTAAATTACTTAGTTGCCTCTCATTACTGATGATCTCGTTAAGCTTTGGCTCCAATACCAGCGTAAAGAGCAACATGATCACGACAACTAAACCGCACAATGCGGTGAGCACTTTTTCACGCGTACTCATTTCGCCAAAGCGCCCTTCTAATGAGAGCCAGAATTCGTTCATTTCTCTTTATCCTCGCGCGTTTTTAGTTCAAACGTCACAATATCCTTATCATTTCGACCTATTTTGACGTCGTCAAACGTTCGGCCAACCAAGCTAATTTCATTTTTAAATTGGCTGACCCAATTTGGCACTGAGCTCGGTTTTTTCGCTAGTCCCTTCAGGTCTAAGGTATAGGTATTGATTCGAATTTCGGACAAAGAAATTTCTTGGTTTCCTAGCTTCGCTAATGATTGCATCACGCCAGAGTAACCCGTGCGTTGCGAGTCATCGTATTTCCCGACAGCTTTAAGCGAGTCTCGCTTCGCCTTGACTTCACGCTCTAAGCGGGCTTTAGCTGCCAGCTTATTATTGTCAGGTTGATGCTTACGTAGCTTGACTTGATAACGTTCAAGCTCTGACTTCATGATATCGCCTTTACTTTTTACAATAGCAATCTCATCTTCCAAACCGCTGCTCTGCCAAGTCACATAACCGTAAGAAAATAGAATTGCAGCCGCCGCAACGCCCCAAGATAACGCGATATTTTTTAGCGTCAGGAGCTCTTTTTTCGGCTTTAAGTAATCGGGATATAAGTTGACGCGTCGAGTATTTGAAGTAGCCGCAGTGTCAGCCAAAACATGTCCTGATAGCTCATGTTCTGGTGGTAATAACGGTGAAACCTTAGTACTTAAACGGTAGTTCAGAGCCTGAACAAGCTCGCTCTCATCCTCTTCATCGCAGCACACTTTCAATTGATGTAATTGCACGTGGCGTAACTGAGATGAAAGATAATCAATCGAACGTTGCAGTTCTAACGACAGACTGTCCATCTGTAAATCGCTAGACGGAACCCCCGTTAACGGTGGCGTCACACTGCGAATAGAGCGGTGGAACGCAATAGTATTTTCAACAAAAGCGCTTATACGGAAATGACCACGCACACTGCGTTGTAATAATAGGAAGTTTCCTAGTTCACCCGCAGTCTCTCCCCAAATATCGTCTTCAGGAAGAATGGCTTCTAATGGTAACTGGGCTCGGCTGGCCAGTAACACAATCTTATCCAATATTTTTCGCGATAAGACGTATGCTTGCACTTTGGTTGAATTCGGTAACTCGACCGCATCGGCAATAATGTCGATGGCACGCTCAGAGATCAGTTCTTTCAACAAAAACGGTAATGCAGCTGGCCATTCTTGACGCGGCATGACCGGTTTGTCGATTTGGTACATCTGGTAATAGTTATGAGAAAGAATAACCGTTAATGAATCATACGCACTCGCTGCAACGCTCAATGCTTGCTCAACGGCTTTTTCCCAATTGGACTCAGAAATATCAAATTGGTATGGACGACTACTTTTGATTGAAGATGATAAATAAACGGCGTCTGGCTGAATAACCAAAAAGCAGGAGCGACCACCACTAGATGATCGCTTAAGCTTGTCGAATAGTGCTTTGAAATCCATGATTATTATCTTTATTTTTTCCGCCAGCGATTTCGTCTTCCCAATTTAACTTGGGATTCTGATTGAGAATTCGGCAACGCTTGGGGACGAGGAAGAAACTGCTGCTCCGCAGAAAAGTAACGCCCTTGCCCACCATAAACCCCGAGCTCAATTAATGTGTTGAGCTCGTTCTGATTCTCAATTCCCACTGCTATAATTTTAGTTTTACTGTTTGCCGCCGCACCTAGCATACTGCGGACAAATAGCTGGTTTTCATGTCGTTGGTCGATTTTTGCTACTAAACTGCGATGAAGTTTAAGGTAACGAATGTCCACTTCTTTTAAATAGTGAGTGCTAACGATGGTACGCCCAGCCTGCCCAACCATTAAGTGGCACCCTAAACCGGCCAGCATTTTAGCGACTGGTCGCATAAAGTCTAAGTGCCTTACAAATTGTGCTTCAACAAACTCAAAACTGAGACACTTTCTCTGCTCACGTGACAACTGTAAGAGTTCATCACGAAACCATTTAAAGTACTCTCGGTTAGAAAATGGCGTTACATTCAAATTGAGCGCATACGATCTTGAGTTATCAAAATTATCCTTAAACTCTCTTAAGAATTTATTAATAACCGACTTATCCATTTGCGCTTCATAACCAACCTGTCTGATCGCAGAAATGAACCGAGACGCTTTAACAATCCCATTCTCAGGATCGCGAATCCGACATGTTAACTCTTCATATAATGATTTTTTATGCGTCGCGTCACTTATTGGGTGCACAGATTGTGCGTAGAGTATCACACTTTCAGGTGTAAGTGCTGTGTCAAATAACGTTCTCCACCTCACACTTCCGCGAGCTTCTTCATCGTGGTTCCATTTTTTGAAGCGACTCCAATTATTGTTATTTTGTAGTTGCGCACTACGCAAAGCAGTCTCGGCTTCATCAATGATTTGGCTGTGTCGCTCACCTTCTTTATAAGTGGTGATGCCAATATGGCACCAGTTGTCTGGATCAAGTGGCTCTGGCGGCATTAACTTTTCTAACTGGCGAATGCATTGCGAGGCGAGGTTAGCCACATCTTTCGCACTTTGGTGCGGTAGAAAAAGCGCAAAATCAGCATCGTAATAACGGGAAAATACAACATCTGGGTATCGTTGAACTAAATTGGACAATAAACTCCCAACTTCAACAATAAACTCATCCGTAATTTGCTTATCTTGCTCTTCTTCAACCAGTTTCCAGTCTTGAATACGCACTAGCAACACGGCGCCGCGAGCCCCACTTTCTAGTAACGCCGATTCCAACTTGCTATCAAATAACACTCGGTTAGCGGTACCGGTTAGCTTATCAAGGAAGGTTTGAGTTCGAATAAAGGTATCAAATCGGCTTCGCTCTTGACGCGCATCTTGTAACTCTTCGATTAATACATCGAGCGCTTCACTGGCGGTGTAAGGCCATTCTTTTTTGTCACCTTTGGCATACTGCTCTACCCTACCAGCCAGGATCATTCTGCCTCGCTCTTCGAGCATTTCGGAGCCTTCTAATTGTTCCTTAAGCCATGCCACGCCGCGCATTAAGCAGAAGATGATCAATATAACGGCAAGCGTGATCGACCAAAGCGCCTGCATTGAGTAGCTGTAACCTAAGTAAGGGGGAATTGCTTTAAAGTGAATCGTGTAATCTTGATTGTGAGTCAGCTGGTACTCAGCCTCAAACAAGACTGACGCTTCCATTTGATGAGAAGTATCTTTGAAGCGATAAACAACGGCGTTGTTGGTCGACAACGTCATTTCGACAATATTGGAAGCCTGCAGCATCTTCGGCATCCAGCGCTGCATAGAATAAGCGGCGTCAGGATCTTCCATCTCCTTGTCGACCACCTCTACGATCCCTTCTAAATAATGGGTGAGATATTCCTGCCCAAGACGTTTAAAAGAGAGGGTGCCACCGACAAACAAGATAAACATGGCGCAGATAACGATCATGGTGACAAAGGCCACCAGCCGTGTGCTTAACTTAAGAGTTGGGGTATACCTCATGAATACCAAATTCCTTTTTTATTCATCATATACCTTATTGAAATATTTATACTTGATAAGAGTTCATCAAACAATCGGATTAGTCTGATAGTGAGAGGCTGGAGCATAAAGAAAATCACACTCATTGATAAGTTTTATTGTTACGCCTAACCTTGCCAAGATAAGCCTGTGAGATCATCAGATTGCGACAATAAAAAAGGCCGCGATATTCGCGGCCTTTTCGATTCAAGCATAAGCAGAATTTAGAACGGGATATCGTCGTCAAAATCCATTGGTGGCTCATTGTACTGCTGCTGTGATTGCTGCGGAGCCTGTTGTTGTGGTTGCTGTTGCTGAGGCGCATTGTACTGCTGCTGAGCTGGCTGTTGAGGCTGACCCCATCCACCTTGCTGCTGCTGTTGACCGCCCATAGGTGCGCCGCCACCTTGAGCACGACCGCCAAGCATTTGCATCACACCATTGAAGCCTTGAACAACGACTTCAGTTGAGTAGCGATCTTGACCACTTTGATCTTGCCATTTGCGAGTTTGCAGTTGCCCTTCAATGTAAACTTGAGAGCCTTTACGCAAATACTCACCTGCTACTTCCGCAAGTTTGCCGAACAACACAACACGGTGCCATTCCGTTTTTTCGCGCTGTTCGCCAGTCGCTTTATCACGCCATGAATCAGAAGTCGCAATAGTAATGTTTGCTACTGCACCGCCATTCGGCATGTAACGAATTTCAGGGTCGTTACCTAGATTCCCCACCAAAATAACTTTGTTAATTCCACGGCTGGCCATGATGTGCTCCGTTTCACTCTGGATATATAAAATTTTAGCGCATTAGAATAGCACGCTTTAATGTTTTGATTAAAGTCTAATACCATTGTGATCTATTGAGTCATCCTCTAGAACCCAAATCGTATTTCAACTTACGTGTGTAGCATTTTTGATTCGCGTTGCAGACATCGTTTCGTGAAGCTTTGAATTCGAACGCATTTATTCAGTAAAGCGATGGTTATGGCCTCTCTTTAATGCCAGTTTATGGCTTCTATTGAACCCAGGGAGATTGGAACACGTGAGAAAGTCGGCTTACGCAAGAAAGCTATTTCTGATCAGTATGGAAGATAATGCGCAAAAAAAAGTGGCGGCACTCGAAAAGTACGTTGATATGAGCATCCCGGTGATTTCAACCGCAGCACTCATGGAAGCCAAGCCACAACACCGTAATAAAATTCTACTGATCGACTTCAGTGAACATAAATCACTTGTTCAATCGATCAAAAATTTGCCTCTTGTATGGAAAAACTTTGAAACCGTTGTCTTCAACGTGCCTAAAAGACTAACCACAGATGAACTTCTTTCATTTGGTCAATTAAAAGGTGTGTTTTATTCTGAAGATACGCTAGAGCAAATTGGAGAAGGGTTAAAAGGCATTGTTAACGGTCAAAACTGGCTGCCGCGTAATGTAACCAGTCAACTTTTACACTATTACCGCAATGTCATTAATACTCATACTGCACCAGCTACGGTAGACCTAACCATTCGTGAGCTACAAGTACTGCGTTGCCTACAAGCTGGCGCCTCGAACAGTCAGATGGCCGAAGAGTTATTCGTCAGTGAATTCACCATCAAATCGCACTTGTATCAGATATTCAAAAAGCTATCCGTAAAGAACCGAGTACAGGCAATCGCCTGGGCAGACCAAAACTTAATGTCGTGATGCAATGTTAGCGGCTCTGATAACTGAAATGACGAGTCGCTCATCTTTTTTCCGCACCGAGTCTCACATTTTTTCCTACTTTATTCATGATTCATTGATACCTCTCGTGTTAAAGTTATGCGCAGATTCTTGATAAAAACGAGATAGGATATTCCCCCAATGATAAAAAAATGTCTGTTCCCTGCTGCAGGCTATGGCACACGCTTCCTACCGGCAACGAAATCTATGCCAAAAGAGATGATGCCAGTCGTGAACAAACCGCTTATTGAATACGGTGTCGAAGAAGCAATCCAAGCTGGTATGAACGGCATGTGTATTGTGACAGGTCGTGGCAAGCACTCGATCATGGACCACTTTGATAAGAACTACGAACTGGAACATCAGATTAGCGGTACCAACAAAGAAGAGCTGTTGGTAGATATCCGTGAAATCATTGAATCTGCAAACTTCACTTATATACGTCAACGCGAAATGAAAGGCTTGGGCCACGCGATTCTAACTGGACGAGAATTGGTAGGCGATGAGCCATTTGCTGTTGTTCTTGCTGATGACCTTTGTGTGAACGAGCAAGAGGGCGTACTGGCTCAGATGGTGGCACTATTTAAGCAGTTCCGCTGTTCTATCGTTGCAGTGCAAGAAGTACCAGCCGAAGAAACACACAAATACGGCGTTATCTCTGGTGAAATGATCAAAGACGACATCTACCGCGTAGACGACATGGTAGAAAAACCAGAGAAAGGCACGGCGCCTAGCAACCTTGCTATCATTGGCCGCTACATCCTGACTCCCGATATTTTTGAACTGATCGAAAACACCGAACCTGGTAAAGGTGGTGAAATTCAAATCACTGACGCGCTGCTGAAGCAAGCAAAAGCGGGCTGTGTGTTGGCTTACAAATTCAAGGGTAAACGCTTTGACTGTGGTAGCGTTGAAGGTTACATCGAAGCAACTAACTATTGTTTTGAAAACCTGTATCTAAAAGATGAAAAAACCTCTGAGCTAGGTAAGCACGCAACACAAAAAGCAGTATAAAGCATCGTCTTAGTACGAAATTACTGTATCGAAAGCCCAGCACAACGCTGGGCTTTTTACTTTACTGTTTTTTTATCCAGTAATTTTCTTTGCACATTTCTCACACTATGTAATACTTGCCCCACTTGGTTATACATAGAGCAAAAACGATGGATAAAATAGAAGTTCGCGGTGCCCGAACCCATAACCTTAAAGACATTAATCTTACAATCCCTCGCGATAAACTGATTGTCATTACTGGACTAAGTGGCTCCGGTAAATCCTCTCTCGCTTTCGATACATTGTATGCAGAAGGCCAACGACGCTACGTAGAGTCTCTCTCTGCCTACGCTCGTCAGTTTTTGTCTCTGATGGAAAAACCCGATGTCGACCACATTGAAGGGTTATCACCTGCGATTTCTATTGAACAGAAATCTACTTCTCATAACCCGCGTTCAACCGTCGGTACAATTACCGAAGTCTACGACTACTTACGTCTATTGTATGCTCGTGTGGGCGAACCCCGCTGTCCAACGCATCATGCCCCTCTTGCCGCGCAAACCATCAGCCAAATGGTGGACAAAGTCCTAGAGATGCCGGAAGGCAGCAAAATGATGCTATTGGCGCCTATTGTCAAAGAACGTAAAGGTGAGCATGTTAAAACGCTTGAGAACTTAGCGGCTCAAGGCTTTATTCGTGCGCGTATTGATGGAGAAACTTGCGATCTTTCCGATCCTCCAACCCTTGAACTACATAAAAAGCACACCATTGAAGTTGTGGTAGACCGCTTTAAAGTTCGTCCAGACTTACAACAGCGCTTGGCCGAATCTTTCGAGACAACACTCGAATTATCAGGCGGAATTGCGGTTGTCGCGCCAATGGATGGCGACGGTGAAGAGATTATTTTCTCCGCCAACTTCGCTTGTCCACAATGTGGTTACAGCATGCAAGAGTTAGAGCCGCGACTTTTCTCATTCAACAACCCTGCTGGTGCATGTGGCACTTGTGATGGTTTGGGTGTTCAACAATACTTCGATCCAAGTCGAGTCATTCAAGATGATTCATTAAGCTTGGCACAAGGTGCGATTCGCGGTTGGGATCAAAAGAACTACTACTACTTCCAAATGCTCACCTCATTGGCCGATCATTATGGTTTTGACCTCCATGCCCCTTTTAATTCTCTGCCAAAGAAAACGCAAGATGTCATTCTAAAGGGCTCAGGTCGTACTGAGATTGAGTTTAAATACATCAACGATCGTGGCGATATTCGCGTTAAGCGTCATCCATTCGAAGGTATTCTGAATACCCTAGAACGTCGCTATCGTGATACAGAATCCAACTCTGTCCGTGAAGAGCTTGCGAAATACATCTCCACTAAATCTTGTTCAAGCTGTGGCGGTACTCGTCTACGCCTTGAAGCACGTAACGTGTTTATTGCTGATACGACACTACCTGAGATTGTTGAACTCAGCATTGCTGATGCATTGGAATTCTTCCATTCCTTGAAACTGGAAGGTCAACGCGCCCAAATCGCTGAAAAAGTGATGAAGGAAATCAACGACCGCCTGCAATTCTTAGTTAATGTCGGTTTGAACTACCTAAACTTATCACGCAGTGCGGAAACCTTATCAGGCGGTGAAGCTCAACGTATTCGTTTAGCAAGCCAAATTGGTGCAGGTCTTGTTGGTGTGATGTATGTTCTGGATGAACCGTCGATTGGCCTCCACCAGCGTGATAATGAACGACTCCTAAAAACACTGACTCATTTGCGCGATTTAGGTAATACCGTACTTGTGGTAGAACACGATGAAGATGCGATTCGCTGTGCAGATCATGTCATAGATATTGGTCCTGGTGCTGGCGTACATGGTGGTAATGTTGTTGCGGAAGGCACCATGGAAGAGATAGTCGCGAATCCGAATTCTCTGACAGGTCAGTACTTAAGTGGTGTTAAAGAAATCGCAGTACCGAAAGATCGCACGCCGCGAGATCCGAAAAAAACGGTTGAGCTATTAGGCGCAACAGGTAATAACCTTAAAAACGTTAACCTTTCAATTCCTGTTGGGTTATTCAGCTGTATTACAGGAGTATCTGGCTCAGGTAAATCAACGCTGATTAATGATACTTTCTTTAAAATTGCGCATACCCAACTTAACGGAGCGACAACGGCTCAGCCTTCACCTTATAAATCGATTAAAGGTCTAGAGCACTTCGATAAAGTCATCGATATCGATCAAAGCCCAATTGGCCGTACACCTCGCTCTAACCCTGCAACCTATACGGGGATCTTTACACCAATCCGTGAACTGTTTGCAGGCACACAGGAGTCGCGTTCTCGCGGTTACAAACCGGGCCGTTTTAGTTTTAACGTACGCGGTGGTCGTTGTGAGGCCTGTCAGGGTGACGGTGTTATCAAAGTAGAAATGCACTTCCTACCAGATGTTTATGTGCCATGTGATGTGTGTAAAGGTAAACGCTACAACCGTGAAACGCTCGAAGTACGTTACAAAGGTAAAACTATTGATGAAGTGCTAGAAATGACGGTCGAAGATGCACGCACCTTCTTCGATCCAGTTCCTGCCATCGCTCGCAAACTACAAACACTGATGGATGTGGGTTTGTCGTACATACGATTGGGTCAAGCGGCAACAACACTCTCCGGTGGTGAAGCACAGCGTGTGAAACTGGCGCGAGAGCTATCCAAACGTGATACAGGAAAAACCTTGTACATTTTGGATGAACCAACAACCGGCCTTCACTTCCATGATATCCAGCAGTTGCTCACTGTACTGCACAGACTTCGCGACCACGGAAATACTGTCGTGGTGATCGAGCATAACCTGGACGTCATTAAGACTGCGGACTGGATTATCGATCTTGGTCCTGAAGGGGGTCAGGGTGGCGGCGAGATAATCGCTCAAGGCACTCCGGAAGATGTGTCGCAAATCGAGGGTTCGCACACAGCTCACTTCCTCAAGCCTATGTTGAAGTAGAAAAAACAGGTAAAGTATCGAGACCAGCAAGTGCTGGTCTTTTTTCATTCAAAACAACGCAATAACTATGGCTACTATACATGTAAGTGGAACAAAGCTTTCTCCCGAAAAAGTACAGGTTCCCCTCAATCGCAAGTTTCTCATTGCCTTGGCAACACTATTTGTGTTGGCAATGCACTTTTTCATGCCCAACCCCGGCGGTTCGGGGCTTTCGCTTTCGTTCAATGCGACAACTTGGATTGCTTTTAGCTTTGCATTAGGCATTGGGTGTTACCAACTTGCGAATAATCGAGTACTACGTTACTCAAAACTAACCATCGGCTTGTTCATTAGTACTCTTATCATGACGGTGCCCATTCTGTACCCAAATGCGAATAGCAGTTTGGCAGCCAATAAGCTCATTGGCCTGTGGTGTGGTGTCCTGTTCTTTATTGTCTTACAACAATTTCATTTCAGTAATAAACATCGCCAACGCCTATTATGGTTCATTGTCCTTGCGGTTGTTATCGAAGCCATTTTTGGTTTGACACAATATCTGTATCTCAAACCAGGCAATCCGTTTGGTTACGACACGGTGGCCAATCGTCCTTATGGTATTTTCCAACAGCCCAATGTAATGGCCAGCTTTCTTGCGACAGGGTTGGTGATTGCCAGCTATTTACTTGCACGTCAGCCCTACAAATACGATCGTAAGTTAAGCGATGTTTACCTTCTCTATGCCGTACCAGTTTTAACTTTACCACTAATTGTGGCGTTGGCTTCACGCACTGGTTGGTTAGCCTCGGTCATCGCCGTGTTGTTGGTCATTCCATACATGTACCGCTTTGCAACCAAAGGGCGCTTTATCCGCTGGGTTGTGTCACTTGTAAGTGGGCTCTTACTCTCAGTCGTTGTCATGCATCTTGCCTTTCCTGATGGAGGTGGGTTAGCCGCAGAAAAAGTAAATATGGAGTCTCCTCGAGCGTATACTTTTCCACAAACATTAGACATGGTGATTGAAAAGCCTTTTACTGGTTATGGATATGGCAAGTTTGAATCTGAGTACATGCTGTATACGGCTCGTCAACATGCCCTAAATGAGAATTACCCAGCTGGTTTGCCAGCCATGGATCATCCGCATAATGAGCTACTTTACTGGGGAGTAGAAGGTGGCTTGCTGCCAATACTCGGCATCTTCTTAGCGATGGCACTGGTACTGTATCGAATCTATCAAGCCAAACGCGGAACTCGTCTTGCGTTGCTGGCCTTGTTTATACCTATCGTATTGCACTCGCAACTGGAATACCCTTTCTACCACTCTCTCGTGCATTGGTTGATCTTCGTTATCCTACTGTACTGGGTCGATCAGCGCGTCTCTCGTTATCGACAAGTCGGCTTTAGTAATGTAACCAAAAGCTTGCTGCGTGTTTTTAGTTTGGTACTTCCCGTTGCGTTTACGTTTTACATGGTAAGCGCATTACATACGAACTATGTATTGACGAAGTTTGAGACCACTAGACCAACTAACCCTGATATTCTGAATCAAGTCAGTAACCCTGTAGTTTGGAAAGACAGATTTGATTGGGATGTCTATAGCACGTTTTTAAACCTTGGGCTGTACCAACAAGACGCAACCTTGATCAAGCCTTATATCGATTGGTCGCTAAAAATCATCAAAGATAAGCCTCGCCCTGCATTTTATAATAATTTGATTTTGGCCTACCAAGGCTTAGATGACTCAAGTAAAGCGGAGCAAATTAGAGCTGAAGCGCAGTTTTTGTTCCCGAAGATTGATTTCAGTGACGTCAATTACCAACCACCTTCTCAAGCAATCTCTGCCTCACCAGCCCCCACTTCAGGAGCTGAGTAATAAATACCAAAAAGCGAAGGGATGACCTTCGCTTTTCTTTATCTCATTACTGTATGATTTTATTCAGTGAGTGACTCTTCTAACGCTTTTAAGCACAGCGCAACGTTTTCAGATCGAGCGCCGTAACCCATTAAGCCAATACGCCACGCTTTACCAGCTAATGCCCCAAGGCCTGCACCAATTTCTAGGTTATAGGTTTCTAGCAAGTGAGCACGAACTTTTGCTTCATCAATTCCTTCAGGCACGTAAATCGCATTTAATTGTGGCAACCGATGGGCTTCGTCCACAACAAATTCAAAGCCTAACTTTTGTAAGCCATTTTTGAGTTTTTCATGCATCAGTTGGTGACGAGCCCAAGCGTTTTCTAATCCTTCATTTTTCAGTATCAATAAAGCTTCATGAAGCGCATACAAGCTATTAACTGGCGCCGTATGATGGTAACTACGCTTGCCTTCTCCACTCCAATACCCCAAAACTAAACTCTGATCGAGGAACCAACTCTGTACTGGTGTTGTTCTTGCTTGAATCTTTTCAATCGCGGCAGTAGAAAACGTCACTGGTGAGAGCCCTGGTACACATGACAAACATTTTTGACTGCCAGAGTAAACCGCATCCAGTTGCCATTCATCCACTTTTAACGGCACACCACCAAGCGATGTCACCGCATCAACAATAGATAATGCATTATGCTGTTTCGCCAGCTTACCCAATGCTTGAGCATCACTGACTGCACCAGTTGAGGTTTCCGCATGCACAAAAGCAAGAATTTTTGTATCTGGGTGCTGTTCGAGTGCTTGCTCGACTTTATCAATGGAAACAGGCGTCCCCCATTCATCATCGACGATAACAACTTCGCCACCAGCACGGACGACATTTTCGCGCATGCGTTCACCAAATACACCGTTACGGCAGACGATCACTTTGTCGCCTTTCTCGATCAAGTTTACAAAGCAGGTTTCCATCCCTGCGCTACCAGGCGCTGAAACCGCAATAGTGAACTCATTGTCAGTTTGAAAGGCATACTTCAATAGCTGCTTGAGCTCATCCATCATACCGATAAACAGAGGATCAAGGTGACCTACCGTAGGACGGCTTAGTGCTTGTAACACTTGAGGATAAATATCAGAAGGACCAGGTCCCATTAAAATACGGTGAGGCGGAATAAAGCTTTGGATCGACATGTCAGCTCCTTGATTATCTTTTATCCTGAGCATTCTAAAAGTTCTATTCAATAACATGGCTCAGGTGTAGGGTTCTTCACCCTAATAGATTTTTCCTCTATCAGCAATTAGCCGTAAGTATGGAGGTCAAACCAGTGTCACAAAATCGTTAATAAAAAACACCATAAAGGTTGAAATATTGATTGACATTAAGGCCTCAAAACCGTTCAATGTTTGAGCTTTATGTAGAAGAGGAGCGCTACCCAGGTAGATGATTTGTGGAACCGCAATTCCAACACCAATCATTGAGGGGGAGTAGTGCCGAGGTAAGTCAAAGTTGCAGGATTTGACTTGTCGGTTGAATTGGGCTGAATCCCATCAACTGTCATCAGCGCAGTCTGATGAAGGGCTTCTGAGGGTAAATTTTTCAAATAGCATTCTAAATACCTCTCTTTTTGCTCTGTTCCTTTTCTCACTAAACATTGGATGTACAATTTTTTAGGAAGTCGTGGGAGAACGCAGTGAGCGCATTTAACGTAGCTAAATTCGGTGGAACCAGTGTTGCCAACTTTGAGGCAATGAGTCGTTGCGCCACCATTATCGAAAACAATCCAAATACTCGCCTGGTCGTGAGCAGCGCTTGCTCTGGCGTCACCAACCTATTGGTAGAACTCGCCAACGGTGTTCAGGATCAAACGCACCGTACTGAGCTGCTGCAAAATCTGGCCAACATTCATGACGCCATTTTAACTCAGCTCGAAGACAGCACGAAAACTGCTGCCGAGGTGTATGGCATATTAGATACCGTAACCAGCCTGGCCGAGGCTGCATCTATCCAAGCTAGTGCGAAGTTAACCGATCATTTAGTCGCATGTGGTGAACTCATGTCGACGCACATTCTAACTCAGTTAATGTGTGAGCGAGGCATTCAAGCAGTGCGCTTTGATATCCGCGATGTGCTGCGTACTGATGACAACTTTGGTCGCGCGGAGCCAAACATTGAAGCAATTTCGACGCTTACGCAAGATAAACTCGTACCACTTTGCCAACAATCCGTTGTTGTTACTCAAGGCTTCATAGGATCTGACGAAGCCGGTAATACAACAACACTAGGTCGAGGAGGCAGCGATTACAGCGCCGCCTTAATTGCTGAGAGCGTCAAAGCGGCAGGGTTAGAAATCTGGACTGATGTTCCGGGCATCTACACAACAGACCCGCGAATTGCGCCAAAAGCCTCACCAATTCCCGAGATCAGCTTTAGCGAAGCTTCAGAAATGGCTAACTTTGGCGCTAAAATCCTTCACCCTTCTACGCTAGTACCCGCATTGCGCCACGACATTCCGGTATTTGTAGGGTCATCGAAAGAGCCAGAAAAAGGGGGAACTTGGATTCGCCACCAAGTCGAAAGCTCACCGTTATTCCGTGCGCTAGCTTTGCGTTGTAACCAAACCATGGTAACGCTACGCAGCGCCAATATGTTCCACGCATACGGCTTCTTAGCAAAGGTCTTTGAGATCCTTGCAAAGCATAAGATATCTGTCGATTTGATCACAACATCTGAAATCAGTGTATCGTTAACACTTGATCAAACCGATACATCCGGCGGCGCGCCGCAGCTGCCGCAAGCTGTACGAGAAGAGTTAGAAGAGTTATGTAAGGTAGAAGTTGAACATGACCTATGCCTCGTTGCCCTAATTGGTAACAACATGAGTGAGAGTAAAGGCTACGCGAAACAGGTTTTTGGCACGCTAGAAGATTTTAACCTACGCATGATTTGTTATGGCGCTAGCCCTCACAACTTATGCTTCTTGCTCCATGAATCGGTATCGAAACAAGCCATACAAAAACTCCACACTGAGTTGTTTGAGAAGTAAGTTCAACTCAATAAAACAAAGGGCTGCGTATCTGCAGCCCTTTGTCGTTTCATTAGTTGTTACATTTGGACGAGGTAAACATCAATTTAACCGTTAATGTTTGGCCCTAACCATTTTTCAGCCTCGATCCTATCCCACCCCTTACGATCGGCGTAACTCTCTAACTGATCTTCTTGGATCTGTGCGATCGCAAAGTAACGTGAGTCAGGATGAGAGAAATACCAACCAGAGACTGACGCGCCCGGATACATTGCATAGCTGGAGGTTAGCGTCATGCCAATATTCTCTTCCACATTAAGTAGCTCCCAAAGCGGTCCTTTTTCAGTATGCTCAGGGCACGCTGGATAACCTGGTGCAGGGCGAATACCTTGGTATTTTTCACGAATGAGATCATCGTTAGATAAATCTTCATCCGCAGCATAACCCCAAATTTCTTTACGGACACGCTCATGCAAATACTCAGCAAACGCTTCGGCTAGGCGATCCGCCACCGCTTGAATCATAATTGCGTTGTAATCATCTCCCTGTGCTTTGTATTCATCAGCAAGCTCTCGTTCACCAATACCACCAGTGACAGCAAATGCCCCTATCCAATCATGTTTACCCGACTCTTTAGGTGCGATGTAGTCGGATAAACAATAGTTGAATCCTTTTGGTTTCTCGGTCTGTTGTCGCAAGTTACGTAATACTTTCAAAACGTCGGTACGAGTTTCATCAGCATAAACTTCAATGTCGTCCCCCACGCTCGCAGCAGGGAATAAGCCACACATTCCACGCGCTTTTAACAGGCCTTCTCGCTCAACTCGATCAAGTATCTCGTTGGCATCTTCGAATAAACGTTTTGCTTCTTCACCAACTTCTTCATGTTGGAAAATTGTTGGATACTTACCTACAAGTGACCAAGTCATAAAGAATGGTGTCCAATCGATGTATTGACGTAACATAGCCACATCAAAATCATCGAAGATATGAATGCCAGGCTTAACAGGCACTGGAGGAGTATAAGCTTCCCAATCGATCGCAACTTTATTCGCTCGAGCCGCTTCTAATGTCACTGGTTTGGTTCTCGGTTTCTTTCGATTATGTTGATCACGTACTCGTTCGTAATCAGCTTCAAGTTTTTCAACAAATTCAGGGCGACGTTCATCTGACAATAGAGAAGTACATACGCCCACTGCACGTGAGGCGTTGTTCACGTAAACCACTGGATGCTTGTAATTTTGCTCAATCTTAACTGCTGTATGGGCTTTTGACGTTGTTGCGCCACCGATGAGAAGAGGTAAGTTAAAGTCGAGACGCTCCATCTCTTTTGCAACATGCACCATTTCGTCTAATGAAGGCGTGATCAACCCTGATAAACCAATAATATCGACGTTTTCTTCTTGCGCTACTTTTAAGATCTTTTCGCAAGGAACCATGACACCAAGATCGATAATTTCATAATTATTGCACTGCAATACAACGCCAACGATATTTTTCCCGATATCATGTACATCACCTTTGACCGTCGCTAGCAAAATCTTACCGTTTGTTTGTCCCACCTGCTTTTCTGCATTGATGTAGGGCTCCAGATGCGCGACTGCTTGCTTCATCACTCGTGCAGATTTTACGACCTGAGGAAGGAACATTTTACCTTCACCAAACAAGTCTCCAACGACGTTCATCCCATCCATTAGTGGGCCTTCAATCACCTCTAATGGCTTTGAAGCGTTGACACGAGCCTCTTCGGTATCATCAACGATGAACTCAGTTATTCCTTTCACTAACGCGTGCTCTAAACGCTTTTCAACAGGCCAAGTTCTCCACTCAAGTGCAGAGGCATCCTCCTCTTTACCTACCCCTTTGCCTGCATATTCCGCCGCGATATCTAACAATCTCTCAGTGGCGTCATCACGACGGTTAAGAACGACATCTTCCACAGCCTCACGCAATTTTTCAGGCACGTTATCGTAGATTTCTAACTGACCCGCATTCACAATCCCCATATCCATACCATTTTTAAAACAGTGGTAGAGGAACACCGCGTGAATCGCTTCACGTACATAGTTATTGCCACGGAAAGAGAATGAGACGTTAGAAACACCACCAGATATCATCGCATGTGGTAAATCACGTTTGATATCGCCAACGGCTTCAATGAAATCCACCGCGTAGTTATTATGCTCCTCGATCCCCGTAGCAATGGCAAAAATGTTTGGGTCAAAAATGATGTCTTCTGGTGGAAAGCCCACTTCATCAACAAGAATTCGGTAAGCGTTGGTACAAATTTCTACTTTGCGCTCACGTGTATCTGCTTGCCCAATCTCATCAAACGCCATCACAATCACAGCCGCACCGTAACGGCGGATCAACTTAGCTTGTTCAACGAATTTCTCTTTGCCTTCTTTGAGAGAGATCGAGTTAACAATGCCTTTGCCTTGGATGCACTTAAGACCGGCTTCAATAACCTCCCACTTGGAAGAGTCAACCATGATTGGTACTTTTGAGATTTCAGGTTCTGACGCACAAAGGTTTAAAAAGCGAACCATACAAGCTTGTGCATCCAACATGCCTTCATCCATGTTGATATCGATAATTTGAGCGCCATTTTCAACTTGTTGACGAGCCACATCGAGCGCTTCATCGTACAGCTCTTCTTTAATTAAGCGCTTAAAACGCGCAGAACCGGTTACATTCGTACGCTCACCGACATTGATAAATAAAGAGTCTTTATCAATAGCGAGTGGCTCTAGGCCAGACAAGCGACAAGCAACGGGAAGTTCAGGTAATTGACGAGGGGCGATATTTTCAACCGCGAGTGCCATTTGGCGAATGTGCTCAGGAGTTGTACCACAACACCCACCAATCAAGTTTAAAAAGCCACTTTGAGCCCACTCTTTAACATGCTTAGCCATATCTTCTGGCGACAAATCGTATTCGCCGAATGCATTCGGAAGCCCAGCATTTGGGTGAGCGGAAACAAAAGATTCTGATATACGAGAGAGCTCTTCAACATAAGGACGCAGCTCATCTGGACCAAGTGCACAGTTCAAACCAAACGAAATCGGTTTAACATGACGTAATGAGTTGTAAAACGCTTCTGTGGTTTGACCGGATAATGTCCGACCGGAAGCATCAGTAATAGTCCCCGAGATCATCACAGGTAACTCAATACTCATCTCTTCAAACACACTTTCAACAGCAAATGAACAAGCCTTAGCGTTAAGCGTATCGAAGATGGTCTCGATAAGAATAAGGTCTGAACCACCTTTAATAAGCGCTCGAGTCGATTCAGAGTAAGCCTCAACTAACTCGTCGAAAGAAACATTTCGATATCCGGGGTCATTTACATCAGGAGAAATAGAACAAGTTCGGTTTGTCGGCCCTAAAACCCCTGCGACATAACGTGGTTTATCGGGTGTTTTTGCGGTCCATTCGTCTGCAACTTCACGTGCAAGCTTGGCAGCTGCAAAGTTAATTTCTTCACTTAGGCTTTCCATCTCGTAGTCAGCCATCGCAATGGTTGTTGCGTTAAAAGTGTTGGTCTCAAGAATATCTGCACCCGCTTCTAAATATGCAGCGTGAATTTCCTTGATAAGTTGAGGCTGACTTAGAACCAACAGGTCGTTGTTACCTTTTAGATCACAATGCCAATCCGCAAAGCGCGTTCCTCGATAGTCTTGCTCTTCAAGTTTGTACCCTTGAATCATGGTTCCCATACCACCATCAATCAAAAGAATACGTTGCTTCAATTGAGCTTCAATCTGTTGTCTTACGTTACTTCCCACAGTACAGCCTCATTCCTTTAGTTATCTTTCCATCCTATCACACAAACTTCAGGAGTCTAGACGTCTAAACGTGGAATTAATGATTATTTTATCTCCTTCTTAACTTACAAAATAATCACGAAAAAATGTTTGCTATTTAAGCAGCATCAGCCGAGAATTCCATTCATAAAATGTTACAAATAGAGAGCTCTATGTCGGTCTATCATACTTTATGTTTTCTATCCGCAGCTGCGATGCTAATTGCTTTTGTAAACAGCAAGATAGGAAAGATGCAAACCACCATTGCGATTACCGCAGGTTCAATGGTGCTTTCACTTCTAATCTTAATTGCGGGTCAAAACAACTGGTTCCATCTCACCGAAATTGCGACGGAGACGGTCACAAGGATTAACTTCGAAGATTTCTTGCTCAAAGGCATTCTTGGCTTCTTACTATTTGCTGGTGGACTAGGCATCAAACTCCCGAACCTTAAAGATCAAAAGTGGGAGATCACTGTTTTAGCTCTTGGAGCCACACTGTTTTCCACGTTCTTTATTGGATTTGCGCTGTATGGGTTTTGTCAGTTAATTGGCATCCAATTTGATTTGGTCTACTGCTTACTATTTGGTGCTCTAATATCGCCAACTGACCCAATCGCTGTATTGGCTATTGTTAAAAAACTCGATGCTCCCAAACGTATCTCCACTCAGATTGAAGGAGAATCGCTCTTCAATGATGGCTTCGGTTTGGTTATCTTCGTCACTCTATTTACGATTGCGTTTGGCACTGAGGCACCAACTGTAGGTAGTGTCACCTTACTCTTCATCCAAGAAGCTATCGGTGGTATCACATATGGTTTAGTCCTCGGTTTGCTATTCCACTACTTGATCAGTGCCACCGATGATCACTCAATGGAATTGTTACTTACCATTGGTGTCCCAACGGCAGGTTACGCATTTGCTGAATACATCCATGTATCAGGCCCACTCGCAATGGTTGTATCCGGTATTATGATTGGCAACTGGACACGCTTTATTGGCTTTTCAAAAGAGAGTGAAGATCACCTTGACCATTTTTGGGAGCTTGTTGATGAATTCTTGAATGGCGTGTTATTCCTACTGATCGGTATGTCGATGCTGCTATTTGAATTCCACAAAGAAGACTGGATCATGATGGCTATTTCAGTCCCTCTTGTACTAGCAGCTCGCTATCTAAGTGTATTTCTTTCTTACATAGGCTTTAAACGTTACAGAAAATATAATCCATGGTCAGTGCGTATTTTGACGTGGGGCGGTTTACGCGGGGGCCTTGCATTGGCAATGGCACTTTCCATTCCATCTGGTATTTGGGTGATTCAAGATAAGTTAATCGATGTAAAAGAGATTATTCTTGTGATGACCTACTCCGTCGTTGTTTTCTCTATCCTCATTCAAGGCTCAACAATCACCCCAATGATTGAAAAAGCAAAAGCTGAAGAGAAGAAGATGGAAGAGGACAACCAAGCAATAACCACTCCAGAGCATACGGAGCCAGTGGACTCTTAAAGACACGTAACTTAATAAATAAAAAGCAGCTACCTAGCTGCTTTTTTCATAACTAATTTTCAGACTTCCCTTCAAGAACGAAGGCTCCTTATTCTTTGATATACCATCAAATATACGAAGAATCGCTACGCTACATTTTCATAGATACTAACTATTGCCGATAGATAGTATTCATAGACGAGTCTTTTAATTTACCCATTTTCATCTGTATCACTTCTCTTCCCTTGGCAATATAGGCTCCTCGCAAACATCAAAGCTAAACTTCCACAATACTTAGCAATGAGCGAGTTTGTATTTTTATGAGAAAGAGACATTTAGGGTGATTGCGTTCAGAACCCAAACGGGTTAGAAACCTCACCGAGATAAAACTGAGCTGGCACCCAGGTAGCAAAGCCTTAACGGAAGTTTAAATCCCTCCCTCTTGAACTCAGTGAGACTAAACTTGTATTCAAAGTCCTCCTGTTTTCAAATTAGAAACAAGCGACACTTCAAACAATTAAACTCTGTCACATAACTAGATTTTCTAATATCGAATAAAAGGAGCTTTGGTTAGAGCTTGGTATCGGAATAAGACTAAGGCACAGAGTTACGTGCTAGCTCGTTCACAACGGTATTAAAACCATGTGAAGAGGGTAGTGTAACTCCAGATGCAAGGTTTCAATATGAAAGTGGATTTAAGGTAAGTCGGGGAACTAAAACGAAAAAGCCTCAGTCTTTCGACTGAGGCTTAATCTTAATATAAGTGGCGGAGTGGACGGGACTCGAACCCGCGACCCCCGGCGTGACAGGCCGGTATTCTAACCAACTGA
>NZ_JAWOTL010000021.1:0-55251 GCF_033338835.1 Vibrio sp. Vb0888
CTTCAATTTAAGATTTTGTCGGCTCAATGAATACTGAACATTACATAAAGTAATGTTTGAATTGACTGTGCTGAATCTTTCGATTCAATGGTCACTTCGTATCATTGAAACCTAATTTGAAGCCTAAGCTTCTAATTGGATTATCATCAACGAGTGCCCACACAGATTGATAGGTCTATATTTTTAAAGAGCAGACTTCGAAGTTCTCTTCAAAGTGGACGGCTATTTTAGCTAGATAACTTATCGTGTCAAACACTTTTTTAAGTTATTTATCTGCGAGTTAATTTTAACTCACTAACCGTAGTTGTTTAGGTTCCGCTTCACTTGCTTTCCCATGACAACGGAGGCGCATTATAGGGAGTTCATTAAAGAACACAAGTGCATTTTTTAAAAAAACTCACCTTTTTAGTTTATTCGTATAGAAAACAGACAAAAGACTCTAAAAAACTATAGAAAAGGGGCCAAACGGCCCCTTTAGTGTGATTTTTATCTCAATTTTACTGTATCCATACAATTATTGATGAGCACAAATTTGGTCATTAGTAACAATTAGCTGCACTGTCTTGTCTGGAACGATTTCACCAGAAAGAATTGATTTGGCTAACGGGTTCTCGACATTCTGCTGAATTGCACGTTTTAAAGGACGCGCACCATACACAGGATCGAAACCAACTTGAGCGATCAAGTCGAGTGCTTTGTCGGAAACTTCTAGTTGATAGCCTTTCTCCTCTAGTCGTTTCGCCAAACGTTCCAATTGAATAGAAGCAATGGACTTAATGTGCTCTTGACCAAGTGGATGGAACACCACGATTTCGTCAACACGGTTCAAGAACTCTGGGCGGAAGTGTTTGCTAACCACATCCATCACTTCACTCTTGATACCTTGATAGTCTAATGTTGCGAAATTCTCTTGGATACGAGATGAACCCAAGTTAGATGTCATGATCACAACCGTATTACGGAAGTCAACAGTACGACCTTGACCATCCGTTAAACGCCCATCATCGAGAACTTGCAGCAGAATGTTAAATACATCCGGATGCGCTTTCTCTACTTCGTCTAACAAAATTACCGAATACGGCTTGCGACGAACCGCTTCCGTTAAGTAACCACCCTCTTCATATCCGACATAGCCTGGAGGCGCACCCACCAATCTTGCCACTGAGTGTTTCTCCATGAACTCAGACATATCGATACGGACCATCGCATCTTCACTGTCGAACATAAAGCTCGCAAGTGTCTTACAAAGCTCTGTTTTACCCACACCAGTTGGACCTAAGAATAAGAAGGAGCCAATTGGTCGGTTTGGATCAGAAAGCCCAGCTCGACTACGACGAATGGCATTCGATACAACAGAGACCGCTTCGCTTTGCCCTACCACACGATTATGCAGCACGTCTTCCATACGAAGTAGTTTCTCTTTTTCCGCTTCTAGCATCTTGGATACCGGAATGCCGGTTTGCTTAGAAAGTACTTCTGCAATCTCGTTGTCGGTTACTTTATTACGCAATAGCGTCATTTCCTGCATTTCAGCTTGGGTTGCAAGATCTAACTGCTTCTCAAGTTCAGGAATACGACCATATTGAAGCTCCGACATACGGTTTAGATCGCCAGCTCGGCGAGCAAACTCCATGTCCATACGAGCTTGTTCAAGCTCAGACTTAATATGTTGAGTACCAGAAAGAGCTGCTTTTTCTGTATTCCAAACCTCTTCTAGTTCAGCGTACTCACGTTCTTTTTCATTGAGTTCTTCATTAAGCGCTTTCAAACGCTTTTCACTCGCTTCATCGTGCTCGTTACTTAGTGCTTGCTGCTCAATTTTGAGTTGGATGATTTTACGCTCAAGCTTATCCAAGGACTCCGGCTTAGAGTCAATTTGTAAACGAATGCTTGAAGCCGCTTCGTCGATTAAGTCGATCGCTTTATCCGGCAACTGACGGTCGGAGACATAGCGATGTGACAAACTCGCCGCAGCAACAATCGCTGGGTCGGTAATTTCGACGTGATGATGAAGCTCATAACGTTCCTTCAAGCCACGTAAAATCGCCACGGTATCCTCAACGGTCGGCTCATCCACCAGCACTTTTTGGAAACGACGTTCTAATGCTGCATCTTTTTCGATGTACTGACGATATTCATCCAATGTTGTTGCGCCAACACAGTGCAGCTCACCACGAGCTAATGCCGGTTTTAGCATGTTGCCCGCATCCATTGAGCCTTCACCTTTACCAGCACCGACCATAGTGTGTAGTTCATCAATGAAGAGGATGACGTTGCCTTCTTCTTTAGCAAGTTCATTCAATACTGATTTTAAACGCTCTTCAAATTCCCCACGGTATTTCGCGCCAGCAACCAGTGCGCCCATATCCAGTGATAGCACACGGCGACCACGCAGACCTTCAGGTACTTCATTGTTAACTATGCGCTGCGCTAAGCCTTCAACAATTGCTGTCTTACCTACGCCTGGTTCACCGATAATCACAGGGTTGTTTTTAGTACGACGCTGCAATACCTGGATAGTACGACGGATTTCATCATCACGGCCGATAACCGGATCCAATTTACCTTGCTCTGCACGTTCGGTAAGGTCTATGGTGAACTTTTCCAATGCTTGACGAAGCTCTTCTGCATTCGGATCATTGACCTTTTGACCACCTCTGATCTTTTCGATTGCCTGGCTGACTTTTTGCTCTGTTAAGCCGATCTCTTTGAGCAATTGCCCCAATGGTCCGCGATCTTCTAAAGCGGCAAGCAGGAAGACTTCAGACGAGATATAGGAGTCTTGACGCTTTTGCGCCACTTTGTCACACAGGTTAAACAATGTGCCCATCGAGCTAGAGAGCTGAACATCCCCACCGATGCCACTGACTTTTGGTAATCGATCTAACATTTCACTCAATTTAGAGCGTAAATGCGTTACGTCCACATCCAGCATAGTAAGCAATGGACGAATTGGACTGCCATTTTGATCAAGCAAAGCCACCATGAGGTGAACTGGCTCGATATATTGATGATCGCGCCCTAACGCTAGTGATTGAGCATCAGAGATAGCGATTTGAAACTTACTTGTGAATCGATCAAGACGCATATCTACCTTCCTAACCTCAACTAAAGGAAATTCTTTTGACAGTTAGAAAGATGGATACTCGGGTGGGGAATTTCAAGGGAGTGAATGAATAAAGATAGCTTTGCAAAAATAGTAGTATGCATCTTAGCACTTTGGTGCTTATAGCTAGTCTTCGATCCAAATAAAGGTTGCTTGTCGACCAGTCTTACCATCACGGCGATAAGAGTAAAAAGAGGCTTTATCTTGGTAAGTACAAAGTCCAGAATCAAACACTTGTGTCACACCAGCCCGGTTTAGACGTTGCGTTGCCAGCACCGACATGTCAGCAAACCATTTACCGTCGATATCGCGTGGAGCAAATGCTTGATTCGCCTGTGAATCAAAATCAACAAAAGCTTGCAGAACATCTTCACCCACTTCGAAGGCTTGAGGGCCAATGGCGGGGCCAAGCCACGCTATCACTTCACCAGAAAACAACGCTAACGCATTTTCGACAATGCCATTTGCTAAGCCGCGCCAACCTGCGTGAACAGCGGCTACTTGCGTACCTTGTGTATTAGTCAATAATACAGGTAAACAGTCGGCGGTCATCGCTGAACAAACAACATGGCTTGAAGAAGTAAATACACCATCCGCATCAAGCACCTGTGTTGTTGGTTCATTTGCTTGAGCCACAACGGTTGAATGCGTTTGGTTTAACCAGATTGGCGCATTTGGCATGCTTGCCTGTTGCGCCAACCAAGCTCGGTTCTTCTCTACTAAAGACAAATCATCCCCAACGTGAGTACCTAAATTTAGCCCTTGGTAAGGGCCTGTCGAAAATCCGCCTATGCGTGTTGAGGCGAAAGCTTTGACATTTTTAGGCGCTGGCCAATTCGGAATGATCGTCTTCATATTAGAATTCTTCCGGTAAGCCGTGCTCTTCTGTATCTTGACGAAGCGCTTCAGTCATCACAACCATGTCATCAGGCACTGGAGCATGAAACTCAAGAACTTCGCCCGTAATTGGGTGCTCAAAGCGCAGCATTACTGCGTGCAATGCTTGGCGATCGAAGCCCCGGATCATTGCCGTTAGCTCTTCAGACGCACCTGTCGGGATGCGAGCACGTCCACCATATGCAATATCACCGAGCAACGGATGCTGAAGGTAAGACATGTGCACACGAATCTGGTGCGTACGACCCGTTTCTAGACGCAAGCGAATACGCGTGTGTTCGCGGAAGCGTTCAGCAACACGGTAGTGCGTTACTGCTGGTTTGCCCATTGGTGCTACCGCCATAAGCGTGCGCTTAGTAGAGTGACGACCAATCGGTTGATCCACTTTGCCGCCCGCAGTCATACGACCAATAGCGATCGCTTCGTACTCACGAGTAATATTACGTTTTTGCAGTGCGCGAACCAGACGAGTTTGTGCAGGAACGGTTTTCGCCACCACCATCAAACCCGTGGTGTCTTTATCCAAACGGTGCACGATACCTGCACGAGGTACTTCTGCAATATCAGGGTAATGATGCAACAACGCATTAAGTACAGTGCCATCAGGCGTACCAGCGCCCGGATGAACCACAAAGTCACGAGGTTTGTTGATAACGATAATATCTTCATCTTCATAGACGATATCTAGCGGGATATCTTGCGCTTCCCAGCGTTCTTCATCTTCTAACTCGGCTTGCAATGTAATTTCCTCGCCACCCATTACTTTGGTACGAGGTTTAGTGACAACTTCACCATCAACTTGAACTTTCCCATCAAGCAGCCACTCTTTTAGGCGCGAGCGAGAGAAGTCCGCGAATAATTCGGCGATAGCTTGGTCTAAACGTTGACCTAACTGGCTATCTTTTACGGTATTTGTTAATACAATCTGCTGAGCCATATCGAACTTTTTTAAAAACTGTGAGACTAATGCTCACGACTGTGAAAAAATAGACTATTACGTCATTGTATCTGTTACTGGAAAGAAAGTAACGGCAGCTTAAGAAATATTTAGATTCAAGGAACAGACTCCTGATATGAAACGTCAGACTTTAACAGGCCTTTTAGCGGTATCCCTTCTGTTTGGATGTGCAAGCAAAGAAGAAATCGTTCCTGATGTGCCGCCTTCGGAACTGTATGCAGACGCACAGATTTCTCTTCAAAGTGGTAATTGGCTTTCTGCAATTGAGAAACTGGAAGCATTAGACTCACGTTACCCATTCGGTGCCTACTCAGAACAGGTGCAGCTTGACCTAATCTATGCGTACTACAAAAACGACGACCTTGCTTTGGGCTTGGCAACCATTTCTCGCTTTATGCGTTTAAACCCAACCCATGAAAAGATGGATTGGGTGCTGTACATGCGAGGTCTAAGCCACATGGCGCAAGATCGTAACTTTATGCATGATTTATTCAGCGTAGATCGAAGCGATCGCGATCCTGAACCGGTAAAAAAAGCGTTTGATGACTTCAAAAAACTACTTCAACGCTACCCGAATAGCCCATATGCAGAAGATTCACAAAAACGTATGGTTGCGCTGAAAAACCGTCTAGCGAACTATGATTTAGCGACTGCTGACTTCTACCTTCGCCGTGAAGCTTGGGTCGCTGCTATTAATCGCAGCCAAGAGCTACAAAAAGCGTATCCAGACACAGAAGCTGCACGTAAGTCACTGACTATCCAGCTAGAGGCCTACAAGCAACTTGGTTTGGAAGACGCCGTAGCAAGAACTGAAAAGCTTATAGAGCTCAACCCTGTGAAGTAATTGAACTTGCTTTAAACTGAACCGCCACCGTTTTTACCGTGGCGGTTTTTTATTACTCTCAATAGTGTATTCAGCCCTTTCTTGATGATCTTCCTAGCTCCACATATGCTTAAAGTTCTCCTCCCCCCTTTATAAAAAGGATGTGAACGTGACGATATCTAAGCTTTGCGCAGTTATGCTGCTCCTATTGTCTGCTTCCGTTTGCGCACTGCAAATCTCGCCGCTCAAACAGCCTCCTTATACTGGGGACC
This sequence comes from Vibrio sp. Vb0888, assembly GCF_033338835.1. NCBI lineage: Bacteria > Pseudomonadati > Pseudomonadota > Gammaproteobacteria > Vibrionales > Vibrionaceae > Vibrio > Vibrio sp. Vb0888. The sequence goes on from NZ_JAWOTL010000021.1 coordinate 6,057, forward strand.
TCGATGTCATCAAGGAGAAGAATGTACTGCGCGTCTTAGTTTCTGCTGATTTAGGCTTTTACTACATTGAGGGCGGCACACCAAAAGGCATAGGCGCGGAATTGCTGGCGCATTTCGAAAAAGACCTTCGTAAACTCAAACCAAAGCTTAACGTACAAATTATTCCTGTTGCCCGCGACCAGCTACTGCCAGCCTTAGAAAACGGTTCAGGTGACTTAGTTGTCGCCAACCTGACTATTACCGACACGCGCAAACAGAAAGTGGAGTTCAGTTCACCCATCCTCACTGACATTCAAGAGTGGGTAGTGACAAACAAAAGCACACCAGCGATGACGAAAATCGAGCAATTGAGCGGCAAAGAGATTTGGGTGCGTGCTAGCTCTAGCTACTTTGAAAGCATTCAGACACTAAATAAGAAACTAAACAAAAAAGGCTTACCGCCTGTTATCGTGCACTTTATTGAAGAAACACTTCAAGATTATGAGCTGGTCGGAATGCTCAACAATGGTTACGTCAAAGCCATTGTTCTCGATAGCCATAAAGCCAAGCTTTGGCTGAAAGTGATGGATGATATTCGGGTGCACAAAAAAATCCCTATCCGCAAAAATGGAAAAATTGCTTGGGCAATGCGAGAAAATAGTCCCAAATTAAAAGCCGTCGTGAATAAGTTCATCCAGAAGTCTCGCTCTGGGACAGTACTCGGTAACGTTATTTACGGTAAATACATCGATAACACGGGATGGTTGAACAGAGCTCTTAACCCTAAGAAAATTGCTCAACTAGAAAAACTCGCGGCGCTATTTTCACGCTATGGTGAGAAATACGATATCGACTATTTACTGATCGCTGCAATCGCTTACAAGGAATCAGGATTTAATAACGACCTAGTTGGAAGCCGAGGTGCCGTTGGCATAATGCAAGTCCTACCCAGCACCGCTCAAGATCCGAATATCAATATCAAAAATGTTCGACAATTAGAAAACAACATTCATGCTGGAGTGAAATACTTAGCTTTTTTGCGTAAGCAGTACTTCAGTGATCCTGATATTACTGCACAAAATAAACTCTACTTTACATTGGCGGCTTACAATGCGGGCCCCGGCAATGTAGAGCGTATTCGTAAGCGTGCAGCCCAACAAGGTTACGATCCTAATGTTTGGTTTAATAACGTGGAAGTCGTTATGCGGAAAAGTTTAAGCTCAACGGTTGGGTACGTCACAAGCATTAATCGCTACTACATAATATACAAACAACTAGAAAGTTTGGACCAAGTCAAAAGTCTAGAAAGGGTTTCACTAGCCCCAAAAGACCCCATTTTCATGATACCGCTACGAAAAGTCAGCCAAATTCCAGACAGTAAAAAGCCGCTTGTACAGTAAGCGGCTTTTTAAATGGATTCATTGGAAAGACTCAGTGATCGTCATCACACCTTACGTGTAGTTAAATTTTAACCACCTCAAATATTAGGCCGTAAAACTTCCCTAAAAACGAGGCCGTTTTCAGCTGAGTACTCTATCCAATCTACGGATTTACTAACCGATAACAAGCAATTTCACGATAAATCTCAGAAGTTCTTGAGTGAGATCACATTCATTTTTCATCATAAAAAACCCGAGCAAAATAATGATCTGAATCACATTTTTTTATGCTTAAAGCGGTAATCTGAACTCAACCCATGAGGGATGCAACAGAGGAAAAACACTTATGACAATGAATATCACTGGCAAAAACATCGAAATCACCTCTGCAATCCGAGCTCATATTGAGAGCAAATTTAAAAAACTGGAGAAATGGCAAGTAGACCTAATTGGTTGCCAAGCAACTTTCAGTGAGGAACCAAACAAACAGAAGAAATTCGAAGCGGTTATCAAAGTTCCTAAAGGCCAGCTCATTGCCTCAGCAACTCACGAAGATCTTTACGCAGCTATCAACGAAGTGGAGCAAAAACTAGAACGACAATTGAACAAGCTGACCCACAAACCTGAAGCTCGACGTGCAAGTAAGCCTGAGCTAGTGGAAGAAGAAGAGTAAACTGAACAGATTGAGGAAATAGCGCCGAAAGGCGCTATTTTTTTGCTTGACGCTCTCCCCAGCCTTGCTTATTGTGTTTAAACACTCATAAATTAAGCACTATTTATGCATTTAACCTCACTGTTTATTTTTGACTTCTTTTTCCTCCCATAGTTGGAGGGGCGAACTCGTTTGTGAAAGAAAAGTCAAAAACAAACAGAAAGCCTCCCAAATCGGGAGGCTTTTTTATAAGGAAAGAATTGATGACTGACCAACCTATTTCCCTCGAAGAAATTCGTTTACGCTTGAATGAGTTGGATGACCAACTTCTCAGCTTATTGTCTGAGCGCCGTAAACTCAGCATTGAAGTAGCCAAAAGCAAAGTACAAACCTCAAAGCCTGTTCGCGACGCCGTCCGTGAACAGCAATTATTGGTCAAGCTGATTTCTAATGGCCAAGATAAATACGAACTTGACGCGCAGTACATCACCAAGCTTTTCCATACCATCATTGAAGACTCAGTTCTGCTTCAACAAAGTTATCTGCAAAATCTCGTTAACCCACAGCAAAGCCGTAAGCCACTTGCTCGCGTCGCTTTTTTAGGAGCCAAAGGCTCTTATTCGCACTTGGCAAGTCGCGAATACTTCAGTCGTAAAAATACAGAGCTTATCGAGCTCAACTGCGAGCACTTTAAAGAAGTGACTCAAACGGTTGAATCTGGCCATGCTGATTATGGCGTTCTGCCAATCGAAAACACCAGCTCAGGCTCTATTAATGAAGTGTATGACTTACTACAACACACGACGCTTTACATCGTTGGAGAGCTAACTCAACCAATCGAACACTGCTTGGTTGCGAAAAAAGACATTCGTCTGGAAGATATTAAAACGCTGTATTCTCACCCTCAGCCACACCAACAGTGCAGTGAGTTTTTAAGCCGTATGAAAGGGGTAAAGCTGGAGTCCTGCGCGAGCACAGCAGATGCAATGCAGAAAGTCCAAGAGATGGATCGTGATGATGTGGCTGCAATTGGTAATGCATCAAGCGGTAAGCTATACGGCTTGCAAGTAATTCAAGGCAACATCGCAAACCAAACCGAAAACCATACTCGCTTTATCGTGGTTGCTCGTAAACCGGTTGAAGTTTCTACTCAGATTCCAGCAAAAACCACATTGATCATGTCGACCTCCCAAGAGGCAGGTTCATTGGTTGAAACACTATTAGTGCTGCAACGTTACGGCATCAATATGACCAAGCTGGAATCACGCCCAATTATGGGGAACCCGTGGGAAGAGATGTTCTACGTAGACTTGACATCACATCTTGCTTCGACAGAAATGCAACAGGCACTTGAAGAGCTGACAAAAATCACTAAGCACTTGAAAGTATTAGGCTGTTACCCGAGTGAGAACGTAAAGCCTACGCAAGTAAAATTGAGTTAATAGACACCAGTGAGTAAAAAGATCATGGCAACCCAAAAAGTCGTAATCGCATCGCTAAACCCAGCCAAAATTAATGCAGTTCAAAGTGCATTTCGTAATGCATTTCCGCATCAAGAATTCAACTTCGTTGGCATCAGTGTACCGAGTGAGGTCGCAGATCAGCCCATGACGAATGAAGAAACTCATCGTGGTGCGCTAAACCGCGTTAAAAACGCAAAAGTAGAGATGCCAAACGCGGATTACTATGTCGGTCTCGAAGCGGGAATTGAAGCAAACGTGACGTTTGCTTGGATGGTGGTTGAATCAGAGACTCACCGCGGTGAATCTCGTTCTGCAAGCTTAATGTTGCCGCCAAAAGTCTTGGAAAAACTCAAGGATGCGAATGAATTGGGAGATGTAATGGACGAAGTGTTTGGTACTGATAACATCAAACAGAAAGGTGGCGCTATTAGCCTGCTAACCCAAAACCAGCTAACTCGAAGCTCGGTCTATCACCAAGCCTTGATTCTGGCTTTAATTCCATTCACAAACCCTGAGCACTTTCCTTCAAATTTATAACACTCAGCCTATTCTCTAGATACGCAAAAGGGCGGATATTTCCGCCCTTTGTAATACGTTATCTTAGTCACTTGTAACACCAAGGCCTAAAAGCAAATTGGATATACTGTCTACTTAGATACCGCAACTTGTTCTAACAAGACTTTCAACTTGTCTTTTTCTTCATCAGATTTCGACTTTAGTTCGTTAGAGCCACGAGTAATGGTGGCAATGCCCACACCAAGCATCTGACTGATCTGACGTTGAGATAATTCTCCTTTAAGAAGTTCGTTAATTATATTAACGCGTGATATTAATGACTCTCTCTCATCACGTGACATCAGCATAGTTAACAGCATGTCATCTTGCTGGGTGCCCATACTTGTTCGAATTAGCTCAATAATCTGTTGCCAGTCTTTGTACTCGGGTTCGTGCGACATCAAGTTACCTCACTCAATACTTGGTATTGATCTCATGTTGATTCAAGAACGCGCCATCGATACCCAAAAGATCACGATAGTATGTTTCAAACATCAAGATGTTTTGTACATAACCGCGCGTCTCTTTAAATGGAATTGCCTCAATAAAGGCATAAGCATCCACTTTTCCTTGGGTACGCTCTCGCCACGTTTTTACTCTGTTAGGACCTGCATTATAAGCAGCAAGAGCAAAAATACGATTATTATCGTAATCCTCTAATAAACCTTGCAAATAATGGCTACCAATTTCGATATTTTTTCCTACATTGTAGAGATCCTGCGTACCTTGATAACTCAACTTATATTTACGTGCCGTGTACTTCGCCGTCGCAGGCATGATCTGCATAAGACCACGAGCGCCAACTGGAGAGCGGGCTTCAACATCTAACGCACTTTCCTGTCGAGCGAGAGACATCATCGTGACGGGATCAATGTTGTGCTTTTTCGCATAAAAGTTAAACCACCAGCGGTGTGCTATTGGGAACCTAAGTTCGATATTATCCCACATCTGCGCTTGAATACTCGCGGTCACCGTTAGGTGATGCCAACGTTTAAATGATGCATAAGCCGCCAACATCGCCTTTTCATCTTTTCCTACGCGGCGCAGTAAGTGTGCCCATTCACTCTTCGCTGCTGCGATTTTATCCGTCGCGATCAACTCTTCGATACGAGCTAACGAGTCTTGATAGGGTTGAACAACTTTCTTATCCAACTTAACCGTATGCGTTGGGTATTTGATTGATTGTCCGATTGCATTGGCGGCAGCCACACTGTAGAAGTTTCGTTGCCCAAGCAGAGTTGCTAAACGCTGTTTCCCCGCGATGTCATCACCTAACGCTATTTCACTTCTTCCAAGCCAATATTGCCAGCGTAGCGTGGCTTGTTCTTCTTTATTTAGAACAGCAATCCACTCTTGTACGCCTTTCCAATCTGCATTTTGAATCGCTAAGCGGATGCGCGTTTCAATCAACGGTAAGTACTGACTGGTTTTCGTTTTATCATCGCGCCATTTAGCTAATGACTCAGACTCCGTACGAGTCAATCGAAATGCAATATAGTCGGCAAGTTCTTGCGCTTTTTCTGGAGAAAACTTCTGTCCTTTAATGACGGCATCGTACGCACCTTGTGCTTGGCTAGTGTTCATACGAGCCAACTTTTCTAACGCATATTCACTTTGCGCTCGATTAAAATCATTCGCAGGTTTTTTCTTCGCGAATTCCGCAACACTTGCAGGATTATCAAACAACGCTTTCATTTCTTTGGCTTGTTGCTTTGCCTGCGCTGATTTAGGCAGTTTGAGCAAGTAACTCATCAAACCGCCATTACGAGCATCAAACGCCAGTAACATACGCTGTAGAATCAGTTCATCGGTACGCTCACCCGCCTTGTCCCATGCTGCAAATAATGGGTCACACTCATCAGCAATGCTGATGCCACGTAACCACATATGTTCAGCCCCTTTAAACGCCGCGACTTTCTTGCCTTGCTTTAACTGAGCGACGTAGAAAATACATTGGTAACGCTCACCACTAGGAATGACTTTTTGAAACTCAGTAATGGTTTTCCAATCTTTTTGCTTATAAAGATGATTGAGGTATGGAGCGCGAACTCGACGAGAAAATGGAAAAGACTCGTGCTCAGAAATAAACTCGTTTACCTGTTGTGGTGACTTTTCCGGTAACTGTCTAATAAAAGTGCGGTAATCCACATAAGGCGTTAGTGGATAGTCAGAAATTTTAGGACGAATCGAAAGGTATCCATCGATGTCATTTTTATCTAATAAATCTTGAGCTTGCTCATATACTTCGCGCTGCTTTTCCAAACTCAGCGCGGCATTAGCACTCAAACTCATAGCACACAACGCGGCGGCGCAGCATACGTTTTTAGCCAATTCAGATACGTTGAATCTCATTTGTGTCATTTTCCCCAGACATATACTGCCCTAAAGCCTAGTTTTGTTAGAGTTCATGTGATGTTAAGGCAATTTTCACACATGCATCTATTTACACAGAATGCAGATGTCCATGTAAAGCAACTTAGTGTATTAAAAATTGTACTCGTCAAACTTTTAAGACGATGGAGACAAAGCGTTTCTAACTCGCATAGAAAACACTTCGTCATTCTTAACGAATAACAAAAGTGTATACCCTAACCGTGTAAGTTTCCGGTCAGCTCAAAATAAGAAATCCATTCGTTAGGGAAATTCTTGCAATGCGGTAACAAAAACAAAGCACTTGGTATAAAATGATGGGTTTGAATGACAGTTAATTTAGGAACGATCGGCAATGGCTGAATACGTATATACCATGTCGCGGGTGAGCAAAATTGTGCCACCTAAGCGTCAAATTCTTAAAGACATCTCTCTGAGCTTCTTCCCTGGTGCGAAAATCGGTGTTTTAGGTCTGAACGGTGCAGGTAAATCCACACTGCTACGTATCATGGCAGGTATCGACACGGATATCGACGGTGAAGCGCGTCCACAACCTGGTCTAAACGTAGGTTACCTACCTCAGGAACCAGTATTAGACGAATCAAAAACCGTTCGTGAAGTTGTTGAAGAAGCGGTTGCTGACGTTGCTGACGCTCTGAAACGTTTGGACGCAGTCTACGCAGCATACGCTGAACCAGATGCAGACTTCGACGCACTTGCAAAAGAGCAAGGCGAGCTAGAAGCCCTTATCCAAGCGAAAGATGGTCACAACCTAGAAAATGCGCTTGAGCGTGCAGCAAACGCACTACGTTTACCTGAATGGGACCAAAAAATTGCGCACCTATCAGGTGGTGAACGCCGCCGTGTGGCTATTTGTCGCTTGCTACTTTCTAAGCCAGACATGCTATTGCTTGATGAACCTACCAACCACCTAGATGCAGAATCAGTTGCTTGGCTAGAGCGCTTCTTAGTGGATTACACAGGTACCGTAGTGGCCATCACCCACGACCGTTACTTCCTAGATAACGCTGCGGGCTGGATCTTAGAACTGGACCGTGGTGAAGGTATCCCTTGGGAAGGCAACTACACCTCATGGCTGGAGCAAAAAGACGCTCGTCTACAACAAGAAGCCTCCCAAGAGAGTGCTCGCCAAAAGACTATCGAGAAAGAGCTTGAGTGGGTACGTAAAAACCCTAAAGGTCGTCAAGCGAAGTCAAAAGCACGTATGGCTCGCTTTGAAGAACTGCAAAGCTCTGATCACCAAAAACGTAATGAAACCAATGAACTGTTTATCCCACCAGGTGAGCGTCTAGGTGATAAGGTTATTGAAGTGAAGAACCTGACCAAGTCATTTGACGGTCGTGTTCTGATTGATGACCTGTCATTCAGCATCCCTAAAGGTGCGATTGTTGGTATCATCGGTGCGAACGGCGCAGGTAAATCGACGCTATTCAAGATGTTAAGTGGTACTGAACAACCAGACTCGGGCACAATTGAGATGGGCGATACAGTAAAACTGGCATCGGTCGATCAGTTCCGTGACAGCATGGACGATTCTAAAACCGTATTCCAAGAGATCTCTGAAGGTGCTGATATCATTAAGATCAACAACTTCGAAATCCCAGCTCGCGCATACTGTTCACGCTTTAACTTTAAAGGCAGTGACCAACAAAAGATTATTGGTGAACTATCGGGTGGTGAGCGTAACCGTGTCCACCTTGCGAAGCTGCTTAAAGCGGGCGGTAACGTGTTGCTACTCGACGAACCAACCAACGACCTTGACGTTGAAACACTGCGTGCTCTAGAAGAAGCATTACTAGAGTTCCCTGGTTGTGCAATGGTTATCTCGCACGACCGTTGGTTCCTTGACCGTATCGCAACCCACATCATTGACTACCGTGACGAAGGCCAAGTTAACTTCTACGAAGGTAACTACACAGAGTACATGGATTGGTTGAAGAAAACATTGGGTCCTGAAGCCGCAGAACCACACCGTATCAAATACAAGCGTATTGCGAAGTAATCGCAACCCACAAAGTTTGATTGTAATTTGTACAAAGGCCGCTATCATAGCGGCCTTTGTTTTCTTTGTTATAAAAAGAGCTCATTAGCCCGTCTCGTTCGTTAAGAACATGACATAGCACTTACGTCACTCTGTAGCGACCTCGACACTTTTCAAACAACAATCGAACATTTTTTGTTCGTATTGATATACTATTCAATTCTGTTTGACGACCTGACGAGAATATTCATATGACAGAGAGACGACGCTTTTCACGTATTCTCCATCAAGCTCCAGCTAAGATAGAACAACGTGACTTGGCAATTGAAGCTAGGATTCAAGATCTTTCCTTACATGGTTTACTCATGAAAGTGGAAGAGACTGAGGCTTTGGATCCAACCCTTCCAGTCCATGTGACTTTTTCATTTGATCAATCCGAACAAGTGATTACGTTAAAAGCGCAAATTGTGAATGTCTCTAAGTGTGAGATTAGGTTGAAGATCGCTAAGATAGACATCGAAAGCATTAGCCAACTAAAACGATTTATAGAATTGAATGTAGGCAATAACGACCTTCTGAATCGAGAGTTAGAGCACCTCTCAGGTTTTTAGGAGAAAAATAAATGAACGCCTATTTAAGTAACAATAACTATGTCTAAAAAAATCATCATGCAGATCCCGACGAAAGACGGCGATCAGCAGTTCTATTTGGGCCGCAGTTCGGTCCTAGCAGTATTTGCTTCAGTATTGGCATTACCCGCCGTCGTTGGTGGCGCGTGGTACCTTAATCAGCAGCAGATGCACAATAAAGACGAACTAACACAAATCATCGCCAAACTGGAAAGTGAAAAGGCCGAAGTGACGGCTCTTTACGAAGAGCAGCTTGATACCAATCATTCACTTTCCCAGTCTTTGACTGACAAAAACAATCAAATTCAGCTATTGGGCAAACGGGTATTCGACGTTGAATCGGTTTTAGGTCTCGCAGACGAAGAGTTGATGATCGATGAGAACAGCATGGGGTTAGAGGAGCGAATTGACGCAGCCGCTATCGATTCTGCTGTTCGCGCGACGATGTTCCGTTTGATACCAAATGACAGTCCAGTCACATACCAACGTATTTCTTCTTCTTACGGCAGTCGTATTAATCCGATTTCAGGTAAGAGGCATGTTCATACTGGTATCGATCTGACTTGTAAAAGAGGAGAAGAGATCCTGGCACCGGCTGACGGTGTGGTGGAAACCGTTCGCCCGAGCAATCGTGGTTATGGTAACTATGTCACCATTCGTCACTCATTTGGCTTTATGAGCTCCTTTGCTCATCTACAACGCTTCAAAGTGAAAAGCGGTCAGTTTGTTAGTAAAGGCGACATCATTGCTCAATGCGGTAACTCTGGCAACTCCACAGGGCCACACTTGCACTATGAAGTACGCTTCCTCGGACGAGCACTCAACCCTCAATACTTAATGGAGTGGACGCCAGAAAACTTCAATGACGTCTTTGAAAAAGAGAAAAAAGTGAAATGGGGACCTTTGGTTCAATTGATTGATAACGTTGTACGCCTACAAGTCAATTTAACCAATTCACCCTATCGCGATACCAGTATCAACACAGTATCAAGTGAAGATACGAGTAATACTGCGACGAACTGATTTGTCCATCAACACGAAAAAGAGCAGCTTACGCTGCTCTTTTTGTTTCGGACTCTGCACGGCTAAATGACCCGTGATTAGCCGCGATGAATATTATCATTCGCCTGTTTGAGTAAGTTTTGGCTCTCATTCATAAATTGTTGAGAATAAGTACCAAACCAATCACTCACCTGCTTAAAGCTTTCGATGAATCGAGCTTTGTCTCTGCTATCCAAAATCGCTACCGCATCACCTAAACGCTGATGGAATCGCTTGATCATATCGATATTCTCTTGAGAAGAGAAAATGATATCACCGTACAAGTTCGGATCCTGACCAAACAGTCGTCCCACCATCGCCAATTCAAGGCGGTAGATTGGCGAGCTTAACTTCAACAACTGATCGATGTTCGGGTTCTCTTTGCTTAGGTGCATACCGTAAGCAAACGACGTGAAGTGGCGCAACGCCTGAATCAACGTCATGCCATGATCGTGCTCTTGTGCATCGATTTGGCACAAGCTTGCGCCCCAAATTCCAAACTGTTGCAATAGCCATTGGTAATGCTCGTGACCACGACCATCACAGTACACAATAACCTGCTTGGCAAGGCTCGGAACATCTGGGCCAAACATTGGGTGTAAACCAACTACAGGACCTTGGTGCACATTCAACATTGCTTGCAGAGGCTTCGACTTGATAGAAGTCAGGTCACACAGAATGCAGTCTTGCGGCAAGTTCCCCAGTTTTTCGATCACCCCTTCCGTTAGATGAATCGGCACCGTGACCACGACTAAACCCGCGTTGTCTAGAATCTCATCCGCATGATCCCAGTCTTTACTACCGAGAACTTTGACCTGGTAGCCCGACAATTTAAACATACGCCCAAACAGGCCACCCAATTGACCATTACCACCAATAATAACAACTGAGCGTAAATCAGGGTTCAAACACTTAAAACCGGAATCTTTCTCGCTGGCATAAGACTCACGCATTGTTCGACGCAGAATATCTTCAATAAGCTGTGGAGGAATTCCCATTTTTTCAGCTTCAGCGCGACGAGAAGCTAACATCGCCGCTTCGCGGTCTGGAGCATAAATTGGCAAACCATGTTCGCTTTTTACTTCCCCAACTTTCTCTACGAGCGCTAAACGCTGAGCCAATAGCTCCAACATTTGCTTGTCGACTGCATCAATCTGATCGCGTAATGCGTTAAGTTCAACTGCCATTGATGTTCCTTAAATCCTGTATTAATTAGCCTTTAGACGATTTTCTAAGAAAGGCACTAGCTCTTCATGTGCATGACGTAATAGTGCCTCAGTTGAATCCCAATTGATACATGCGTCAGTGATAGATACACCGTATTTCATCTCTTCAAGAGCTAAGTCAGAAGATTGATTTCCTTCATTGATATGGCTTTCAATCATAAGACCGATAATAGATTTATTGCCTTCACGGATTTGATGAATCACATCCTCCGCGACTAATGGCTGGCGACGGTAATCTTTACGTGAGTTGGCGTGACTGCAATCCACCATTAATGAAGCATCAAGACCAGATTTCGCCATCTCTTGCTCACACTCAGTGACTGATACCGAATCGTAGTTAGTTTGCTTGCCGCCACGTAAGATCACATGTCCATTAGCATTGCCCTGGGTGGTTAACAGTGCGACTTGTCCCTCACGGTTAATTCCCATAAAACGGTGGCTAGAGGACGCAGCTTGCATCGCGTTAATTGCGGTTGCCAAACTGCCATCGGTGCCATTCTTAAAACCGATTGGCATAGACAGGCCGCTTGCCATTTCACGGTGAGTTTGTGACTCCGTCGTACGAGCACCGATGGCTGCCCAGCTAAAAGTATCCGCCAAGTATTGTGGGCTAATTGGGTCTAGAGCCTCAGTCGCGAGCGGGATTTCCATCTCTGCCAACTCCACCAGAAGTTCGCGTCCAACATGCAGACCGTGTTCAATATCGAAACTGCCGTCTAGGTGTGGGTCATTGATCAGGCCTTTCCAGCCGACCGTGGTGCGCGGCTTCTCAAAGTAAACACGCATAACAATATACAGTTGGTCACTTAGTTGTTCAGAGAGTGCTTTAAGTCGCTTTGCGTAATCCTTCGCCGCTTCTACGTCGTGGATAGAACATGGACCGCATACAACAAGCAGGCGGTGATCCTTCTTGTGAATAATATTAGCGATAGTTTGACGAGACTCTTGAATAAAGCGACGTGCTTTTTCACTCAAAGGAAGCTTGGTTTTTAGTTCCTCCGGAGTAATAAGAACCTGTTCTTCGATAATATTAATATTGCTCAACTCACTTTTCTGCATAACTCTAACCTGTATATTTATTTTTACACCCAACCAAACCTTTGGTGAGACAACTAAGCTTTAACGACAAGATAACAGGCTAAAAAAGAAAAACAAGCGTACAGAATAAAAAACATTTAGTGTAAACTTATGTTTACAGTCAAATAAAAAGCCAAAGTATAATTAACTTTGGCTTCTCATCGCTGTTTTGAATCTTTTACAAGAGGTTTAGCTAGTCAAGCGTTTCATCGCTTCACTCGCCGCTTTCCACTCTTGAGATAGCTTAAGTTCGCTTGGAGAAAATGACTGTTTTTTCAGTAATCCATCCGCGAGTGGCACGGTTGAAACCGGTAAGTTGTCTAATACCTCAACGTGCGCTTCTCGTTTATTACACATTAACAACATATCGCAACCAGCTCTCAATGCTTGAGCACCTCGCTCGGCTGGGCTGCCCATAATCGCAGCGCCTTCCATGGTCAAGTCATCCGAAAAAACCAAACCTTTAAAACCCAATTGCTGACGCAGGACCTGTTTTAACCAGTATTCAGAACCGCTGGCTGGTTGAGCATCATAATGTGGGAAAATCACGTGAGCAGGCATCATGGCATCTAAAATACCGGCATCAATTTGCGCTTTGAAGATCGCCATATCTTGTTCAAAAATATCACTGCGCTCGTCGTATGGTGTTTCTAGATGTGAGTCTGCAATCACGCCACCATGTCCAGGGAAGTGCTTGCCTGTCGTTGCCATGCCAACACTCTTCATTCCCTGCATATATGCAGTGCTATAGCGAAGAATGGTATCGGCATCTTCACCGAATGCACGATTACCGATCGCTTTACATTGATGGCCTTGGTCAAGTACCGGGGCAAAGCTTAAATCAATATCATGGGCAATCAGCTCTGCTGCCATTAACCAACCGCCCATACGAGCAAGCTCTTCACCATTTTGATGTTTAGCGTACTCATCAGCAGCAGGAATTAATGAGAAACCTTCACGAAAGCGCTGCACTCGGCCGCCTTCTTGATCCACACCGATCAAAAACGGGCGCTTAGCCGCCTTTCGGATGGATTGAGTAAGTGCTTGAAGCTGTTCGCTATCATGATAGTTGCGAGCAAATAGAATTAAGCCACCAACCGTAGGATGCTCCAAGATTTCTTTGTCTTCAGCGGTCAGTTCATACCCCGCAACGTCAACCCATAACGGTCCCATGTTTTCTCCTCAAAATCGGCTGAATATCTCGTATTCGATGAGGTTATTCGCTTCAGATTTGCTTTACAATAAGTGAATGAAGAATTGACGAGATCGGCTATGAAATTTAACGAACTGTACATTGGTGTGATGTCTGGAACGAGTATGGATGGTGTTGATACCGCTCTAGTTGAAATAAGCGATGAGCACGTTCGCCTGATTGCGCACGACGACTACCCAATGCCCGCAGCACTAAAAGACATGCTGTTATCTGTTTGTACCGGTCAAGCAACAAATTTAAAAGCCATAGGTGAACTTGACCACCAGCTCGGCCACCTATTTGCAGATGCTGTGTTACAGCTACTCAATAAGTCTGGTTACGTCGCAGAGCAAATTCGTGCGATTGGTAATCACGGTCAAACAGTGTTCCATCAGCCTACCGGAAACTTGCCGTTTACCACTCAATTGGGCGATGCAAACATTATCGCAGTCAAGACAGGCATTGATACGGTAGCGGATTTTCGTCGTAAAGACATGGCGCTAGGTGGACAAGGTGCCCCACTCGTCCCTGCTTTCCATAAAAGCATTTTTGCGATGCAGGATTCCACAACTGTGGTACTTAACATTGGAGGCATTGCCAATATCTCGGTACTGCATCCAGAACAACCAGTCATTGGCTATGACACAGGCCCGGGCAATATGTTGATGGACGCATGGTGTGCGCTGCATACTGGGCAAAGCTTCGACGAAGATGCACAATTTGCACTTAAAGGAACGGTAAACGCTACTTTGTTGACTCAATTACTCAAAGAAGCTTACCTCGCCATGCCAGCCCCTAAAAGTACCGGACGAGAACTGTTCAATATTGACTGGCTGCATCAACAACTGGCCCATCACAATTTACCAACCGAAGACGTACAGCGTACACTCTGCGAATACTCTGCGATTACCATTGCCAACGAAGTCGACAAGTTTTCTCATGGCATCACACCTCAACTATTGGTCTGTGGCGGTGGAGCAAGAAACCCACTTTTGATGCAGCGACTAGCTAAGTTATTGCCACAATGGAGCGTTGCGACAACGGCAGAAAAAGGCGTTGATGGCGACTACATGGAAGCAATGGCGTTTGCTTGGCTTGCGCAGCGCCATATTCACGGCCTCCCTAGCAACTTACCGGAAGTTACGGGGGCAAGTCGTCTCGCTTCACTGGGTGTACTCTATTCAAAAAATTAAGGGCAATAGATCCTAAACAAAAAGGCTTAATTCATTATGACGAACGATGCACTTATCGCAGCTTTATCCCATCTGGTATCTGAAGGGCGAAACCCAGACACCATGGACATCGACTTGCTGCCTTCTCTCGATATTGTTCAACGCATCAACCAACAGGACAAACTCGTTCCTCTTGCCGTTGAAAAAGTATTGCCTGAGATCGCTGAAGCCGTTGATAAGATCACGGAAGCATTTAAGGTCGGAGGTCGGTTGTTTTACATCGGAGCGGGTACCAGTGGTCGACTTGGCGTTTTGGACGCTTCAGAATGCCCACCAACTTTTGGCACAGATCCAGAGATGGTCGTTGGTATTATTGCCGGTGGAAAAGAGGCAATGTTCCGTGCAAAAGAAGGGGCGGAGGACGACCCTACATTAGGCGAGCAAGATCTTAAAGAGAATACGCTAACACAACGCGATGTCGTCGTTGGTATTGCGGCAAGTGGACGAACACCTTACGTGATTGGTGGCTTAGAGTATGCGAACGAGCTTGGTGCCACCACTGTAGCACTATCTTGTAACCCTGACTCTCCGATTGCAGATATTGCTGATATTGCGATTAGCCCCGTTGTTGGACCTGAAGCGTTAACGGGATCCACTCGCTTAAAATCAGGGACGGCACAAAAACTCGTACTAAACATGCTCACTACCGCAAGCATGATTCGCCTGGGCAAAAGTTATCAGAACTTAATGGTAGATGTGAAAGCGACGAATGCAAAGCTAGTTGCAAGAGCGGCTCGTATTGTTATGCAAGCAACAGATTGTACTAACCAAGAGGCTAAAACGGCGCTCAAAGAAACGGACTACGACGCCAAGTTAGCGATTTTGATGATTTTAACCGGGCTGGATAGAGAAAGCGCGACTGAGCAACTGAACGCCAAGCAAGGATATTTAAGAAAAGTCGTGATCGCGCAAACTAATCAATCTTAATCAATAAAGCGCCTCACTTATTTAAAAGTCAGGCGCCTTTTATGGCTTAATTTAGTAGTTCAATCGTTCAATGTGAGTAATACCGACTTTACCTTCAAGGTCACTGAACATATGAACCATTGCTGGGTATGGTTGTGCTCCAGGGTAGACAACTTCTGCATTACAGAAAAACGCATAGTTTTGTCCGGCTACGACTTGAGTAGCCACAACCAAAGGGGAGTATTTGACACCGACAAACCCCTCGATACCTTTAGCAAATACTTCTTTATTCTCTGCTGTGAGTTCATGAAATGGACTCCAGCCACCAGCCATTTGCGTTGACATAATGTGATTCCTTTTTTTGCTGTGCTCACTATCAAGCAATATGAACATAGTTTAATAAGGAAGATTTTGCCACATTTATGTGATGCAGACAGTGTAACAACGGCTTTATTGACTATTAATTTGAGTATTCATTCCAACCACGTTGCCATTCCATGCGGAATTTTTGCGCTTGCTCAGTACCTTCACAAACCCCTTCGTAATACTGACCAGATAACCCCATTTGATACGCAAAAGCAGGATTACAGTACTCACGTAAACCTTCTAAATAACCTTGGTCGTAGTCACTTTGCTTAACACTACCCAACTCACGAAGCTCGCTCATCGTGCGCGATGTGTGTCCGGTTATGCCATCTTGATATCCGATCTGATGCCAATCTCCCGACTTGGCAAGATCTGCTGTCGTTGCTGTGCATCCTGCAAGTAAAGCCAGTGCCAGACCTACCGTTACCTTTTTCATGGTTCTTCCTTAAGTAGTTGTTTTCAAAAATAAGCTTACCACTAATTATTGGCGCTTGCCGCTGAGCTTGCAGATTTAACCACTGATGACTCAAATCAGCCACTCAAGACTGTCATCAACCTTTCGCCATTTTTAAAAACCGCTCAAGCAGCATATCGACCACTCAGTGCTCTATTCGACCACTCATCTACTAACCGAATGCATTTAACACAAGTGACGCATAACATGCATCCTGAGATTAAAAAATTACCCTACCCAACTAAGACCAAGGACAATTGCTATGATGTGGTTTCTAACCTGTGTCGCAGCCCTAATCGGCGGATACTTCATCTACGGCGCTTTCGTCGAGAAGATTTTCGGCATCAATGAAAAACGCCAAACGCCAGCTCACACCAAATCGGACGGTGTTGACTTCGTTCCAATGTCAACAAAGAAAGTTTACCTAGTTCAACTACTTAACATCGCAGGTGTTGGTCCAATTTTTGGCCCGATCATGGGGGCACTATACGGTCCTGCGGCGATGCTTTGGATTGTTGTCGGTTGTATTTTTGCTGGTGCAGTACACGATTACTTCTCAGGCATGCTTTCAGTGCGTAACGGCGGTGCATCTGTACCTACCATTACAGGTCGCTACCTAGGTAATGGCGCAAAACACTTTATGAATATTTTTGCCATTGTCCTATTGCTTCTAGTTGGCGTAGTGTTCGTTTCAGCCCCTGCTGGCATGATTACTAACCTCATCAATGATCAAACAAGCTTGAGCGTAAGCATGACTACAATGGTTATTGCTATTTTTGCTTACTACATCATTGCGACGATTGTTCCTGTCGATAAAATCATTGGTCGTTTCTACCCACTGTTTGGCGCCCTACTTATCTTTATGTCTGTTGGCCTAATGACAGCCGTTGCTTTCTCTAGCGAACACACAGTAATGGGTGACTTCCAAGTTTCGGACATGTTCTCTAACCTCAACCCAAATGACATGCCGTTATGGCCTGCATTGTTCATCACTATCGCATGTGGCGCTATCTCTGGCTTCCACGCAACTCAGTCTCCACTGATGGCGCGTTGTATGGAAAATGAGAAAAACGGTCGCTTCGTATTCTACGGTGCAATGATTGGTGAAGGTGTTATCGCGCTAATTTGGTGTGCTATCGCTCTGTCTTTCTTCGGCTCTCTAGACGCTCTATCCGAAGCTGTGAAAAACGGTGGTCCTGGTAACGTGGTATACAGCGCATCATTTGGTCTGCTAGGTGTGTTCGGTGGTATCCTTGCGTTCCTGGGTGTGGTTATCCTACCAATTACGTCTGGCGATACAGCGTTCCGTTCAAGCCGCTTGATCCTTGCTGAATACTTCAACATGGAACAAAAAACGCTACGTAACCGTCTACTGATGGCACTTCCACTGTTCGTTATCGGCGGTATCTTAACTCAAGTAGACTTCGGCATTATCTGGCGCTACTTCGGTTTTGCAAACCAAACAACAGCGGTAATGATGCTTTGGACTGCGTCCGCTTACCTACTGCGTCACAACAAGCTGCACTGGATTACCACTATCCCAGCTATCTTCATGACCACGGTATGTGTCACGTTCATCTTAAACAACAGCTCGCTAGGTTTTGGTCTGCCAATGCAACTATCAACTATCGTAGGTATTGTGTTTGCCCTAGCTGTGACAGGTTACGTTATCAAAACCTCTAAGGGTAAAGGTGAAACTGAACTGGCTGACGAAGAGAAACCACAAGCCGTATCAGAAACAGCGTAATACTCGTCACATCTGAGTGACTAAGATAGGAGCCTGCCAATTGCAGGCTCTTTTTGTTTTATACCCAAGTCACTTTAAGGTTCAGAAAGCACAGCGCAGCATCATTTACTTAGCTGTTCTTATCTATCTGAGCCAAGCATCTTGAGGTTACTTAGGTATACAATAACAACATTGATTCTAGGTTAGGTTCACTATGGAACTGGTCATCTCCCTTTTACAACAGATGTGTGTGTACTTAGTTTTGGCTTACATGCTAAGTAAAACGCCAATCATCTTACCTTTGCTGAGTATTTCTTCGCGCTTAAGCCACCGCCTAATTTGTTACGTACTCTTCTCTGGCTTTTGTATTCTCGGCACCTATTTCGGTCTGCACATCAACGATGCTATTGCCAATACTCGTGCGATCGGCGCAGTTATGGGCGGGCTGTTTGGTGGACCTGTTGTAGGTTTCGCCGTCGGATTTACTGGTGGCATCCATCGATACTCTCTTGGTGGCTTTACTGACCTAGCCTGCGCAATTTCAACCACCGCCGA
The DNA here is from genome assembly GCF_033338835.1 of Vibrio sp. Vb0888. Classification (NCBI taxonomy): domain Bacteria; kingdom Pseudomonadati; phylum Pseudomonadota; class Gammaproteobacteria; order Vibrionales; family Vibrionaceae; genus Vibrio; species Vibrio sp. Vb0888. The sequence continues at coordinate 24,861 of NZ_JAWOTL010000021.1, forward strand.
GGGCGTAATTGGTGGCTTGCTCCACGTTTACCTTATCAAGCGAAATAAAGGCGCATTGCTGTTTAATCCAAGCGTCGTATTCAGCGTCACGTTTGTTGCAGAAGTGGTGCAAATGATTTTGCTGCTCGCCGTCGCGAAACCTTTTGATCAAGCCTATGAACTGGTGTCCGCTATTGCAGCGCCTATGATCATCGCGAACTCATTTGGTGCAGCGTTGTTCATGAGTATCCTGCAAGACAGAAAAGCAATCTTTGAAAAGTTTTCTGCGACGTTTTCGCGTCGAGCGCTCACCATTGCTGATCGCTCAGTGGGAATTCTAAGCAACGGCTTCAACACCGAAAACGCAGAGAAAATCGCACGTATTATTTACGAAGAAACCAAAGTGGGCGCTGTCGCGATTACTGACCAAGAAAAGATCTTGGCGTTTGTGGGCATTGGCGATGATCACCATAAACCGAACACGCCGATTTCATCGCAAAGCACATTAGACTCCATGGAGAAAAACGACATCATTTATCTTGATGGTGCGGAGCGTCCATACCAATGCTCCATTGCAAAAGATTGCAAGCTCGGATCTGCGCTGATCATCCCACTGCGTGCAGGGAAAGAGGTCATTGGTACCATAAAGCTGTATGAACCGAAGCGTAAATTGTTCTCGACGGCCAACATGTCGATGGCGGAAGGAATAGCCCAGCTTCTATCTAGCCAAATCCTTTATGGCGATTACCAACAACAACAAGCCTTACTCGCCCAAGCAGAAATAAAATTGCTTCACGCTCAGGTGAATCCACACTTTTTGTTTAATGCACTCAATACTATTAGTGCGATTACTCGTCGTGACCCTGACAAAGCGCGCGAGCTAATCCAAAATTTATCGCACTTCTTCCGCAGCAATTTAAAGCAGAACATTAATACCGTGACGCTAAAGGAAGAGCTTGCACATGTGAACTCGTACTTGAGCATCGAAAAAGCGCGTTTTACGGACCGCTTAGAGGTTGAAATCGATATTCAACCTGAATTGCTGGACATCAAATTACCAAGCTTTACACTCCAGCCTTTGGTTGAGAATGCCATTAAGCATGGCATTTCAAACATGCTTGAAGGTGGTAAAGTTCATATATACAGCGAAGCACACCCACAAGGTCACTTGATTACCGTCGAAGACAACGCAGGCAGTTTTGAACCGCCAAAAGAAAACCACTCAGGGCTAGGTTTAGAAATTGTCGACAAACGTCTCACTAATCAATTTGGACGTGATGCAGCGCTAAAAATTACGTGCGAGCCACATCAATTTACTAAAATGAGCTTTATCATTCCCCCAAAATCATAAAAGCACGCTGAAGCAATAAAGGTAATGTTGGATGTTAACCGCACTCGTCATTGATGATGAACAGTTTGCTCGTGAAGAGCTAGCAGAGTTACTGGATGAAACAGGCCAAGTTGAGGTCGTGGGCGATGCCTCAAACGCAATCCTTGGCCTAAAAAAAATCAATGAACTTAAGCCTGATGTGGTGTTTCTCGATATCCAAATGCCTCAAGTCACGGGGATTGAACTACTTGGGATGCTTGATCCAGAAACCATGCCTTATGTGGTTTTTGTCACGGCTTATGATCAGTATGCGATTCAAGCATTTGAAGACAATGCCTTTGATTACTTGCTCAAACCTGTCGACCCATGCAGGTTAACTAAAACGGTCAAACGACTAAACAAAGTCATTAGCCAATCCGCCCTAACGCAACAACTGTCTGCTATTACACCTGACACGTTGGATCAGATACCGTGCATCGGACACAACCGCATCGTTATCATGGCCACCGACACGGTGGAATGTGCTTACAGTGATATCAGCGGCGTGCATGTACGCTCCACCAGCCAAACCGCGAGCACCCAACTGACATTAAAAACGTTGGAAGAGAAAACCCCTCTAGTCCGCTGCCATCGTCAATACTTAGTCAGTATTAAAGCGATTAGCGAAATCAAGTTACTGGAAAATGGGTTAGCGGAAATCATCACCAAAACAGGCTTTGAGATACCAGTAAGCCGCCGCTACTTAAAGGTGCTCAAAGAGATGCTCGGCATTAGCCACTAACACAAAAACTTCACACATCATCGCTAAGTTTCCGCTAGCGTATAAATAGGACGCTCTGAAAAGACGAGGCGATGATGTATAAAGTTTTATTCATATGTAAGCACAACGCTGGACGAAGCGTCCTCGCGGAGTCAATCGCAACCAATATCCTGCCAGCAGATTTTAGTGTCACCAGTGGAGGCTCACATCCCACAGGCAAGGTGCACCCAGTGGTGCAAAAATATTTAGATGACCACCAACTCCCCATTCCGCATATCCACACGCATTCATGGGAGGAGCGAACTCAGTTTCTTCCCGACATCGTTATTATTCTCTGTGATTCTTTACATCAAGAAACCGCTCCTCAGTGGCTTGCAGGTGGTGTTCGAGTAAACTGGCAAGTTGATGCTTTTCCGACCGATGGTTCTGATGAAGACATGTACGCACATTGCGAAAAGGTTGCTCAATCGCTTGAGCGAAGAATCACGAAGATGTCTGATATGATTATCGATGGTTTAGGAAAAGACCAAATTCGTGATTACCTAAATGAGTTAAGAGAGATGTAAAAAAGGCGACCCACAGGTCGCCTTTTGAATATTCGATAAATGGAGACTAATCCACTTGCTTGATTTGCAGTTCTTTAGGTACTTCAAAGAACATATTCTCTTCACGGCCAAGTACTTCATCAACCGCTTCGGCACCGACGAGTTCTTTGATTCGCTCTAGAATCTGATTAACGAGCTCTTCCGGAGCAGATGCTCCCGCAGTCACGCCGACCTTTGTTTTGCCTTCGAACCACTCAGGTTTGATATCTTCCGGACAGTCGGTTAAGTAGCCAGGTGTCCCTAGCTTTTCAGCTAGCTCTTTAAGACGTGTAGAGTTTGATGAGTTTTTAGAACCCACCACAACCATCACATCTACGTCACCAGCTAATTCACGTACGGCATCTTGGCGGTTTTGTGTCGCATAACAGATATCGTCTTTACGTGGACCTTGGATATCTGGGAACACGCGGCGTAGCTCTTCGATAACATCGGCAGTTTCATCGACAGAAAGCGTCGTTTGGCTTACGTAATGAAGATCGGATGGATCTTTCACAATCGCCTTCAGTTTCTCAACATCGGCTGGAGTTTCAACCAAGTACATACCACCGGTTTCACTGGCGTATTGCCCCATCGTACCTTCGACTTCAGGGTGACCTGCGTGACCAATCAGAACCACTTCCATATTACGACGGCTCGCACGCGCCACTTCCATATGCACTTTGGTTACTAAAGGACACGTTGCGTCAAATACGGTCAAATCACGCTGCTTGGCTTCCTGACGAACCGCCTGCGATACACCATGAGCAGAAAAAATCACAATGTTGTTGTCTGGCACTTCATGCAGCTCTTCAACGAAGATAGCACCACGCTGTTTTAGACCTTCAACCACAAAACGGTTATGCACCACTTCATGTCGAACATAGATAGGTGGCTGATACATCTCTAGCGCACGCTCTACGATGCTAATCGCGCGGTCAACACCAGCACAGAAACCACGTGGGTTAGCTAACAGGATTTTCATTTCATTGCTCATGGAAATTATCTTTATTGGGTTCGCTATTCTACTGACAAAATTTCAACTTCGAAAGTCACGTCTTGTCCCGCTAGAGGATGGTTGAAGTCCACAGTGACTGAATCGCCTGCAATCTCTGTAATAATGCCCGGGATTTCCATGCCATCAGGGCCACTGAAGGCCATGATTGTACCAACTTCCACTTCTGCATCACCTACAAATTTAGTGCGATCCATATAGTGAATATGATCAGGGTTTGGCATACCAAACGCGTCTTCTGCCTTTAGCTCAATCGCTTTTTGTGCGCCTGTTTCGAGGCCGATCAAGCATTGCTCAAAGTTTTCACTCAAGCTGCCATCACCCATAACAAACTTCGCTGGTTTACCCATGTTATGAGTACTATCTGCAACCGATCCGTCTTTCATTTTAATCGTAAAGTGAAGGGTTACTACCGATTCATTGGTTATTGTTGTCACGTTAATGCTTCCTTGTTCTTGGGTTATTACGCTGTCAGCTTGGTCTTTTTATACATTGATATGCTGATTGGCGCTCCAACATAATAAAAAGCGTCGCTCGAATCAACGGACGACGCTTAGGGTTATTCGATATATCGCAAAAGGTTACTTGTTAGCGTCTTTTTTACGGAAGCCATCCAGAATAATCATTGCCGCACCAATACAGATCGCCATGTCAGCAAGGTTGAATGCTGGCCAGTGGTAGTTACCCCAGAAGAAGTCTAGGTAATCAACAACAAAGCCATGAACGACGCGGTCAAACACGTTGCCCACTGCACCACCAATAATCAGTGCATAAGCAATGTTGTTCCATTTTTCTTTTGCTGGAAGCTTGCTCATCCAGTAGGTCAAAAGACCCGTCACAACAAACGCGATACCTGTAAATAACCAACGCTGCCAACCAGCTTGATCGCTCAAGAAGCTGAAAGCGGCACCGTAGTTATGAACGTAAAGTAGGTTGAAGAATGGCAACACCTCAATTCGGTTTGCCCATCCGTAGCCCATGTTGTCCATCACCACCAATTTGATGCCAATATCTGCAATAAATACCAGAATTGCTAACCACAGCCAGCGAACTCCAGATTGCTTTAACGTCAGTGCTTTTTCACTCATTACTTTACCTACAAACAGCCCCAGTAAATACTGGGGCTGTTAATTTTAAAAAAAGTTCAGTCGTTCTAGGCAATTACGCGAATTTACGTACTTCACCTTCGCCGTCTACGTTAGACACACAACGACCACAGATCTTCTCGTGACCTTCAATTGTGCCTACGTCTGGCGTGTGGTGCCAACAACGGTCACACTTCTCGCCTTCAGCTGCTGCTACTTCTACAAACAAGCCTTCGATATCCGTCGCTTGTGCTGCATCCGTCTTCTCACCTAGAGGCTTAACTTTCGCCGCAGAGGTTAGTAGAACAAAGCGCAGTTCATCTTCAAGTTTGTTGATCTTCGCCGCTAGTGCGTCATCAGCAAATAGAGTCACTTCAGCTTGTAGTGCACCACCAATGGTTTTCTCTTTACGCGCATCTTCTAGAAGTTTGTTTACCGCACCACGAACCGCTTGGATCTCAGACCAGAATTCGTTGTTCAGCTCTTCACCTTCAGCAAGACCGAATAGACCGTCGAACCACTCACCAGTGAATACGAACTTGTCGCGTTGACCTGGCATTTCGTTCCAGATTTCATCTGCAGTGAACGACATGATTGGCGCCATCCAACGAACTAGCGCTTCTACGATGTAGTAAAGTGCAGTCTGACAGCTACGTTGAGCGTTGCCGCCACGTTTTGCTGTGTACTGACGGTCTTTAATTACGTCTAAGTAGAAAGAGCCCATTTCGATTGAACAGAATTGCATTAGACGCTGAGTTACACCGTGTGTGTTGTACTCTTCGTATGCTTTAACAATCTCTTCTTGTGCTGCTAGTGCACGACCAACCGCCCAGCGATCTAGCGCAACCATCTCTTCAACAGGAACGATGTCTGTTTCAGGGTTGAAGCCGCTCAAGTTAGCTAGGAAGAAACGCGCTGTGTTACGGATACGACGGTACGCATCTGCGCTGCGTTTTAGGATTTCATCAGAAACCGCAACTTCACCAGTGTAGTCTGTAGAAGCAACCCATAGACGAAGAATGTCAGCACCTAGCTTGTTGGTTACGTCTTTTGGCGCAACCACGTTACCGATAGATTTAGACATCTTACGACCCTGACCGTCAACCACGAAACCGTGTGTCAGTACTTGTTTGTAAGGTGCTTCGTCTTTCATCGCAATAGATGAAATTAAAGAAGATTGGAACCAACCGCGGTGTTGGTCAGAACCTTCTAGGTATAGGTCCGCACTGTTGCCGTTGTACTCTTCACGAGCATCAACAACAGAGAAGTGAGTGACACCTGAATCGAACCATACGTCTAGCGTATCTAGCACTTTTTCGTATTGGTCAGCGTCAGCACCTAGTAGTTCAGCGGCATCTACATCCCACCATGCTTGGATGCCTTTCTCTTCAACCAGCTTAGCGACTTTCTCGATCAGCTCTAGCGTGTTTGGATGAAGTTCTGCTGTTTCTTTATGAACAAACAGAGCAATTGGCACACCCCAAGTACGTTGACGAGAGATACACCACTCAGGGCGACCTTCGATCATACCTTCGATGCGGCTTTGACCCCACTCAGGCATCCACTCTACATTCTTGATTGACCCTAATGCTTTAGCACGTAGGCCAGCTTGGTCCATAGAAACGAACCATTGAGGTGTAGCACGGAAGATGATTGGGGTCTTATGACGCCAACAGTGTGGGTAGCTGTGCTCGTAAGCGTGGTGGTGTAGTAGTGCACCTTTTTCTTTTAGTACTTCTACTACTGCATCGTTCGCTTTAAATACGTGCTGACCAGCAAATAGCTCTGTATCTGGTAGGTAAACACCGTTTGAGCCAACTGGGTTTGCTACTTCTAGGTTGTACTTGTTACCAACCGCGAAGTCTTCTTGACCGTGACCAGGAGCAGTGTGAACAACACCAGTACCTGAATCAGTCGTAACGTGATCACCAAGGATCGCCGGTACAGTGAAATCGTAGAATGGGTGTTGGAATTGAGAAAGCTCTAGGTCCGCACCTTTAGCAAAGCCAAGGTTGTGGAAGTGCTCGATACCCGCACGGTCCATTACGTCTTTCGCTAGCTCAGCAGCAACGATGATACGCTCAGCGTTGTCGCCTTCTGTTTGGATAAGCACGTACTCTAGATCATCACGTAGACATACTGCGCGGTTTGCAGGCAGTGTCCAAGGTGTTGTTGTCCAGATAACGATAGATACGTCACCGTGACCTTCATGACCTTCTGTCAGTTCAAATTTAGATAGCAGTGCCGCTTCGTCAGCCGCTTTAAAACGAACGTCGATAGATGGCGATACTTTATCTTTGTATTCTACTTCCGCTTCAGCAAGAGCAGAACCACAGTCTGTACACCAGTGAACAGGTTTGAAACCTTTTAGCAGGTGACCATTGCTTGCGATCTTACCAAGAGCACGAATAATGTTCGCTTCAGTTGCGAAATCCATAGTGCGGTATGGCTTGTCCCACTCACCCATGATACCAAGGCGTTTGAAGCTCTCTTTCTGACCTTCAACCTGACCTGCTGCGTATTCACGACATTTCTCGCGGAATTCCGCTGCTGTCACTTTTTGGCCTGGCTTACCTACTTTCTTCTCTACCATTAATTCGATTGGTAGACCGTGGCAGTCCCAGCCTGGGATGTAAGGTGCGTCAAAACCTGAAAGTGTTTTGGATTTAATAATAATGTCTTTAAGAATCTTGTTTAGTGCGTGACCAATATGAATGTCACCATTTGCGTAAGGAGGGCCATCGTGCAATACGAATGACTTTTTGCCTTTCTTAGCTTTACGGATTTCACCGTAAAGATCTTCTTTGTACCAACGCTTAAGCATTTCTGGCTCACGATTGGCCAGGTTGCCGCGCATTGGAAACCCTGTTTCAGGTAAGTTCAGGGTATCTTTATACTCACTCATCGATTCTTAATTCCGTTATATTGGGCGAAAATTAGACATTATGTTGAACGGTGGAATAAACCGCTCAACGCTTAAGCTGACGCAGCCACACCCTTGCTGCTTCAGCATCCAATTCGATTTGTTGTTTAAGTGCTTCAAACGACTCAAACTTTTGCTCATCTCGAAGTTTATGCAAAAGTTCCACTTCTAGTTGCTTGCCATATAAATTGGCATGAAAGTCGAATAAGTGCACTTCTAACTGTTGGCGAACACCATTGACGGTTGGTCTTTGACCAATATTAGCAACACCACCAACTGGCTTATTTCCTAAGCCAAGCGCTTGAACAACATAGACTCCGGAAACCGGAGAAACACAGCGTTTCAAAGGAATATTTGCAGTAGGGAACCCAATGGTTCGACCTAGCTTTCTTCCGTGAGAAACACGACCGCTGATGCTGTAGTTTCTTCCCAGCATCTGTTGCGCGGAATGCAAATCGTCACGCGCCAGCGCTTGACGGATAGCCGTACTGCTGACACGTAATTGTTGTAAACAAAAGCTCTGGGTACTTACGACATCAAAGCCGTATTTTTCCCCTGCTTCCTGCAGCATTGCAAAGTTACCTGTACGGCCTTTGCCAAAGCAGAAATCATCACCAACGACAAGAAACTTAACACCCAAACGCTCGACCAACAAGTCACGGATAAACTCTTCCGCGGTTAAACTTGCAAAATGGCGATTGAAATTGACACACAGTAAGCGGTCAATATCGAGCTTACTCAATTGCACGAACTTATCGCGTAATCGCGTCAACCTTGCAGGTGCCTTGTCTTTGGCAAACAGCTCCATCGGCTGAGGTTCAAAGGTCATCACAACAGAAGGCAAGGATAGCCTGTCCGCTTGCTCAGACACTTGCTGCAATACTTGTTGATGGCCTTTATGGACACCATCGAAATTGCCAATAGTCAGCACACAACCATGATGTCGCGGGTTGATATTGTGAATGCCTCTAATCAGTTCCATTGGATACTGCTTTCTGCCTCTGTTTTACTTTACACTGTGTGAAACTGACGGATTATATACTAATCACCCTCAGTCTGTCCCAGCTTTTAGGTCTTTTAAACGCGCACCAGTTAAAAATAGAACCACTAGGTAAACTACGGCTCCTAAACCGATCAACATCCCTAGCACCGCGCTTCGGTGAGCAAAGCTCCAGCCCAGCCATACTGACATATCTTCCAGTTGCCATAAGATTGCCGCCACCATCGCCGCGCCAGCAATAGCTAAACGTATAATAAAGAAGACGGTTCGCTTAGTGATTTGGTATACCCCTGCGATGTGCAGGCCACGATACAGCAGTGCCATATTCACAAATGCCGATAGTGCCGTCGCGATAGCCAAGCCAACGTAGCCATAGAAGTACGCAAAAATTGCATTAAATACCATGTTGGTCACCATCGCAATGATGCCGTATTTCACTGGCGTTTTAGTGTCTTGACGCGAGTAATAACCCGGAGCGAGCACTTTAATCAGCATAAAGTTCAACAAGCCTGAAGCGTAAGCAAAGAGTGACAATGATGCTTGATGTACGTCTTGTGGCGAAAACTCACCTCGCATGAATAACACCATCAACATAGGTTTTGCCAGTACCATCAAACCAAGCATTGCAGGAAGGCCAAGTAAGATCACCATGCGCACCCCCCAGTCCATGGTTTGTGCGAATCCTTCATTTTGTGCGTCAACATGTTTGCGTGATAATGCTGGTAAAATCACCGTTGCAATAGCAATACCAAACAGACCTAACGGGAATTCCAACAAGCGATCTGAATAGTACAACCAACTGATCGAACCGGTTTGCAGAAAGCTGGCAATAAAAGTATCAAACAACAAGTTGATTTGGCTTACCGACACACCGAACAAAGCAGGAATCATTAAGGTTCGGATCTTCACCACGCCCGGATCGCGCCAGCCCCATTTCGGCTTAACCATAACCCCCGCTTTAATAAGGAAAGGGATTTGAAATAAGAACTGAACCAAACCACCAAGGAAAACACCGATGGCAAGGCCAATCTCTGGCTGTGACATCTGCGGCGAGATAAACCATGCTGCCAAAATGATCATTACGTTGAGGAAGACGGGAGTAAACGAAGAAACCGCAAACTTACCTAGTGTATTGAGAATGGCTCCCGATAGGGCAACAAAAGTGATGAACCATAAATAAGGAAAGGTAATCTTGAGCATCACGCTAGCAAGTTCGAACTTCTCAGCCGCGGGACCACCATGCATCCAGTCTAGGAACCAACCAAAACCAAACAGTGCAGTCACCACTCCGGAACCTAGAACACCTAAGATGGTAACAATTGAGACTATCACCCCTAATGTACCCGCCGCACGAGCAATGAGCTCCCGAGTTTTATCCATGTCGCCTTGAGCATGGCTTTCCGTTAAAACAGGTACAAACGCTTGGGAAAAAGCACCTTCAGCAAACAAACGTCGTAAAAAATTAGGAATTTTATTGGCGAAGAAAAAGACGTCTGCGCTTGCTCCTGCCCCCATTAAATTTGCCACTACAACATCACGAACTAGGCCAAGAACGCGGGAAATAAATGTCATAGCACTGACGATCATGCCAGACTTGAGTAGTCGTTTACTCACTGTAACCTCGGAATATCACCATAAGACAGCTAACCCTATACTGTTTCTCTGACAGGTGCTGCAAATAGACGTCAAAAATCTATCCGCGGGTTGTAAGGAATAAGTGTGCCTTTCGCGGATAATTATTAGCATTGGTATAAAAATGCTGTTAGAATCCCCGCCATCTTAACCGCGATAACCTCTCTTACCAAAATTTGTTTTGGCTTAGATCGGTTTTTGCACAAATCATTTGACATTTAAGCGCAAATGAGGGATATTCCTCGCCCTTAAATTGTCACAGAACTAAGTTTTTGGGAGTTAGACCCTTGGCAAATAGTAAATCTGCTAAGAAGCGCGCTATCCAAGCTGAGAAACGTCGTCAGCACAATGCTAGCCGTCGCTCAATGATGCGTACTTACATGAAGAAAACTGTTGCTGCTATCGAAGCAGGCGACAAAGAAGCTGCAACTGCTGCATTCGCTGTAGTTACACCTATCCTAGACCGCATGGCAACTAAAGGCCTTATTCACAAGAATAAAGCAGCTCGCCATAAGTCTCGTTTCGCTGCACAAATCAAAGCTCTTTAATAGAGTCCTGATTTTACAGTGAAGAAAAAACCGACCTTGTGTCGGTTTTTTTATATCTACAAAGTTTTCTTAATAAAAAAAGCTGGCAATGCCAGCTTTTCTTTTTCTGAATGTCCCATTTAAAGACATCAGCTTATTCATTACCCATATAACGCTCAAACTAGAAAGCACTAATAAAACACTTGAGAACAAAGCAAATTGGTCGATGAGTAGTACCCTATCATCAAAAGTTTAACGCCACTCTCAAATATTCCAACAAGTTAGATTCACACTCTAAGATGAGCAGTATATTAGGACTATTTAATTAATGTTGAGCACTCTCAGCACAATAAAGACTATGCAGTGTTTTTATTAACGCTTTCACTTCATCACTCTTTAATGTGTAGTACACCGTCTGTGCTTCTTTCCTTGTCGTGACTAACTCATCACGGCGAAGCCAAGCAAGATGCTGAGATAATGCCGACTGGCTTAGCTCTAACTTTGCACACAGCTCTCCCACGGACAGCTCTTGGTTATGCAGCATACAAAGGATTTGTAGGCGTCTCTCGTTTGCCATCGCTTTGAGCAACACGACGGCTTTTGCGGAGTTCTGCTCCATTTCTTGTAGATTCATGTGTTGGACCTCTAGCTACAACTTACTTATTCCAACCCTGGCCAGCTTGTTGTGTTGCACTGATTTATATATCTAAGAAAATCAAGATACACTTCCAGAGTCTTCATTATTAGAACCTCTAATTTAGTTGTTAGTGATACACCAATATTATCCACCAAGGATTTTAATTGGTGCGCCATCAATAATTAATAGTTTTGCTCACTAAAACAAGTATCTTGCTTACTTAGATATTATTTAGAATTATATTTTTATTGATAGTAATCTATTTATTTACGCAACGATACGGGTTTACTCAAACATTTGACTGAAATCAGCATCACAAACATTTTTTACCGCGGGGTGTTGGATCATTCGTTCCGCAAAAATCACGTAGTACTCTTCTTTTAGCCCATCGACATGGCCAATTAGCTGTAAATTTCGGTCGTCTTCAATCTCCGACATGTATACGGTCGGTGCCAAGAAAATCACATCATCGTGGTACCGAGCAAAAGCTTTCATCAACGCAACATCATCAAACTCCCCTAGCACATTGGGTTGAAGGCCTTGACGATCAAACCATTGAATAACTTTACGCCCCATAGCCGTTCGGCTCGCGGGAATCAGAAGTTTTTTTTGTTCCAAGATCTCAGGGAATCGCACATTTTCAATTTCAGAAGAAGCAAAAAAGCTCATGCTACTTTCACCCAACTTTTTGCTATAAAGGCCAGGACTTTGAGTAGAATCAACGGGACAATCCGAAAGGATCATATCTAGCTTGTGCTGAGAAAGGCGTTCAAGTAGCAGTTCGTGGGTCGATTCATAACAGCGTAAATGAATACTGTTATCTTCCGGGACGGTCGTCATCAGTACTTTACTGACCAAGCGTTTAGATAATGCATCGGCTACACCAACTTCAAATAGAATGTTCGAGTGCTGGCTGTAATTGACGATATCTAACATCTCATAGCTCAAACCGAACATCCGGTCGGCGTACTTAAACACAAGCTGACCTAACTCAGTGGGCTCAACTGTACGACCATTGCGCTTGGTTAACTTTCCTTTCATGCGCTCTTCAAGCGCTTTAATCTGTCCTGTCACGGTTTGCGGTGTCAGGAAGAGCGCGTCAGCCGCCTTAGTTACAGAGCCCTGTTTGCACACCATCCAGAAATAATAGAGATGGTTGTAGTTTAGATGTGACATGATCGAGTCCCGAAAAGAAAGTGATACTTTTTATACCAAATGTGACAGAGACAAACAATAAACTCGACAAAACCATACAATACCTTACAAAAGCATAAGTTTTACCGAAAGTATAAAGTCAATACTGTCATAAAAGTTGAACTGAGGCGCATTTTCTCTACAAAAAAAACGCAAAAACCAAACAAAACGAAACCAAAATTTAACCACTAAAATCAACAAGTTAAAAATTAATTTTCTTCTTCTTTTACGCCATTATCAAAAAGAACAATAAAAATCTCTCACAGCAAGAAATCTGTAATATTACTGAAATATTTATTCTCTAACATCGCCCGCAGATTCAACTACAGACCGAAAAATGAACTGAAAGGTCAACGGAGAAAATTATGATGAACCAAGCTACTTCAACAGTGGCACCAATTTCGAGCACAGCTCGTTGGTTACGCTGGGCTAACTTGGCATTCATGTTATATCTGCTTCTTCTAGCAGTATCTATGGTTGGTAGTGGCTTTAAATGGGCAACTGGCGATCAAGCTAAGGTGCTATTTGAATTTGCCGCACACCCAGTTGCAGGTCTAATGATCGGCTTGGTGGCAACAGCCTTAATTCAGTCTTCAAGTACTGTAACGTCTATTATTGTAGGCTTGGTTGCAGGTGGCTTACCTGTAGAAACCGCTATCCCTATGGTGATGGGTGCTAACATTGGTACCACAGTGACCAATACGCTTGTATCTCTTGGCCACGTGCGCTGTAAAGAAGAGTTCAAACGTGCATTTGCAAGTGCAACCATTCACGACTTCTTCAACTTGCTTGCTGTCGCTATTTTCCTTCCGTTGGAAATGATGTTCGGCATTTTAGAGAAAGTTTCTCACTGGCTTGTTTCTCCACTGCTTGCTACTGGTGATATGAGCATTAAAGGCTTCAACTTTATTAAACCAATTACAAAGCCAGTCGTAGGCGCAATTAAAGAGCCACTTTCTACCTTCGGTGATACTGTTGGCGGCGTCATGCTTATTGCTTTGGGTATTGCGACTATCTTCGTTGCAATCACAGTGATGGGTAAATTAATGAAGAGCCTAATGGTTGGTCGCGCACGTGAAATTTTGAAAAACGCCATCGGTCGTGGTCCTATTCACGGCATCGTATCAGGCTCAATCGTGACCGTTCTAGTACAATCTTCCTCAACCACGACAAGTTTAATGGTTCCGTTGGTTGGTACTGGCGTGTTGAAAGTACGAGATATCTACCCTTTCACTCTGGGTGCTAACATTGGTACTTGTATTACGGCACTACTAGCAGCGACAGCGGTATCTGGAGAGTTCGCAGTATTCGCACTTCAAATCGCTCTAGTCCACTTAGTATTTAACATCATGGCGACGCTGTTTATCTTTGGAATTCCATTCCTACGTGAGATTCCGGTTAAAGGCGCTGAGATGATTTCTGAAATGGCTATTAAGAATAAAGCTGTTGTTGGTGGCTACCTAATGTCAGTATTCGTTATTCTACCAGGTGCGATTCTAGCCCTAACAACGTAACAACAACGACATACCATCACTTATTGTTTAGGCTCCACATCGTGGAGCCTTTTTTATGATAATTAAACTGTTCAAATCGATTGTCCGGTGATAATTTGAGCCACATCAGCATGCTTATGCTGAGCTATCTCATTTGGAGTCGACAACATGACGCAGCTTAATGACGCTATTTCTGATCAGCTACTCGCAATAGACGAAAACCTAACCCAACTGGTTGCTGATATTGATATCCTCAGTAGCGTGAATCCTCTTAATTATGCTCAAGAAAGAGAACGTTTCATTAAAAACAAATATTCTCAAGAGCCTAATTTTCAATATTCAATTACTAATGTAGATACTCACAGCGCAAAGCGACGTCTATATGAGCTACCTCTAGAAAACATTCAAGACACCCAATTGCAGAGGCTGTACGCAGATATAATTCAGTCTTATGCAGATAAACTGGATCAAGTGAATACCATAGGCACGCAAGAGTTTCTTTATAACTCCTTACGCTATTATGGGGAACCGAGCGCCAAAGATATTGCCAACGCCCATTTCATATTGCACCTTCCTACAGAAGAAGAAAAAGAACCTCAGCACGATAGCCGTGCAATAGCACGTTTCATGCAAAATTTTGCTCAACGCAATGGGTATGAATGTGAAATACAGGTGTTGGACGGGATGTTAGCAAACGCACTAGTTTCAGGATCTCGAGTCAAAATTAACCACGCGGCGTACATCACCACTGATGAGCTGGAGGCTCTTGCACATCATGAAATGGGAGTACATCTCCTGACTACGCTTAACGGTCGTCAACAACCGCTAAAAGTCCTGAGCTTAGGTTGTCCTGCCAATACCAACACTCAAGAAGGGCTGGCTATATTATGTGAGTATCTGTCAGGACATTTCAGTATCAAGCGCCTAAGAACCTTAGCCTTACGAGTTCTGGCAGTAGAGTCGATGATCAAGGATCGCGATTTCCGCCATACGTTCATGCTATTAAAAGAACAGTATAAAGCTTCTGATCTTCAAGCATTTACAACGACTGCCCGAGTCTATCGAGGTGGAGGTTTAACGAAGGATTACTTGTATCTTAGAGGATTCCGAGAGGTGCTCAATGCCTATGATAAATTGGGCGATGACTTTTCACTATTGTTGTGCGGGAAAACGGAGCTGAAGTATTTTGAGCTTATCCGCTCATTAGTGAGTAAAGAAATATTCACTCAACCTAAGTTTATTAGCCCGGCACTGTCCACACCGATGCAGACCAACCCAATTCACCGTTATATTGTCAGTGCACTAAAATAATACCTTCTAAGTACAAAAAAGAAAAAAGCTCCATTCGGAGCTTTTTCTATATCTTGAAGAACGATACTCGTTACACTGAGAATGGGTAACGAATAGGATCGTGATGCTCGTACCCTTCAACCCAAAAGTCATCCAGTGTGACCCAAGTTTCCAAATCTTCTAGAGATTTAATCTCTGGGTTGATATGGAACGTCGGCGCTTTTAATGGCTCACGTTTCAACTGAACATCGCGCATCAGTTCAAGCTGGTCTTCATAAATGTGAGCATTCACAATCTTATGAAATGCCTGACCAGGTTTCTTGCCCGTAATTTGCGCCATAATCGCCAAGAACACGTAAACTTGAACCATATTGAAGTTTAAGCCAAGCGGTACATCACACGAACGCTGAGTACTATTCAGGTAAAGCGTATCATCCAGCAATGAAAAATGGTGACTGTACATACAAGGACGCAAGCACCCCATGTGGAACTCACCCGGGTTGTAGAAGTTCAAGATTTCACCGCGGTCATCAACGCCACGCGTTAAGTCATCCACTATCTTACGTAGCTGGTCAACATGACCACCATCAGGTTTCGCCCAGGCGCGCCCTTGAACTCCATTTTACCTTTTGTCACTTTTTGTTGTCCATATCACATAAAGTGACTTTCATAATCCATTATAGCCATAAGCACTTCTGTCTACCATCAAGCACCGAGTAAGAACTGGGAGTATTTTGCTCGAATAAGGGTTAGTTCCTTTGGTACAATTGAATAAAAGAAATGTAGGAATGAAAAAGTGAAACAATATCTAGATTTATGCCAGCGTATTATAGATGAAGGCGTTTGGGTAAAGAACGAAAGAACAGGCAAACGTTGCCTAACAGTTATAAATGCAGATTTGACTTACGATGTCAGTTCTGGTGAGTTTCCTTTAGTAACGACACGTAAGAGCTACTGGAAAAGCGCCATCGCAGAAATTATTGGCTACCTTCGAGGTTACGATAATGCCGCAGATTTTAGAGCACTAGGCACCAAAACATGGGATGCAAACGCAAATTTAAATGAGAGCTGGCTTGCGAATCCTCATAGAAAAGGGACAGATGACTGCGGTTTCATTTATGGAAAGGTTGCCAGAGCGTTCCCGAAACCTGATGGCGGTGATGTGGATCTTGTAAAAAAAGTTGTTAATAACCTTAGTAAAGGCATTGATGACCGTAGTGAGATAATAACATTCTATCATCCAGGTGCTTTTCATTTAGGTTGCTTACGTCCTTGTATGTACAGCCACCATTTCTCAATTTTAGGCGACACTCTGTATCTAAACAGTACACAACGTTCTTGCGATGTACCGCTCGGCCTAAACTTCAATATGGTTCAATGCTACTTTTTGTTAGCGATCATGGCTCAAATTACAGGCTTAAAAGCGGGAAAAGTTTTTCACAAAATAGTAAATGCACACATATACGAAGACCAATACGAGTTGATGCGTGATGTACAACTTAAACGTAAACCATTGAAATCGCCAACATTCCATATCAATCCAGAAATTAAATCTCTAGAGGACTTAGAAACGTGGGTTACTCTTGACGACTTCAAAGTAGAAGGTTATGAACATCACGAACCAATAGCTTACCCATTCTCAGTATGATTATTGCAGGCCAAGATCGCCAATCTTGGCCTGCAATAATATTGACGTAGTCGAAATATTGAACATCAAAGAATGCTAATTTATATTCTTAAGCTAAGTTCATACATATGCCCACTAGAGCGACGATCAACTGGTACTTCATTGTGTTCTGAAGATACTCTCCAAATAGGTAAAGAGTAATCCATTTCCTTACTAAGAATAACACATAGCGCACTTAAGATCTTGGGACCTAAAGGGACAACAATAGGTCTAGACACTTCAGAAATTGCAATTAATAATTCTCTCAGATTTAAATAACTAACATAAGGATTACATACATCATATTCAAATATGCAGTTTTTTGATGTACTTTCAATTAACGACTTATTATTTGAATAAATATCATCTTCAAAGCGAGAATCTATAGACTTAGGAATCAACAGATATTGTTGTTCTGTATCTAAGTAATTGCTGATCCCAATTGCTTTCCCTAGTTCATATCCCAATCCTAATACAATCGAACTAGGTAATTCAATATCGCCCATAGAGCCTGATAATGATTCAATTATAGGACCAATTTTTCTTATTGGTGATATTTCCTTCGATGGAGAACTATACTCAGCCAGTTCATAACAAATCCTAATGGTAGAACCTTTCTTTAAATTCTCCATTAACAACATAAGAATTGTTGCTAAGCGAGTGCGACTCATCACTGTTATATCCAATAAACAATTTATTTGTCTATTTGCCCAATCAGTGTTAATTATAGAATGGAGCTTCTTAAAAAGTTCTTGATCATTTTCTTCGATAATATTAGCATTTACTTCCTGATAGAAACTATAGTTCGATTTATAACTGTATGCAGATGTATGCTCTCTATATCCAACTGCTATTATACTGTTGAGGTTATCTTTAACAGAATTACACGTTGTAATAGCTCTACTTTCATAGCCTAGCCCTACTATAGCTAGATCATAATAGTTTACAGTAGTTCCTTTTAATACTTTCATTACAAGTCCAACCCCAACTGTTTAGAGTTCTCAAAACCATATGCATTAACTAATGTAATTGTTGAAGCACTAATATTATTAACATCCATTATTTTATTTAATTGAATTTTCTTTTGCTTTGTAAGTAGCAACCCATAATGATGAGAAAATAAATAAGAAAGCCTGCATGTTAAAACCTTATCCATCGAAGATCCGATACCATTATTATCAGGGGTTTTTACCGAAATCATGGCTCCCGCATTCAATGCAAAACCTATTGCATCTCTTAAATCTGATGGTGTATTTTCGTCAATAACTAACATACCTTTAGGCTCTGGATTAAATCTTTCTCCATATATTTCATCTTTAAAATAGTTTGCTATCAAATCTACAAGATTGTAAATATTATTTACTCGAACATCACTCGAATCAACAGCTATAGTACTTAGTAACGATCTAAATGAATCAAAATATGTTTCTAGTCCCGATATTTGCTCAGAAATAGAAACTAAACCTTTTTCCTTAATTATTGGAATAAACATATTCATAATCCCTATCAACATTCTAGGATTATATTCTGTAGATTTACATATATTTTCAAAACCAGCATAATAGTCAGCAGCTCTTCTACGCGGTTTTAATTTACCATTTTCTTTTTTACTATGATCTCTAAGATAAGATATAAATTTAATCTTCCTGAACTGAGATTGTTTTTCCTTCGCTTCGATATAGCTTAACCCATTCAGATTTCGATTATTTAAATACTGTTCAAACCCAACATCTTTTGCAACTAGAGAATCAAAAACAGCATCAATATCAATATCTTTTGGCTTTTCAAAACAGCTATCTATCGATTCATATATCGATTTTTTAATAAACAAATTCAGACATAGCTCTTTACAAAACTTAATACCTTCACTTTCAGAAAGTTCAGTTAAGTTAATATAGCTCAAATCTTGATCTTTCATTGAACTGTCTGGCGAGTTCGTAACATCAACTCCTTTATGATACGGAGACAATGCTAACTTAAGAATTATATCTGGATGACCACCTCTCATACTATTTATAAGAGGTTGAACTATTTCGTCAGGCGCTAGCTCTAACTCATCAAACAAAAATGCCCATTTTTTACCATCTTCATTTAAATATGTATTAATAATAGATATAGATGAATCTAATATACTTTGTATTTCACCATAAACAACATTTGGTCTTAGAACACTCGAACCAACAATTAGAGAGTTATTAAGGTACTTAGAAACAAGATTCTTTTTGATCACAATACTAGAAATCAAACTTTTCAAAGAATTAATTCTAGGTTCAACGCACCAAAGAGTAGATAGTTCTTTTACTAATTCAGACTCGTCAGACTTTTCCAAAAACACATGTCTATATTTATTTTTCTTTTCTGTAACACGGCAAGTTCTAAAGCTAACAGTCATTGCTAGTTGTTGAAGAATATGGTAAATAAACTGAGAATTAAGAACTCTCAGGTCTTCTTTTGATTTAATTCTCTTACTAGTGTTTTCAAATTGGGTTTTCCACACTCGATCTGTTGGAATGAACACTCCAGAGAAGTCAATCAAATTTCTAAATTGTTCTGCAACCTCATTTTCCCATAGCTCCAAAGATCTAACTTCGAGCATTCTCATTAATGTTGTTTTACCACTTCCTCGTGGACCCATCATAATAGTATGGCTAGATGATGCTAATCTATTATAATATTCATTAATAATAAATGTATTACATAACTCGGCAGTAGATGTGTTTTTCGCATTAATTGACTCGTTTATACTTGGTGTATAGTTATTCATAACGCTTACCAACTTCAGTTATTTCACCAGAAAATTCACGAGA
Source organism: Vibrio sp. Vb0888 (assembly GCF_033338835.1). Lineage (NCBI taxonomy): Bacteria > Pseudomonadati > Pseudomonadota > Gammaproteobacteria > Vibrionales > Vibrionaceae > Vibrio > Vibrio sp. Vb0888. The sequence continues at coordinate 44,780 of NZ_JAWOTL010000021.1, forward strand.
TATCATAAAACCATTTTTTTCTAAAAGTTTTTCTAAACGCTTAAACTCAAAAGGGGGTAAATTAAATATTTTATCTCTAAATTCATTTAATTCATCACCTTCAAGAAAGGAGTTAGATTCATTAATTTTTGACTTCAAGTGATTTAATATTTGTTCTGGAGTATAGAGTGACCCAAAACCACCACAAGCAGGAAGGTTATGGGATTTGGAAGGCTGCCATTGATGTAACTTATTCGATTCATAAGTTTCAAATCTTCCTACAACCTTTCCATTTTGGCTGCTTTTATCGATATCAATTTCAAGCAAGTAAAACTGATTGGATGTTCGGCTATCTATTGAGTCATATAAAACCGCAGATAAACTACCTGCTGATAAAATGGTAGGAGGTGTAGAAGTTCGTGAGTTTCCGTAGCTTATAGTCGCATAGTGTTTATGACCATGTATAATCAACCAAGGACCTATGTCAGCTGCCTCTATATTTGATAGCAAATAGTCGGCTCCTTCCATAGCCTCGCCATCATAGCTTACATCAACATAATCCATTTTTTGTGGATGATGATGACAAATTAAAAGATTTAACGGCTTGGATTTAACATCTTCTTGACTAAGCCTATCTTTGATTTGTTTGCTAACCTCTAAAGCAACTCTCCCGTGCCTAAACTCACTTCCAAATCCATGATAAGCACTACTATTTATTGATATACAGTTATAGTTTTCAGACTGAGTCAACTCCCAGTTCCATGCCCAAAAATGTGTGTTTTTATAATAGTCATTGAAAGGAAAAGGGGGATCTGTGAATTGAAGCTCATGCTTCGGAGAAAAGCCACTAGGGTTTGATTCATCTGATGGACGGGATTGATGGTCATGGTTTCCTGGAACACACAATACATCATCGATAGAAAGTTCACTTGCCAACGCATTTAGAAAGCTCCATCCAGCTTTAAACGTCTCCTTACATCCCTTATTACCGATGTCTCCAGCACATACAAGGATATCAATTTTTCTTTCAAGTTGTTTCAAGTACTCTATCAATGCCTGCCCATAGATATTGGGAGTACCGTTAACAATGAGCTTTGTATCAAGCTCGTGCTCCTGACTAGTCCCTACATGTAAATCTGAAACCACCAATATGCTTAATTTATTCATCTCAACGCATTTTTCTTAATACAACTGTATGCATTATAAATGCCCCCCACTTGAGAAGACTACCTCGTGAGTCGGATTTCTTGGTGTTGCACTCCATTTCTAGCTATTAAATTGTAATTTAAAGTTGAAGGGAGCTGCCCATAACGATCTCGAACGTTGTAAACAACGCTATCGGTCGAGATTGACTTCCCTTCTTCTCTATATGAGCAAACCCCTTGGACGAAAGTGCTTCAAGAGTACGGTTAACATCGTTGATAGCACGCCCACTCATTTCAGCAAGTTCATCAAGACTGTTTGGTTTTTCGCGAGCAATCAAATTCAGTAGTTCAATATTTTCGTTAGACAACAGTCGTGAAAGCGCAGCTAGTGACTCAAACAAAAAAAGAGGGTAAGACTCTTCATGCCTCACTTTTCCTTGTGCAATGCGAATCACTCGATTACGTGCAATCTCTTCTGATAGAATTCCGATTTTTGCCTTCATACAATCCTCACTCCTAAAATTTATCATCTAAATCGACTGAATAGTCGCCGACGTTCACTCATCCAATTATTCTTTCATTTTTTGAGAAGTAATGACTGATTCATCTGTATGCTGCTGTATGTCTTTTTCGAGCGAGTTTAGAAAGCGCTCAATGTCTGGTTCTCACAAGAAGGTTTCGATAGCTCACTACTTTTATCTTTCTCATCTTTCTCATCTTTCTCATCTTTCTCATCTTTCATTGCTAACTACTCCCGTTTTTTATTGATGCAATCACCTTCAATATATCTGTAGTGATAGCTGGGCATTTGTCGTTCATAAAAACCGTTACTTCATCACCAAATTTCATAGTTACAATACCGTTCTTATCGACACTTAGCAGAGCAAAAGACTGCTGCAAATCAAGAGTCGTATTATTTTCTTGAGCAGTGCTGCCTGTCATATATCCCCCATCATTGGATCGGAAGTATGTTTGCAAAAAGAGTAACAATTGTTACCCGCGATGTTTATTTGATTGTTCTGTTCAACTTCTCAACGTTTTCGGTGGAATGTTGAAATATTGCGTCCTTTACTAACGCAAATTCCGCTGCTGGAAACTGTTTGTCTATTGAGCTGAGTGCGTTACTAAATTGAGCGAGAAAGCCAGATACGACCTCGTGGCATTCATCATTGCTGATATCGAACTGACTAGCGGTCTGCTCTATATGTCGTAAGTAAATCTTGTTGATGTTGTATTTATATCCTTTAGATGCTTTCAGGCCGATCGATAACTTTAGTTTTCGCTTATTTAATCCTTTGGGACCTACAACAGGATAAGCTGATAGCAAATCGTAGAACGGTGTAAGCTGATAGTGTCCTTCTGGATCAATATGCACTGAAAAGTTTTTGAGATGACCATCGGTAGCACCAAGAAGATACTGTAATATCATAAACTTAAAAAAATCATGAGTATTTACATTGCTTTCCGCTGAGAAATTTAAAACATCAGCAATGCTGGTGATTCCTAACCCATTCTCCGATTGATATTTTCGATGTTCAGGAACGCCAAGAATCTGGCAAAAGTCTTCTTGATGCCTGCAAGATACGCTCCTTTCACCAAAACTCCTGTCAAACCGCTCGACAGCAAGTGCTTTAGCTCCTGATTCAGTCGCTATTATCTCGACATTGGGTACTTTAAATCCAAGCTCTTTGGCTATTTGAGTGCAGATGAATTCGTTCTCAATGCTGCTACTCATATCTAGTACAGAGCTACTTTGAGTAATCGCATCCATCGGATACTTGATAATGTGGCTGCTAATTGATTTACCTTGGGGTACATACCATTTGCCATTCAACTTCATCAGTGTTGTTTTTCTCTGTGTCCCCGAAATACACGGACGGTAATCAACAAAGAAAGGAAGAAATGACTTACGGTTAGTTACAAGTTCATCTAACTCACTTGTAGAGATCTCTCGGTATTCCCATCCTATGCTTAGAGGTTCCTTGCTGTCGGTAAACATAACGCCACCGATGCAATCGTGACCAATTTTAGAGAGTAAAGTGAGTGCATCGACGGATTGCACACCCACTGAGTGCGCGAGATCTAGTCGGTCTTCCATTACGTCAGGAAGGAGATTATTTATAAAATTCAATACATTAAACGATGAATTCTCACCTTTTATTAGTGGCAGGCTAAGCGAAATCGGGAAGGCTGAATCGTGTGCTAACCATTCATCAGAATATGAGAATGACAAGTTGTTCTTCGACTGTTGAATGAACTGCCCAACGAGCATGCCGTTGTTTGTGGCATATACGTAAAGTATAGAGTTGTACAAATTAACTCCCATTCTCTACTGGTTGCTTTATGTTTTTGTAGAAGGTAATGGCATTTTCTACAGCTAGCATTTCCGCTTTGATATCCAATCTACAATTGTCATGCTCGGATATATATTGGTCTAAACACGGCCGAAGTTCTGAGTGTTGAGCACACAACTGATTGAAATGCTTCCATGCCCTTTTATGAAGAGAATAGGACTCTGACAGAGCTGACTGTTTATCTTGCAAAATCGTCAAGAGACTTTCTCTCTTGAGAGAAAGATAATTCGAATCCTCACTATAATTGTCGTAATCAACAACCTCCCAGTCGATATGGTTAAACATAAAACCTTTGGAAAACATCTCATCACCATGCTTATCGAAACCGCACGAAAGGACTGCGCCGATAAACGACATTTCCTTCAATTTTTTTTCGACGTATTCATCCGATAAGTATTCTTTTTCATCACTGTCTAATGGAAAGGACTTTAAGTCGTTAGCTGAGAAATGTTCATTGTTATAAATAGCGAGAAATAACTCTTTTCTGATTTTTATCTTCATCTGATCAAAAATTAATCAATTACACCAATTATGAGGATTATAATCCGTGGTCATATAAGCCGCAAGCATGCATTGTTCAAGAAATTAATTTCATAAATAAAAAACATGAACACGAAACTTGCCGAAGCTGTAGGCCAACGTATTGTAAAAGTTAGAAAATCCAGAGGCTTACCTCAAGAAAAACTCGCGCTACTCGCAGAGATAGACAGAAGCTACATGAGTCGTATCGAACGCGGTAAAATCAATATCACGCTTGAAAAATTGTATAAGATTGCAGAGACCTTGGAATGTGATGTCAAGGAGCTTCTGCCCTAAGGTCTAACAGCTTAGTTTCATTTTTACTGAAAATATGAGGAAGATGTTGAATGAGGATCTTCTCAGAACAAAAAGTTATGAAGCTTTTTGAATTGGCCGATAGATAGATTCATGCATCATATGCTACGTTTTGTACAAACGACATAAAGAGCTAAAAAATGAGCAACTTACAGTTTGGGATAAAAATAGACTACTCGAGAGATGAAGAAAACTCGTCTCGTGTTTTTCATGCGATGGGAGACCTCATAGATGGCATAAATGAAATGCAGCAAGCAGTTATTGACTCGACAGGCTTGCAATTGCGCTTATCTTCTAAGCTCTCTCGTACAATTGAAGGTTCTGTAGTTGGCGTTCAAAATAATTCATTAAAAAATACGGATGGAACAGCTTACGAAAAAGACAACTTTTTACTTAAGGTTCAAAAGAAGATAGAGAGTTTTTTGGGCAAACCTGCTGAACATAACACTCGAGAACCTTTTAAGAATCTAGCAAATGAACTTCATAAAGAAGTAGTTGATTCATTTGAAAATGATGCCAGCTCTGCTTTAAAAATCACCCATATAGATGATTACCGAATAGCTAAAGGTGCGGAAAAAGCTCTGAATGCAATAAGAATCCAACTAACAGAACAAGATAAAGTATATGTTGGTATCGGTGATAAAAGTGTAGAGCCAAATAAAAGGATTGGCAAAAGTATCTCAATTAGCAAGAGTGTTGATGAAATATACTCTTCCGAGAAAGACTTTCCGCATGAAAAAATTGCTTTAGAAATAGTAAACGCTGCTTTTAGTGGGAATACATGGCGATTTAAGTGGCTTTGCAAAGTAACGGGTAGACAAGAATTTAGTGCAAAAATCACACACGCAGATTGGCTAGAAAACTGGTTTAACCGACAAGTAACAATACTTCCTGGTGATGGCTTACGAGTAGATCTTAGAGTGTATATGACCGACAAAATGAAGCGGGTCAGGCACGAGATTGAGGCCGTTCACGGAGTAATTCCTCGCACAGAAATGATGCAATTGTTAATGGACGATCAAGAGAATGCTTAGCCGTGCTATTAATGAGCTAGTATTTATAATCCTCCCTTTTATCGCAGTGCTGATGTTTCGTTTAGCAGAAGGTAGCGCGACTGAACTTTTTTATATCTCAGATCCTGCTATCGCATCATGCATAATGTGGGGTCAGCTTGCAGCCAGGTATGAGGCTTTAAAGGGCTATAAGGGAGAGAACGCTGATAATTTTGTTCTGTTTACAAATTTATTGCGGTTAGTTGCCTCCGTAGCTCTGATTTTATATGTGTTATTACTGACAAAAGAACTTGGTTTTTGGTGGCATGTTGTTAAAAATATATTCTTCGCATTTACATTGTTTAGTTATGCATTCTTATCTCATTTAGCTTTCTCCATGCAAGCTAAAATAGCAAGTTTGTCGTCCGATACATGAGTAGTCATTACACCCACAATTACTAAAAGCAGGCTTTGCTTTTTAGTTCTTCGAGTTTAACTAAGGTAAAAATGCTTGGAGTAACAACAAGCAGTATTCCTGGGCTAAAGTGCTTTTGTGCAAAACAGAGCTAGGCACGGCAGCTAGCTCTTTTTTGGACATTTCTGAGTTACCCCTTTACCTAAATTAGCACTTCATGGATTACCAATGGTATTACAAGATATCTATTCTAGTGACTAAATTAACTATGCCACTATACTGGTGCAGCTCAAGATAAGATATATGATTACAGGAGACATAGGGGGCTATGTCTCCTATTCAAACATTTATTTTCTTCGTTTTTTCAGGTTAGTAAAGTACTCATCAAGGTCTGCTACATCTTTTTCTAATTCATCAATATCTGGAAATGCGCCAGCAACTTCCTCTGCCATATCATGTCCGTGCAGTTTTGCGTTACGATGATCTACCCCGTCAGCAAGCCGTTGGACAAAGGCGAGTTTGGCAGCCGCAAGCAAGTCTCTCTCAAAAAAGGCCGTTTGGCAGTATTGATTTATTGCTTAATGTTCCCAACTGCAAAACGTCGGAATCAAGATGAACCCTTTGTGATAAAATGCGTTTGAATAGATGATATAAAAATTAATTTAAAATAAAGGTATATTTTTTTTAATTAATCTGTATAGTGGTCTTTGCTCTGACACAGAGTTGTTTCAAGATAAAATATAAAGAAAGTTTTCCAGCGTCATCCCTAGCAAGTTTCTCTCTGTAATCTCCTTAATGCTCTATCCTAAAATAATACCTATGTTCAGTGCACCTTAATTTTAATTTTATAAGGGGCATAATATGTCTAATCAAGTAATTGGTACAGTAAAGTGGTTTAACGAAACTAAAGGTTTTGGTTTTATTTCTCAAGAAAATGGCGATGATTTATTTGTTCATTTCAGAAGCATTTTAGGCGATGGCTTTAAGAAGCTTATTGAAGGCGAGCAGGTTTCCTTTACTGTAGGTAAAGGTCCTAAAGGCCTTCAAGCAGAAAATGTAACGACTATTTAGTCTTACAATTGAATTTACACTGCCTCGTCATACGCCTGGCGAGGTAGTTGCTCTGACAAAGATTTGTTTCAAGATAAAATATAAAGATAGTTTTCCAGCGTAATCCCTAGCAAGTTTCTCTCTGTAATCTCCTTAATTACCTATCCTAAAAATACTTATGTTCAGTGCACCTTAATTATAATTTTTTATAAAGGGGCATAATATGTCTAATCAAATATTTAATAATGAGAATAGAAATAATAAAAACAAATCTATTCAAAATAAAGAAACATCAATACATAAAAAAATAAAGATGAATAGCCTTCTCCAAAGGATTGCTAACGGTGAGACTGGTGTTGTTTTGGAGGAACTACTTTGAAAAATCACGGTAGAAAGAAGATCTGGTTTAAGTTAAAAAAGTGCGAATCATACACTAAAAAAATTTTATTATATTGAATGTAAGGTTTGTACAAGGTTGCTCATAGAAAGACTATGCTCTTCAACAGATGAGCTTTGGAAATAGCAACAACGAAATATCTGGGGCACACATCATATTATGACAAGTGGAACGTTAAGTTGCTTAAACTGTAGAAGCGATGAAACATACTCGTAGTGCTCAGGTTTGTGAGATGAGGTAATAACCATTCTATGATGGTTTTTTGCCGTCCATACTCCTTGATAATCAGTTGCTTGCCAGTCCAGCTTTTAGGCAGAAACCAAGTCAGTTCGAACGTTTAAGCGTGAAACAATGCCATATTGAAAGCATCACACCACTACGTCTCCTCAAAAGGAATAGGACCATGCCGACCTAAAACACACCGTGATGGATAGCGAAACTATCTTCATGAAAAGTCTAACGAACGCCAAGCGCTCAGCTGAGCATCATGCGCCAGAGGGTGCAATACTAATTAAGATTAGAGATTTAATGGATCAGATGCTAAGTCGAATAACGCTTGATGCTTGATGATAGCTGGGTAGATAGCTGTGAAGACTGACGTTGGTTAGCAATCATGATTCGTTTTTCGTAGTAGCCTTTGACACAGTTTGGATTGTTTGTCTGACAAGGTTTGCTCACGATTAAGTTGATCTCGTAAACTTGTCAGCATGTCTCGGTCCAAGTTGCTCAGCTTTTCGGAATGTAAGAGGAGTGTCGTATTGATAAGCTCAGAGAGGTTTCGTGAACTCATAGTCCCCACTCTTTATCCCACTTTTTTTGTTCTTCAATCTCTTCTATGCGTTTGCGAACACCCATTTTTTTCAACTCTTCTGGTATTCGTTTAGTCCCTTTCTGATTAATACTAAATTGCTTCTGCTTTTGTGTCGGTTTAGGTAACTTGCTCATATATCATCCTATTGATGCTAAGAAAGATGATTTTATTCAGATTAGAATAAAGCCATTTCAATTCATTATCTCTTATTAATGTATCGTTCCGCGTTTGCAAAAAGTTTATCGCATGCTTTTTTCTGTGCTAAATATTCTGATGAACTTTCAGTCATAGAGTCGAGAATTTCTTTCGCTTCTTGATATTCTTTTACCATCGCGGCGAATCGTTCTTCGAAGTTGTTTTTCTGTGTTTTCTTGCTTGATTTTCTTACTGGTTTTCTCATATTGCTTCTTATCTTATCGATCCAAAAATTTATTTTATTCGTATTTCGAACGTTCAGAATCTTTATTAAAAAATAAAGTAAAAAAGTCTCCTCGACAGAAGAGACTTTTTATAAATATCTTACACTAACGTAACATTATCCGCTTGAGGACCTTTGTTACCTTGTTCAACAACAAAAGAAACCTTTTGGCCTTCAGATAATGTTTTGAAGCCATCACTAACAATTGATTTGAAGTGAACAAATAGGTCAGAACCGCCGTTATCAGGAGTGATAAATCCAAAACCTTTGGATTCATTAAACCATTTTACTAAGCCTGTTGATTTATTTGACATAATATATCTCGATACATTGATTAAGTTAAAAAGAAAGCTACTAAATAAGGAATGAAGAAAAAGGTATCGCAGGATAAATATGACGAATTTAATCGAATAAAAACTGAGAAGATCTTGAACTAAATATTTTACTAATAGCTCATCGTTTGAGCTTCTGACACTATACACTATATGAACATAATAGATATCTATTTCTTGATTGATTTTTATTGTCCATAAAATCAATGACATAAAAAGTGAAAGGCTGAATTGAAATCAACAGCATCATTAAAAATAATTATTGCAAAACAGATATTCGATACAAGCATGATCCCTAATTCTAACTTTGAATGGGGCATAATGTATGGTACGCCCCGTTTTGCAAGTGATATAACCCAAAGTAACGGAGTTGGCTTGCGCTAATGTATTCAGAGTCTATTTGAGACTTTCATTAGTCCCAGCTCTACGATGAGATCCGCGCCAGATTGTCCTCAAAAACGAGAAAGCATTTACTTGCTGTTATGCCCCGCAGGTTTTCAATCTGGTGGTCTAACCGTTGTGTCATCTAGATTTATCATATGCAAATCTTAATTATGCTTTTACTTCAAATTCTTTATGGGATTTCATTACCGACCATGCAATACGGGCTAGCTTATTAGCTAATGCGACAACAGCAACATTGAATGACTTTCTGCGTTTCAGTTCAATTAACCAAGAGCCAAAATACCTTTCAGCAGAAGAATCTCTCCACATTACCGCTCTAGCAGCATGGACAAACAACTCCCTTAGTTCTTTGTTTCCTCGCTTAGATATCCCCAAAAGTCGAGGTTTGCCTCCTGTAGACTGCTGAAATGGCACTAGTCCAATCCATGCGGCAAAATTTCGACCGTTCGCGAAGTCGTTAACATTTCCTACCGCAGACAAACAGCAAGAGGCTGTCATTGGACCAATGCCAGGCACCGTTTGAAGTAGAGTAAACAATTCATTGTCTTTATTAAGTTGAACTAGCTTTTGATCTTGAGCTGAAATGTGTTCGTTCAACTGATTGTAGTATTCGAGTTGGTCACGTAACTCCAGAATCAGGAGTGGTGGAACTAATATTTGTCTATCAGCTAACCACTGGAATAAGTTTTTCATATTTGCATGACCTCTAGGGAAACTGACTCCGAACTCTAATAGAATTGAACCTATTCTATTCATACATGATGTTCTTTCTCGAATATACCCAGACCTGATTCTTCGGATCACCACACCTACTTGGGCATTTTCACTCTTTGGAGACACGAATCTCATGTTAGGTCTAGTAGCAGCTTCTGCTATAGCATCAGCATCAATGAAGTCATTTTTGTGTGACTTAACATAAGGCTTTACATACTGGGCTGGTATTAGTTTGACCTCATGGCCAAACTCTTGGCATTTGCGAGCTAACCAGTGAGCACCACAGCATGCCTCCATAGCAATCGTGACTGGTTCATGTGTTGATATAAACTGGATCATTTTGCTTCGAGAAAGCTTGTGCCTATACTGCTCACGACCTGAATAATCATGACCAATTAAATGGAATGTCGACTTACCAAGATCTATACCGATTATTTTAACTACTGACATGATGGCACCTCCTGAAGTTCAGCGACTAAGCTGAGTGTAGTTAGGTGTGGGGCGTACCATCTAATTAATGAGCCAGCACAGATCTAGCTGGCTCGAAGATGGACAAAACCTTGTCAGTGCCTTCTCTAATTTAGAAAGCTACGAATAATCACAGGTATTGCAAAGTTGTTGTGAAG
>NZ_JAWOTL010000022.1:0-54857 GCF_033338835.1 Vibrio sp. Vb0888
GCGGGGTGGAGCAGCTTGGTAGCTCGTCGGGCTCATAACCCGAAGGTCGTCGGTTCAAATCCGGCCCCCGCAACCAAATACAAGACGATAGATTGAGTACTTATTTAGTATACAATTGTTAAGTCGTCTACGGATGCGCCGCTTGATTCAACGCCTGCTTCTCGCAACCAATCACATCGCTCTTTTCATAATGCTGCGAAGCATGAATCCCCAAAAGCTAAACTTTTATCCGCATCATATGATGTCGGACGATTTCGTTTGTGTTTAAAACACGATATGAATCGGCTGACGTACAGTATGATGAGGCTTCGCGTGTTTTATCTACTTTAATTAACAGAGTTATCCACATACGTCGTTCTGTGGATAAGTTGGTTGATAAAGTGTTTTTAGCTTGACTTTTTATGATGGGGAAGAAAGATCTTTTCTCTAAAATGAAGTTGAAACAACAAAGAAATACCAATTAAATCTTTGTTATATAAAGAAAAAATAAGTTTTTTGTCGGATCGAGTACGTTAAAATACGATCATTAACTGGTATTTTTTTGATCCTAGTCATTTCTCCGAGCTGTGTTTAACTTTTTTCTGTTAGCTTGTTTTTCTTGAATCTCAAATTTTTTTCCACATTACAAAATTGAGAACAAGGTCATGAATTGAACATGCAAAAGTACTTTCAATCTCTTGCATATAGACTACGCTCTATGCGTCTCTCGGCAGTCCCTTCTCGACTATCCTTATTAAGCGTTGCTTTTTCGTCTCTATAGATGAATTACTCTCAGTGGGGAGTTGATTCAGTTGCTCTGTCAAAGCCCATTTAATGTGCTCATCAAGTAATTTATTTTCACCTTGCCGACTTTCCAGCGCATCTATGATTCGCTGACTATATTCTGCATTACCAAGTGCGACAGCGATGTTACGTAGCCACTGTATATGACCAATACGACGGATAGCGGAGCCTTCCATATTTTTTAGAAAAGTCGCTTCATCCCAGTTAAACATGTCGACGAGGTCAGGGTTTTTGAAACTGTCACGACGGTGGAAATCATCTTGCTCCGTTATGTCGGCGTAGCGGTTCCATGGGCAAACCAATTGACAGTCGTCACAACCATAAATGCGGTTACCCATTGGCTTTCGAAACTCTTCAGGAATCACGCCATCGAACTCGATGGTGAGATAAGAGATACAACGCCTGGCATCGACAACTTTGTCTTCAACGATGGCTTGTGTTGGGCATGATGTAATGCATGCTTTGCATTTACCGCACTGATCAACGCTTGGCTCATCTACGGGTAGTGGTAAGTCGATAAGTAGTTCACCTAAAAAGAACCACGATCCACAGTCTTGATCTAAAATCAGGGAATGTTTCCCGGTCCAACCTAAGCCCGCTTTTTGGGCGAGAGGTCGCTCTAATATTGGTGCGGAATCAACGAAAGGTCGGTAACCATATTGACCAACCTCTTGTTCAATAAGTTTGCCGAGCTTATTTAGCTGCTTTCTGACGAGCTTGTGATAATCACGCCCTAGTGCGTAGCGGCTAATATAGGCATGACTTTTATTCGCGAGGTTTGAAGCGAATTGAGCCTCTGGTGGCAGATAGTCCATCCGGACGCTGATAACACGAACGGTTCCCGGGAGTAGCTCATGGGGTCTAGCACGCATCATGCCGTGACGAGCCATCCAATCCATTGAGCCATGATAGCCTGCATCAAGCCATTTTTGTAGTGCTGCTTCATGTTCACTCAGATCAACGTCGCAGATCCCAACTTTTTGGAAGCCGAGTTCTTTTCCCCAAACTTTGATTTGTTGTGCGAGTTGTTCGTAGTTCATGTTAACCACCGGAATAAAGGGGGGCGGATCTTAACGGATCTCTGGCTTTGGTGCTACCCAGTTAGGTACGTTTTTGATGTTGTGAATACTGCTTATTGAAGTCATTTGCATATATTCTAAATCTAGGTCGATACTAAGATGATTAAGATACCGTTTATTGGATACTTTTTTCGCACATATGACATTTGAAAGCTTGTCTCTCAAAACCAACACGGTTTACTATTCCTGTTCTTTTGATTTTTATATAGTCAACGATCATTAGTTAGAGAAGCATCAATGAGCACGAAACAATTCAATTTAAAAGATGAGCATGAAACGGTTGCACTAGGCACCGCTCTGGCTCAGCTTTGTTCCCAGCAAACCACAATTTATCTGCATGGTGATTTGGGTGCAGGTAAAACAACCTTTAGTCGTGGTTTTGTCCGTGCTCTTGGTCATCAAGGTAACGTGAAAAGTCCAACTTATACTCTAGTCGAACCGTACCAGTTGGATCAGTGGCAAGTATATCACTTCGACCTTTATCGTCTTGCGGATCCTGAAGAGCTTGAGTTTATGGGGATTCGAGACTATTTCACAGACGATGCGATTTGCTTGGTTGAATGGCCTGAAAAAGGGCATGGCTTACTGCCACAACCGGATCTTGATGTAAACATTCGCTACCAAGGTGAGCAACGTGTAGCCGAACTAACAGCTAATAATGATTATGGTGTGCAGTTACTCAGTCGATTGGAGCTATGTTGAGTTTTTCAAATTTTAGAGTGGTGGCGACGTTTGTCGCCACTTTTCTCCTTCTCATCCCCAATTTAGCATTTGCTAACGTCGTTAAGAGTTTTCGAGTTTGGCCTTCACCTGATGAAACGCGTGTTGTCATCGATTTAGGCTCGGAAGCTGACTATTCCTATTTCTCTTTATCAGGGCCGGATCGCCTTGTCGTGGATTTAAAAAGCACGACGATGCAGGCCAAACTACCTGTTACTGTTACGGATAGCCCTGTTTTAAAACTGGTACGAAAAAGCTCGCCTCCAGAGAAGGGCACTTATCGTTTGGTGTTTGAACTAAAAAAGAGCGTTCAAGCGGAGTTATTTAAATTAAGCCCAACACCAGGTGGGCAGTATGGTCACCGCTTGGTGATTGATTTACCGCACGGTAAGAAGGCATCGACCTCTAAACCGAGTAAGCCAGCTGCGGCCAGCAAAGACATGAGCTCAGTTCAACGAGCTCAAGAAGTGTTAATTGTTATCGACCCTGGTCACGGTGGGGAAGACCCTGGCTCTATTGGCCCTTCACGTCGTAAGTACGAGAAAGATGCGGTATTGAGTATCTCAAGAAAAATTGCTGCTCAGCTCGATGCGACTCCTGGTATTAAAACGCGCATGACTCGTACGGGAGATTACTTTGTAAACTTAAACCGTCGTGTCGCGATTGCTCGTGAAAATGATGCACACTTACTGATCTCCATTCACGCTGATGCGTTTACCTCACCGAAGCCTCGCGGTGGTTCGGTCTTCGTACTAAATACTCGTCGTGCAAATACCGAAATTGCTCGTTGGGTCGAGAACCATGAGAAACAGTCTGAGTTATTGGGCGGCTCGGGTAATGCGTTCTTCACGAAGACAAAAGATCGTAATGTGAACCAAACTTTGCTGGACTTGCAGTTTAGTCACTCACAAAAAGAAGGCTATAAACTGGCAACAGAAATCCTAGGTGAGATGGGACGTGTTGCGCACCTGCATAACACCAAACCGATCAACACCAGCCTTGCGGTTTTACGCTCTCCACAGATTCCGTCTGTGCTAGTGGAAACGGGCTTTATTTCTAACCCAACAGAAGAGCGTTTACTGTTTCAACGAGCGCACCAAGATAAGTTAGCTCAGGCTATCACTAAGGCGGTCGTCAAGTACTTAAAAGATAACCCACCAGAGGGTACGGTGTTCTCGCCTTCAGCGAAGCCAATGGTACATATTGTAAAGCGTGGCGAGTCATTATCGGTGATCGCGAACAAATATGGGCTTAGCTCTAAAGCGCTGATGTCGGCAAACAACTTGAAGTCGACAGGCTTGGCAATTGGTCAGAAGCTCAACATTCCTTCTGCTGGTACGATTAAAGTGCCAAGTAAACCGATTACTGTTGAGACAGAAACCATTACGCACAAGGTTAAGTCTGGTGAGTTCTTAGGTAAGATTGCGAATCACTATAAAGTGAAGGTTTCAGATATCCGCCGAGAGAATAACTTGAAGTCAGATACCTTGTGGGTAGGGCAAAAGTTGAAGATAACGGTCGCGGTAAAAGATAAACCGATTCGTAAGCACAAGGTTTCTCGGGGTGAGTTCCTTGGCAAAATAGCGTCCAAATACGGCGTTAGCGTATCGAGCATTCGTAAAGCGAATAACTTACGCTCTGATCAGCTAGCGGTTGGGCAAGTCCTGATCATTCCAAACAAGTAGGTGAGCTTCTAACTCATTATGACGATTAAAATTTTGCCAGCCAGACTTGCAAACCAAATCGCCGCAGGGGAAGTGGTCGAAAGACCTGCTTCTGTGATTAAAGAGCTGGTTGAAAATAGTCTTGATTCTGGCGCAACTCGAATCGATATCGATATCGAGAAAGGAGGCGCAAAGCTGATTCGTGTTCGTGATAACGGAAAAGGTATCGCGAAAGATGAACTCGGCTTAGCGCTCAGTCGTCATGCGACATCTAAGATACATACCTTAGATGATCTCGAAGCCATTATGAGTCTAGGTTTTCGCGGTGAAGCGTTAGCCAGTATTAGCTCAGTCTCGCGTTTGACGCTCACGTCGCGTCCTGCGGCACAAGAAGAAGCCTGGAGTGCCTACTCCGAAGGGCGTGATATGCAGGTGAAGCTTAAGCCAGCAGCTCACCCGATTGGCACTACCGTTGAGGTGTTGGACTTATTTTTTAATACTCCAGCGCGTCGCAAGTTTCTTCGTACGGAGAAAACCGAATTTGCTCATATTGATGAGTTATTGAAACGCATTGCGTTAAGCCGCTTTGATGTCACCATCAATGTGCGTCATAACGGCAAGATCATCCGTCAATATCGCGCGGCGAAAAATCAGCTTCAAACCGAAAAGCGTATTGCTGCTGTCTGCGGTAATGCGTTTGTGCGGCATATGCTCAGAATCGAGCTTGAGCATCAAGGGTTAAAGTTACATGGGTGGATTACCACACCAGAGGGAGCAAGGCAGCAAAGCGATTTACAATATTGCTATGTGAATGGCCGAATGATGCGTGACAAATTAATCAATCACGCGATTCGTCAAAGCTATGAAATGAGCTTAAAGCCAGATCAGTTTGCTGCGTATGTGCTCTTTATTGAGCTAGATCCGCACCAAGTAGATGTGAATGTTCACCCTGCTAAGCATGAAGTGCGTTTCCACCAAGCTCGTTTGGTGCATGATTTCATCTATCAAGCTTTGACGGATGCACTTTCACAAAGCGCTGTGATTGATAAACCACAGGTGAATGAATCGGCATTTCATCGCGTGGAACCGACTGAATCCGAAGAGATTGAGCATTCGCCAGAGCCTGAAAAAGTACAAGAGCCAGCATCTTCACCAGTACCAGAGCGGGTTTATCAAGCGATAGAGAGTACACCGGCTTATCCTGGACGCAGTGATTATGAAGTGAAGCCTCGTAATAGCGGTCCTAGTGAAACCTCCGTGCGAGAGGCGCGCGTAGTGGAGTCATTCAAACGTAATGATTGGGTGGAATCCAAACCTGCACCAAAGCCAAGTCACAGTAAAGAGCGCCACGTAGAACCAGCGCCAACTAAACAAGAAGTACGCGCTTATCACGAGCTGTTGAAAACGCTAGAGTTTGAGGCTCAGGCAGTCACTCCAATAGCGCCCCAAACGATAACTTCGCACACATCAATGCCATCGATTACTGCATTAGGCAAAGCGCTGATGGTGGTCGATGAACAATTTGTTTTGATGAGCAGTGACAGTGGGGCGGCGTTAGTCTCGTTACCTAGAGCAGAATTTTATCGTGTAAAAGGCCAGCTTTCTCCAAGCGATGGTGCACTCAAGGCACAACCTCTGCTTGTTCCTCTATCTATTAAGTTAGAGGCCGAATTAGTGAGACTGGCCCAAGATTATCAACAAGATTTGGCATTGCTTGGTATTCAATTGAAAGCGAGAAACGAGCACGCCTTAATGGTGATGGGCGTCCCAGCTCCGCTGCGTCAACAAAACTTACAAAATTTAGTACCAGATCTGTTATCTTACGCGCAATCTTGTGTGAACGAAGGTATAGCAGCGGCTCAGATGCTGTCTGAGTTGATAGATTGGCTCGCATTACAGGTCACGACAGTGAAGAGTCACTATACTTTTTCTGAAGCCATTCAAATTATTGCGGAACTTGAACAGCTAAGACATGGTCAATTGCCATTAGAAGATACAAAATTCGTATCCGCTGTTGATTTCTCTGCCACGATAGCCAAATTAAAACCATGACAGATAAACTACCTTTGGCGCTATTTTTAATGGGGCCAACTGCATCAGGCAAAACTGAGCTGGCGATTCGTCTTCGTCAAAAATTTCCGATTGAGATCATCAGTGTTGATTCTGCTTTGATCTACAAAGGGATGGATATCGGTACGGCGAAACCGGATGAAAAAGAGTTAAGTTTGGCGCCTCATCGCTTGATAGATATTTTGGATCCAAGTGAATCTTACTCTGTCGCCGACTTTCGTCGAGATGCATTGAAAGCGATGGATGATATTGTTGCAGAAGGAAAAATTCCACTTCTTGTGGGTGGAACAATGCTGTATTACAAGGCGTTACTTGAAGGTTTATCACCACTTCCTGCTGCAAATCCTGAAATTCGTCAGCAAATTGAACAAGAGGCATTGACTAAAGGTTGGTCAGTGTTGCACGATGAACTCAAAGAGGTTGATCCTGTGTCAGCAGCGAGAATCCATCCCAATGATCCCCAACGTTTATCTCGGGCATTGGAAGTTTTTCGCATTTCAGGTAAAACTTTGACTGAATTGACTCAAACGAAAGGTGAAAGCCTACCATACCGAGTCAAGCAGTTTGCAATAGCTCCCAAGGATAGGGCAGAGCTTCACCGTCGGATTGAACTCCGTTTCGAGAAGATGATGGAAGCGGGCTTTGAAGAAGAAATGAAAGCGTTACATTCGCGAAAAGATCTTCACCCCGATCTTCCTTCCATACGATGCGTCGGTTACCGACAGATGTGGGAGTATTTAGATGGGGAGTGTACACGTGACGAAGCGGTATTTCGTGGCGTATGCGCGACTCGTCAATTGGCCAAGCGTCAAATCACCTGGTTACGCAGCTGGGATGATTTAACTTGGTTGGATAGCGAGAACATTGAACAGGCATTAGAAACGATGTCGGAAGCAATAGCATCTGATTGACATAGCTGTGTATAATGTGATCGTTTTTGCGTGAACGCACTCTCAAAGGATCTGTTGTTGGCGGTTTTTATACTATGCTGCTAATTACTTAGAGTGCATTTTTGATTCGTTTAGCTCAGATGCAAAAGCCGTATCTTTTGCATTGCACCACTAGCTAAATAATTACAACTACAAATTAAATAAGGAAAATAAAAATGGCTAAGGGGCAATCTCTACAAGACCCATTTCTAAACGCGCTACGTCGTGAGCGTATCCCGGTATCTATCTACCTTGTGAATGGTATTAAACTACAAGGTCAGATCGAATCATTCGATCAATTTGTGATCCTGCTGAAGAATACTGTTAACCAAATGGTGTACAAGCACGCGATCTCAACAGTTGTGCCGGCTCGTCCAGTGAGCCATCACAGCGGTGAACGTCCACAAGGTGAGCGTCCACAAGAGAAATCTGAAGATTAATTCTTCATCGAGTATTTTTAAAATAAGGAGTTGATTGCTTGTTTGACCGTTATGAATCCGGTGAGCGAGCCGTACTTGTTCATATCAACTTCACGCAAGAAGGTGAATGGGAAGATCTGGCTGAGTTCGAAATGCTGGTTTCTTCTGCTGGGGTAGAGGCGCTACAAGTGGTAACTGGTAGTCGTCAATCCCCACACCCGAAATACTATGTCGGAGAGGGTAAGGCCCAAGAGATTGCTACAGCGGTACAATCAACTGGTGCCGAAATTGTGATTTTTAATCACGCCCTCTCTCCTGCCCAAGAACGTAACCTCGAAGCACTGTGCCAATGTCGAGTTCTCGACCGCACTGGTCTTATTCTCGATATCTTTGCTCAACGAGCTCGAACACACGAAGGTAAGCTACAGGTAGAGCTGGCTCAACTTCGTCATATCTCTACTCGTTTGATTCGTGGTTGGACACACCTTGAAAGGCAGAAAGGTGGTATCGGTTTACGTGGCCCGGGTGAAACCCAGCTGGAAACCGACCGTCGCTTATTGCGTGACAGAATCAAAGCCATCCTGCGACGCTTAGACAAAGTAGCGAAGCAGCGTGAACAAGGGCGCCGCGCCCGAAATCGAGCTGAAATCCCAACGGTTTCACTTGTGGGTTACACCAACGCGGGTAAGTCGACACTCTTCAACCGTATTACAGAAGCTGGCGTGTACGCGGCTGATCAATTATTTGCTACTTTGGACCCGACTTTACGTAAGATAGAGTTAGCAGATGTTGGTCCTGCCATCTTGGCAGACACGGTTGGTTTTATTCGACATTTGCCACACGACTTGGTTGCGGCCTTCAAGGCAACCTTGCAGGAAACGCAAGAAGCTGACATTTTGTTACATGTTGTTGATGCCAGTGATGAGCGTTTTCGTGAGAATATTCAAGCTGTTCATGAAGTACTAGAAGAGATCGACGCGCATGAAGTGCCGACTCTGGTTGTCATGAACAAAATCGACAATCTAGATTCGCAGAAACCACGTATAGAACGAGACGAGGAAGGCGTACCTCGCGCAGTTTGGGTTTCAGCAATGGATGGGTTGGGCATTGATGTCCTGTTTGAGGCGCTGACGGAACGTCTGGCGTCACAAATGGTCGAGCATCAGTTGCGAATTCCTCCACAGTATCAAGGACGATTCCGTAGTACCTTCTTCCAAATGAAGTGTATTCAACGTGAGGAATATGACCAGGATGGTAACTTGTTGATCGATATTCGAATGCAGCAAGTAGATTGGTCTAGACTTGAAAAAAGAGAAGGGGCAGTTTTGACTGGCTTTATAGTCACTTAAAGGACTGCTACAGTATAACGTCATATCAAATGATGGAGCTTTCTAATGGCGTGGAATGAGCCTGGAAATAACAACGGCAACAATGGCCGCGATAATGACCCTTGGGGTAATAATAATCGTGGTGGCCAGCGTCCTGGTGGCCGAGATCAAGGTCCGCCAGATTTAGATGAAGTGTTCAACAAACTGAGTCAAAAGCTGGGCGGCAAGTTTGGTAAAAAAGGCGGCGGTGGTTCTCCAATCGGCGGCGGTGGTGGTAGTGCAATTGGCTTTGGCGTGATTGCTCTGATTGCTGTTGCAGTTTGGTTCTTCGCTGGTTTTTACACCATCGGTGAAGCAGAGCGTGGTGTTGTACTGCGTTTAGGTAAATACGATCGTATCGTAGACCCAGGTCTTAACTGGCGTCCTCGCTTTATTGATGAGTACGAAGCGGTAAACGTACAAGCGATTCGTTCACTACGTGCATCTGGTCTAATGCTGACCAAAGATGAAAACGTTGTAACAGTTGCGATGGATGTGCAGTACCGAGTGACTGACCCATACAAATACTTGTACCGTGTAACCAATGCAGACGACAGCTTGCGTCAAGCAACGGATTCTGCACTACGTGCAGTAATTGGTGACTCATTGATGGATAGCATTCTAACCAGTGGTCGTCAGCAAATTCGTCAAACTACGCAAGAAACACTGAACCAAATCATTGATAGCTATGATATGGGTCTGGTACTTGTTGATGTGAACTTCCAGTCTGCTCGTCCACCAGAGCAAGTGAAAGATGCGTTTGATGATGCAATCGCAGCACGTGAGGATGAAGAGCGTTTCATTCGTGAAGCTGAAGCATACAAGAACGAAATCTTGCCTAAGGCAACGGGTCGAGCAGAGCGTTTGAAGAAAGAAGCACAAGGTTACAATGAGCGTGTCACTAACGAGGCTCTTGGTCAGGTAGCACAGTTCGAAAAACTATTACCAGAATACCAAGCAGCGCCTGGTGTAACGCGTGATCGTCTGTACATTGACGCAATGGAAGAGGTGTACTCAAGTACTTCGAAAGTGTTGATTGACTCGGAATCAAGCGGCAATCTTCTTTACCTTCCAATTGATAAGTTGGCGGGACAAGAGGGTAAAGCAGATACCAAACGTAAATCGAAGTCATCTTCAACCTATGATCAAATTCAACTTGAGTCTGATCGTACACAAGAAGACACTTCGAACTCGCAGTCTCGTTCAACAGGTTCACGTCAAGGGAGATACTAAGAATGCGTAAGTTAATGATCCCTGTACTGGTAATCGCACTGGCATTAATGTTGATGTCTTTGTTTGTGATTCCTGAAGGTGAGCGCGGTATCGTGGTTCGATTTGGTCGTGTCTTGAAAGACAACAACGACATCACTCGAATTTACGAGCCTGGTCTGCATTTCAAGATGCCTTTGTTTGACCGTGTGAAACAACTTGATGCACGTATCCAAACAATGGATGGCCGTGCAGACCGTTTCGTAACGTCTGAGAAAAAAGACGTTATCATTGATACCTACGTGAAGTGGCGTATTGAAGATTTTGGTCGCTACTACCTCGCGACAGGCGGTGGTAACTCGCTAACGGCAGAGGCACTACTTGAGCGTAAAGTGACGGACGTGCTTCGTTCTGAAATCGGTGCTCGTGAAATCAAACAGATCGTATCTGGTCCACGTAACGATGATGTGCTACCAGAAGACGCAAGTGCCGATGTTGTCGCAACTGAAGCGGCTCGTGAGGCGCTTGAGATTGATGGTGAACGCGACCTAATCATGTCTGAAGTATTGAAAGACACGCGTGAAAGCGCAATGAAAGACTTGGGTGTTCGTGTCGTTGATTTCCGAATGAAGAAAATCAACCTGCCTGATGAAATCAGTGAGTCTATCTACCGTCGTATGCGTGCGGAGCGTGAGTCCGTTGCTCGTAAGCACCGTTCTCAAGGTCGTGAAAAAGCGGAAGTTATTCGTGCTCAAGCAGAACTAGAAGTAGCAACTATTCTAGCTGAAGCTGATAAAACTGCGCGTGTGACACGAGGTGAGGCGGATGCTGAAGCTGCGAAGATTTATGCTGAAGCGTACAACAAAGACCCTGAGTTCTTTAGCTTCCTACGCTCGCTACGTGCGTATGAGAAGTCCTTCAGCTCTAAGAGCGATATTCTGGTGCTTGATCCGAAGAGTGAGTTCTTCCAATACATGAACCAGTCGAAGGGCAGCATGGAGAAATAATCTCCGCTTCTCATTGAAATAAAAGGCTCCTTAGGGAGCCTTTTTTGTATCTGATGCTAAGTGCTAGCTCATCATGATGGCGATTACGGCTCCAGCAACTACTAGGCAGCCACCGATGCGTCGTAGCTGATTGTTGGGTTGTTCACTTAATTGAGCCACCATATTCCGCCAACCGTTAGGAGCAATCAGTGGCCCAATGCCTTCCACGATCAAGACGAGCCCAATCGCCAACCATATGGATTCAGACATAGCGCTTTCCAGTCGAATAGAGAAAGCTAAATACTATCAGTGATATGCTGATTTCAAAATGAACAAAGCGGCAAGATGACATTCTGGTAGCAACTCTGTGAACAAAAAATGACTGCAAGAAGCGTGATTCGGTGCTAGAATCCATTTTTAACTAGCAATCAGACTTGGAAAGATGGGAAATAACGTAGTCGTTCTAGGCACCCAATGGGGTGACGAAGGTAAAGGTAAAATCGTAGACCTTTTAACTGAAGATGCAAAATACGTGGTACGCTACCAAGGCGGTCACAACGCAGGTCACACTCTCGTAATTGACGGTGAAAAAACCGTTCTTCACTTAATTCCATCAGGTATCCTTCGCGATAACGTAAAATGTGTTATCGGTAACGGTGTTGTACTATCACCTGAAGCTCTACTTAAAGAAATGAAGCCTCTTGAAGAGCGCGGTATTCCAGTACGCGAGCGTCTTTTCATTTCTGAAGCATGTCCGCTAATTCTTCCTTACCACGTTGCAATGGACCAAGCTCGCGAAATCGCTCGCGGTAAAAAAGCTATCGGTACTACTGGTCGTGGTATCGGTCCAGCATACGAAGATAAAGTTGCTCGTCGCGGTCTACGCGTTGGCGACCTATTCGATATGGCGACTTTCGCAGAGAAGCTAAAAGAAGTCATGGAGTTCCATAACTTCCAACTAGTTAACTTCTACAAAGCGGAACCAGTAAGCTACGAAGAAGTACTTGAGCAAGCGAAAGGCTACGCTGAACTACTAACGTCAATGGTTATCGACGTAACTGACGAACTAGACGCAGCACGTAAGCGCGGCGACAAGATCATGTTCGAAGGTGCACAAGGTACACTACTTGATATCGACCACGGTACTTACCCGTACGTAACGTCTTCTAACACGACTGCTGGTGGTGTTGCTGCAGGTTCTGGTTTTGGTCCTCGTCACATCGGTTACATCTTGGGTATCGCAAAAGCGTACTGTACTCGCGTTGGTGCTGGTCCATTCCCGACTGAACTATACGACGGTTTAGATAAGCAAGATCCAATTGGTAAGCACTTAGGTGAAGTTGGCCACGAGTTCGGTGCGACAACTGGTCGTCTACGTCGTACAGGTTGGTTCGATGCTGTTGCTATGCGTCGTGCAATCCAAATCAACTCTGTATCTGGTTTCTGTCTAACTAAACTAGACGTACTAGATGGTCTAGAAGAGCTAAAAATCTGTACTGGTTACAAGATGGAAGATGGCTCTGTGCTAGAAGTTTCTCCGATGGCTGCTGAAGCATTCGAAAAAGCAACGCCAATCTACGAAACAATGCCTGGTTGGTCTGAGAACACATTTGGTGCTAAGTCACTAGATGCTCTACCACAAGCCGCTCTTGACTACATCAAGCGTATTGAAGAGCTAACTGGCGTTCCAGTAGACATCATCTCTACAGGTCCTGACCGTAACGAAACTATCATCAAAGTTCACCCATTCGAAGCTTAATTGATAGCCGTTAAAGATTGCAAAAGCCGACCTTCTGGTCGGCTTTTTTGTATCTGAACAAAAACAGCGTGACTCTCATATGGCAAGCTTTTGCCGCTGAGCCTAAATCAGAGGCAAAAATTGTCTAAAGCTTAGCTGTTTTTTGCCGATAAGGTTATCAAGCAGAGGAGATCCTTCACCGATCTTTGGTTTCTTAGATACCTTAAGGGTACGTTTATGAAGTTACGAACAGTGGCTGCTTCACTGTTGTTGACCTTGGTTGCTACCACAGTGAAAGCCAATGTTGCTGATGTGGGGGCACCAGTTCCGATCTATACCGAAGCAGAGCTGATAAAGCTTATTGAGCAAAATAAGCACTTACAACGTGTGCGCGCTGATAACTGCCAGCTGGTGGAGGATATCGTAGCTCGTGCGACTCGAATTAACTTACCCGCTTATGAATTTCTGTACGGAGATATGTTGGCTTGGGGGGTGTGTGTCGAGCAAGATGTCGAACTGGGTCTTTACTACATCGAAAATGCAGCGCATCAGGGGTTACCAGCTGCACTAGAGCAGATTGGCCGATACTATTCGCGTGGCACTTTAGTACAGCAAGATAAAGAACGTGCAATTCCATATTTGCGAGAAGCTGCGTCAATGGGAAACCTAAACGCGCGTATTCATCTGGCCGAGTTGCTTTTACGTGATTATGGCAGTCCACTCGATTACGAAGATGCGTATCGTTGGTTATATAACTCTGTCACAGCAGATAAGCGGCAGCATAAGCGCATAACTGTATTGAGAAACGGCCTTGAACAGCGCATGCCACAAAACGTTATTGCTCGAGCTAAACGGCGAGACACCTTTTGGTAACGCTTCAATATTGCAAACAACTTCATACAACAAAGCCCACGTCACGTGGGCTTTGTTGTTTTCCCGATAGTTGGTAGCGCTTAAACCACTTTGTGTGGACCGAAGCATTCGTAATGGAATTGCTCTTCTGGTACGCCAAGTTCTAATAGCTGTTTCGCTACGTGCTGCATAAATCCTACAGGACCACAGAAGTATACCTGCACGTTATCTTGCTTTAATGCAGCTTCAATTTCATACAGATTGACAAAGCCCGTGAAGTGGAAGTCTTCGCCTAGCTTGTCTTCTGCCGTTGGTTGGTTATACCAAACGAGCGCGTTCATATTTTCTTTTTCTGCAACGAGTTGGTTTACGTGTTGCTTGAAAGCATGCTGTTGGCCATTTTCTGTTGCATGAACCCAAGTTACAGGTGCTTGATGTGCTGAGAGACTTTCTAGCATTGACAGCGTTGGAGTAAGTCCCACACCAGCAGAAATTAGAACAACGGGTGTTTGTGGTTCGGCATCCATAAAGAAATCACCGGCAGGGGCCGCAAGCTGCACTTTTTCGCCAATGTTCAGGCTATCGTGCAGGTAGTTCGACACTTTTCCGCCTTCTTCACGTTTTACTGAGATACGGTAGGTGTTCTCTTGGACCGCAGAAGACAGGCTATATTGGCGAATTTCTTGGTTTTCTAACTGGTCACTGTTGATGTAGATGCCAAGGTATTGTCCCGGTTTATACGGCGCCACTTTTTGGCCATCGGTTGGCTTGAACACAAAGCTGCAAATGTGTTCGCTCTCAATCTTTTTATCGACTAATTCAAATTCGCGTAGACCGCGCCAGCCGCCTTCCAAAGCTTCATTTTGTTGGTAAATTTGTTCTTCGCGCTGAATAAATACATTCGCAAGTACGCCGTAAGCCTCAGCCCAAGCATCCAACACTTCTTGACCTGGATTAAAAAGCTCATCGATTGTCGCAAGTAAATGCTTACCAACGATTTGGTACTGATCTTCTGTGATCAAAAAGCTCGTGTGCTTATGCGCAATTTTCTCTACTGCGCCAAGCAGAGCTGGCAAATTTTCAATATTGGCAGCATAGGCACAGATAGCGTTGAATAATGCTTCACGCTGATCGCCGTTACGCTGGTTACTCATGTTAAAAATATCTTTCAACTCAGGGTTATGAGTAAACATACGCTCGTAAAAGTGCGCGGTCAGTTTTGGTCCTGTTTCGGCGATGAGTGGTGCGGTCGCTTTGACGATCTCGATAGTTTGATTGCTGAGCATAAGGGCTTCCTACTTTAAGTTGTATTTATAATGCATGTTTAAAGTTGTATCTCAAATGTATCTTTCGATCAAGAAAAGATTTACACTTTTATCGATAGCTCAAGTTTGGGGTTTTAGCATCACCAGCGGGTTATTGAGTCGCACTTTGGGAGAGAATATGCAGTTAACTAGTTTCACTGATTATGCGTTGAGAACCTTAATTTTCTTGGCTTCGTTGCCGGAAGATGAGTTAACCAGCATTACCGAAGTGACGGATTTATTTGGTGTGTCGCGCAACCATATGGTTAAAGTTATCAATCGGTTAGGGCAGTTGGGTTATGTCCATACCGTGCGCGGAAAAAACGGTGGTATCCGGCTGATGAAGCCAGCGTCTGAAATCACAGTCGGTGGTGTTGTGCGCGATTTAGAGCCGTTAGATTTAGTCAACTGTGGTGTGGATTTTTGCCATATTACCCCTGCTTGCCGCCTCAAAGATAAATTGGCGAAAGCAAAAAGTGCCTTTCTGGCGGAGTTGGATGACTGCACGATTGAATCCTTGCTCAGTGACAATTCTGAACTTTTGATCTTGCTGGCTCGTCCTTAACTCATTTGCATGCCTAGAGTCGATCTCGATCATTCTTTTTTCAAAGCAATTCTGTAGCTTATCGAGAGACTCAGATATACTAGCCATATACCTTCCTTGCTAGATAGGCGTGCCTATGTCAGACAATATTCCAAACGATCCTTTTGCAGATCGTGAATCCAAAAATTACGAAAATCCAATTCCAAGCCGAGAGTTTATCATCGAGTTTCTAGAGCAAGCGGGCGTTCCAATGAATCGTAACGACTTGTTTGAGGCACTAAAGCTTGAGGGCGAAGAGCAATACGAAGGGTTGCGTCGTCGGCTACGTGCGATGGAGCGAGATGGCCAACTGGTGTTTACCCGCCGTCAGTGCTATGCATTGCCTGAAAAACTTGAAATGGTGAAAGGTTACGTGATTGGTCATCGTGATGGCCATGGTTGGGTACGTCCAGAAGGCAGCGTCGGCAAGGATGATGATATTCTGTTACCGCACCATCAGATGAAGAACATCATCCACGGTGATTTTGTCTTAGTGCAACCGACAGACAACAGCAAGCGCGGCCGCCGTGAAGGACGTTTGGTGCGTGTGCTAGAGGAGCGCAATGATCAAATCGTTGGTCGTTTCTTCCTTGAATATGGATACTCCTATGTTGTCCCAGATGACTCGCGTATCAGCCAAGATATCCTGATCCCAAATGAGCACAAAGCGGGTGCACGCATGGGTAACGTAGTCGTAATTGAAATTACTGATCGTGGCTCACGCTCACGCGGCATGATGGGTAAAGTGGTTGAAGTCCTTGGTGAAAACATGGCACCAGGTATGGAAACACAAATTGCGATTCGTACACACCAAATCCCTCACGAATGGCCAGAAGCCGTCGATAAACAAATCGAAAACTTAGGCGAAGAAGTACCAGAAGAAGCGAAAGTTGGTCGTGTGGATCTACGTGATTTGCCACTAGTGACCATTGACGGCGAAGACGCACGAGACTTTGATGATGCCGTTTACTGTGAAAAGAACAAAGAAGGTGGTTGGCGTTTATGGGTAGCGATTGCTGACGTCAGTTACTACGTTCGTCCTGACTCTGCGTTGGACAAAGAAGCGATCAATCGTGGTAACTCAGTATATTTCCCGTCGCAAGTTGTGCCGATGTTGCCAGAAGTACTATCGAACGGCCTATGTTCGCTCAACCCGCAAGTAGATCGCTTGTGTATGGTGTGCGAAATGACCATTTCTGATACCGGTAAGCTGTCTGGTTACAAGCATTACGAGGCGGTGATGAACTCGCACGCTCGTCTCACATATAGCAAAGTGAGCGCGATTCTAGAAGGGGATGAAGAACTACGTGAGCGCTACCAGCCGCTTGTTTCTCATCTAGAAGAGTTGCACAAGATGTACAAAGTGCTGAAAGAAGCACGAGATCAACGCGGTGCAATCGAATTTGAAACCGTTGAAACCAAATTTATTTTCAATGCGGAACGTAAAATCGAAAGCATTGAGCCAGTAATTCGTAATGACGCGCATAAGATCATCGAAGAATGTATGATTTTAGCCAACATTGCTTCGGCATCGCTGGTAGAAAAAACGAAAGAGCCCGCGCTTTATCGTATCCACGAATCTCCAGGTGAATTACGTCTGCAAGGTTTCCGTGACTTCTTAAGTGAACTTGGTCTTGAGCTAAAAGGTGGTTTAGAGCCTTCACCAACGGACTATGCTGATCTCGCACGTCAAATCTCCGGGCGTCAAGATCAAGAGTTGATTCAGACCATGCTGCTACGCTCAATGAAGCAAGCGGTATACAACGCAGATAACGCGGGGCACTTTGGGTTGGCATTGAAACGCTATGCACACTTTACGTCGCCAATTCGTCGTTACCCTGACTTGTTACTTCACCGTGCAATCAAGTATCTGATTGCTAAAGAAGAAGGTCGTAATCAAGATCGCTGGACACCAACAGGTGGCTATCATTACTCGTTTGACGACATGGATTTTTACGGCGAACAATGTTCGATGACAGAGCGCCGTGCTGATGATGCAACACGTGATGTTGCGGATTGGCTGAAGTGTGAATATATGCAAGACCACGTCGGTGACGAACTAGACGGTGTTATTGCTAATGTCACTAGCTTTGGCTTCTTTGTACGTTTAACGGATTTGCACATCGATGGTTTGGTACATATTTCTACCCTTGCGAACGACTACTATCAATTTGACCCGATTGGTCAACGACTTATTGGTGAAAGTTTCGGTAACATCTACCGCTTAGGTGATGCAGTAAAAGTAAAAGTACTGGCTGTTAACCTCGATGATAAGCAAATTGACTTTGAATTGGTCGAAACAAGTCGTAAGCTACGCGGCGAAGGTAAGACTGCGAAGAAACGCGCAGCGGAAGCAAAACGCAAAGCGAAAGATAAAAAACGCGCTGCGACTCGCTCTTCATCGAAGGAAGGTGGCGCGGCTCGTGCAGTTCCTGCGATAGAGCCAACTAAACGCCCAGAAGAAACGGGCGCAACGAGTAAGCGTAATGGCCCAAAACGTGGTGACGCTGAAGGCAACGAGAAGCCTAAAGTGAAAAAAGCACGTAAAAAGAAGCCGCACAGTAAGCCGAAGAAAACCAAGCGCACTAAAAAAGAAGCGCAGTAGGTTGAAGCGCCAACTTAGTTCAAACTTGGTTGGCGCAGGCAATACGACCAGAACAACAGGTTAAACAATGAGTAACGAATTTATCTACGGCATTCACGCAGTGAAGGCGGTATTGGAGCGCGAACCAGAGCGTTTTATCGAGGCGTACGTTTTAAAAGGTCGTCAAGATGATCGCCTAATGCCAATCCTAAATGATCTTCAGGTTTGTGGTGTTTCTATTCAGCAGATGACACGTAAAACCTTGGATGACAAAGCGCGCGGTGCAAATCACCAAGGCATCATCGCTCGTGTGAAACCAGCGAAGCAGCTGAATGAGAACGATATAGATGACATCCTGGCGCAGCACGAATCACCACTGCTATTAGTGTTAGACGGAGTGACCGATCCACACAATCTTGGTGCGTGTTTACGTAACGCAGATGCGGCAGGTGCTGCGGCGATCATCGTACCGAAAGATCGTTCTGCACCGATGAACGCAACCGTAAGCAAAGTGGCTTGTGGTGCAGCTGAAGTCGTGCCATTGATCCGAGTGACTAACTTGGCTCGTACTATGCGTACATTGCAAGAGAAAGGCATCTGGTTTGTTGGTACTGCGGGCGAAGCAACGCACGACATCTACCAAGCAAAACTGACTGGACCCCTTGCTATCGTAATGGGGGCAGAAGGTGATGGTATGCGTCGTCTGACTCGTGAAACCTGCGACGATTTGATTAAGATCCCAATGGCTGGTAGCGTTTCAAGCTTGAACGTATCTGTGGCATCCGGCATCTGTTTGTTTGAGGCAGTTCGTCAGCGTATTGCTGCAAAGTAACGACGAAACAAACAGTTACTGTAGAATCAGACATAATGATAAAAACAAAGGATGGGGTGCCATCCTTTGTCGTTTTCACCGATTTATAAATAAAAATCCTCAGGGAAGTTATGACTCAACAAGACATTAAATTCATCGCCTTCGATCTAGATGGTACTTTGCTTGATAGCGTGCCAGATCTAGCTGTCGCGGCAGACCAAGCGGTACAGGCGCTTGGCTTTCCATCGGTTTCAGAAGAACAAGTTCGTGATTATGTGGGTAACGGCGCAGACGTGCTTATTGGTCGCTCATTAAGCCAAAGCCTGAGCATCAACCCGGAGCTGAGTGAAGAGCTTCGTGCTAAAGCGCGTGTATTGTTTGATGATTACTACGAGCAAAGCGGTCACAAGCTAAGTCATCTTTACCCAACGGTAAAAGAGACACTAGCAGAGCTGCACAAAGCGGGCTTTGTTATGGCGTTGGTGACCAACAAACCTTCAAAGTTTGTGCCTGACGTTTTGGAAAAGCACGACATCGCAAAATACTTCGTTGATGTCCTTGGCGGTGATGCATTCCCAGAGAAAAAACCAAACCCAGTAGCATTGAACTGGCTAATGGAAAAACACCAAATCCAACCAAGTGAAATGCTGATGGTTGGCGACTCGAAAAACGATATTCTCGCAGCAAAGAATGCAGGCTGTGCCTCATTTGGTCTGACATATGGTTACAACCACGGTGAACCTATTTCAGCATCAAATCCAGATTTCGTCGCTGACAGTTTGGCAGAATTATTGGACGTTGTAGCGGTTTCTGCATAACGGCTACAAAAGAGCTTCCAAAATACTCGTTAATGAGTACACTGAGTAAACCGTGCACCTATTACTGCACGGTTTTTTTCATTTAATTAGATTAAGAAGTCAAAGGAATCATTCTAATGAGCAAACCCATTGTATTGAGTGGTGTTCAACCTTCAGGTGAACTAAGTATCGGTAACTACTTGGGTGCTCTACGTCAATGGCAGCAGATGCAAGACGATTATGATTGCCAATATTGTGTGGTAGACCTTCACGCGATTACGGTTCGTCAGGACCCTAAAGCGCTGCATGAAGCAACTCTAGACGCACTGGCAATTTGTCTGGCAGTTGGTGTTGACCCGAAGAAGAGCACGCTATTTGTTCAGTCACATGTACCAGAGCATGCTCAATTAGGTTGGCTTCTTAACTGCTACACTCAAATGGGTGAGCTGAGCCGTATGACTCAGTTTAAAGACAAATCGGCACGTTACGCGAATGACGTAAACGTCGGTCTATTTGACTACCCGGTGTTGATGGCGGCTGACATTTTGCTTTACGGTGCACACCAAGTACCTGTAGGCAGTGACCAGAAGCAACATCTAGAATTAGCGCGCGATATCGCAACGCGTTTCAACAATATTTACTCGCCAGAGCAGCCAATCTTCCAAGTTCCAGAGCCTTACATTCCGACAGTAAATGCGCGTGTAATGAGCCTTCAAGATGCAACGAAGAAGATGTCTAAATCTGATGACAACCGTAAGAACGTTATCACGCTGCTGGAAGAGCCTAAGTCGATCCTTAAGAAGATCAACAAAGCGCAAACCGATACCGAAACGCCACCAAGTATCCGTCATGATATCGAGAACAAGGCGGGCATTGCTAACCTAATGGGTTTGTACTCCGCGGCGACAGGCATGAGCTTCGAAGAGATTGAAGCGAAGTACCAAGGCGTAGAAATGTATGGCCCATTTAAGAAAGATGTTGGTGAGGCAGTTGTAGCAATGCTTGAGCCAATTCAAGCAGAATATCACCGTATTCGCGCTGATCGTGCTTACATGGACGAGGTAATGCAGCAAGGCGCTGAGAAAGCCTCGGCACGAGCGGCTGAAACGCTTAAGAAAGCATACGAAGCAGTAGGTTTTGTAGCTCGCCCATAGTTGCTAAGAACGAATACGAAAAAGCTCCACTTTGGTGGAGCTTTTTTTATGCCTGTATTACTGAAATGGTGTGTCTTTCATACAGCGTTCCATGTCGTAATATTCAACACGTCCTCGAGCCCCTAGAAAGGCAGACTTCACAACCATGCCTCTATCAATGAAGTAACTAAGCTGTACGCATGATATATCGTAGCTGAGTTCTTTAATTCTCGCTGGAATCCAGTAGGTTCCTGGCGTTCTTAGACGCTGAGTAAAGGTAATAACACCCTCGTCACTGACTTCTAGCTCTTCAATACCATCCAGTTCATTTTTGGCTGATTCGATGATGTCTTGATTCGCCGTAGGTTGAAGTGGCTCACTGGCGGTCAACTGACACCCCGCTATCAAGCCAAGTAGGGAGAGAGCTAGCACACTGCGTTGAATTTTTTTCATTTGTCGTTCCTGGGTTTACAGCTAATGAGATCTTATTGTCTCGCGCAGGTGTTATATCTTTTGTGTATGTTTTTGGCTAGTGAGTAATGAAAAGTTATTGAATAAATCATGAAAACTTTGAAGTATGAGGGGCCTGTATAAGAGAGAACGAAGCGAGTAATAGATTCTTGGGCTTGAACAGTGATACAAGTGAAAATTAAAGCATTCTAAATTAGTGACTAATTATATTTTTTATTTGTAACGGAACGGTTGGGTTAATAAGCAACTCAACAAGTGATGTATTTTCTACTCCTTAACATGAAGTGAAAAAGTAAACTGAGTAATCAATCTAAATTCTGACTTGTTTATCAATAGCGCTCTGTATTTATTACAAAAAATGTTTGAATGGGATGCTCTGGCATATTTTCTTATATTCACATGTGATTCATTTCACGGCTTTAATTACTCATTCTTATTTATTTCATAAATAAACCTGATAGTAGACGCAAATGGCAGGCTCTAACCAGAGCTAAGTTTGCATTTACATAAATATCAGGTATGACAATGGACACGTTAATCAAACCCTCAATACTCGCATTAACCATCGCCAGTGCACTTAGTGCAAACGCGAACGCAGAGATTATTATTTCCCAATACGTAGAAGGCGGCGCTTATAATAAAGCGGTAGAGATCGCTAATACGGGTGATACTGCGGTGACACTCACTGGCTACGAGTTGGCGAAATCATCAAACGGTGGTGGTACTTGGGGCAGCACATTCGACCTTAGCCAAGTGACGATACAAGCTAACCAAGTGTATGTACTGGCGCATGGTGACGCGAGCGATGCCATCAAAGCTGTCGCCGATATCACAGATAAAAGCGTTGCGAACTTTAACGGTGACGACCCGATCGCACTGCTTAAAGATGGTGAAGTGCACGACATCATCGGTATGATGGGTGACGTAGATTTTGGTAAAGACACCACATTAGTTCGTAACAGTGATGCACTAACCCCTTCTGCTACTTATGATGCATCTCAGTGGACGGCATTTGAGAAAGACAACATTGACGGCCTTGGTGAGCTAAATGCGACTGAGCCACCAGCACCATTCGCTTGTGAAGTCGACGGTCAGCAACCTAACTTCACTACCATCCAAGATATTCAAGGTGAAGGCGATACGTCTCCATTCATTGATGGTTACCCATACATTACTGACGAAGATCATTTCGTAACTGGTGTCGTGACTGCTGTTACCACTGGCCTAACCAAAGGTTTCTACCTACAAGCATTAGAAAGCGACAACAACGACAAGACCTCAGAAGGCTTGTTCATTCATACCGACGCGGCGGACACGGCGCTGAAAGCTGGTGATGTTGTTTGTGTGAAAGGTAAAGTTCAAGAGTATTACAGCAATACTCAGCTTGCTTCTGATGCTAACAGCTATGTGAAAACAGGCACCTCTGAAACCTCTCGAGTTACCGATCTTGTTATCAAAGAAGGTGAGACACTACGTGATGCGCTTGAGCGTCATGAAGGGATGCAAGTTGAGTTAACCTCGGCAAGTGACTTGTTTGTAACTCGCAACTTCTCTTACGACTACGATTCACGTCGTAACAATATGATGCTCTCTCATGAAGCGCCATTGTTAAAGCCGACTCAATTACACGCGGCAGAGAGCGATGCAGCCGTTGAGCTAGCAAAAGACAACGCAGCAAACCGCGTATACCTAGAATCAGATGGCAAAGCACCAAACGGCCAAATCCCATACTACCCAGATTTTGCTAAAGATGCAGACCAAGATGGCTCTTCAGAGCAGCACATTCGCCTTGGTTCTCGAGTAGAAGGTCTTCAGGGTGTCGTGGCTTACAGCTACAACGAATACCGCCTGATTGCGACCAATGAAGTCGATAACACCAACTTTGTGACTTCAGGTGAAGGCTTCGATGTGGCTCGTAAAGATGCCCCAGCGATTGCGGACTCAGATTTGCGTATTGCAAGCTTCAACGTACTGAACTACTTCAACTCCGTGGCTGACAGTGGCCATGAAAACCCAACCGGACAAAACCGTGGTGCGACTAACCTAGATGAGTTCCTGATCCAACAAGCGAAAATCGTTGCAGCGATGAACAAGATGGACGCTGACATCATTGGTTTGATGGAAGTGGAAAACAACGGCTTTGGTGATGGCAGTGCTATCCAAAACTTAGTTGATGCCCTAAATGCTGAGATTGATGACGCTGAGGATCATTACACGTATGTCGAAATCGAAGAGCAAGACAAATACCAAGACGAATACTTTGGCAGTGATGCGATCATGGTGGCGATTTTATATCGTGCTAACACAGTAACGCCAAAAGACGCTGCAAAAGTGATCATCACGCCAGAGCAGCACATTGCAGAAAACACAATTACTCGTAAAGAGGGCACAGAAAGTAACCCTGCTTACGATAAGTACCAACGCCACAGTCTACTTCAGACCTTTACGGTGAAAGAGACGGGTGAAGATTTGTCTATTGTCGTAAACCACTTTAAGTCGAAAGGCTCTGAGTGTATTGAAGAGTGGATTGCTGGTGTAGAAGATTCTGAGCCAGCGGATCTGCAAGGCAACTGTAACAACTTCCGCGTTTCTGCTGCGCACGCAGTGGGTGAAGCGTTGAAAGAGGTGAAAGGCGATGTATTGCTCATGGGCGACCTCAATGCTTATGGCATGGAAGACCCACTTCTGACACTGACTGATTACTCGAAAGAGAAATACGGCCGTGACATTTATACTGCTGCTTACACAACCATTGGTGATGGTGAACTTCAAGTAGAGAAGACCAAAATTGAAAAAGGTTACGGTCTGCACAACTTAAACACGTTGCTGCACGGCACTGATACGTTTTCTTACACCTATTCGGGCGAGCTGGGTAATTTGGACCACGCATTGGCAAGCAGTAGCCTAGCGCAAAAAGTGGTAGCAATTGAAGATTGGCACATCAACTCTCTAGAAAGTAACTTGTTTGAATACAGCAGCAAATACACGGGTGACATGCCGAAGTACAAAGATGCGTTCTCAGCGTCTGATCATGATCCAGTGATTATTGCTATTGATTTGCCAGATGATGATATCTATTTACCGAAAGCGGGTGAAAACTTAGCTATTGATGTACGTCTACCACCAACTGCGGTTGCGGGCGATATTGTGACAGTGAACTTAACAGCATCCACACAAGCGGCCGCGACAAGCAGTGATGCAAAAGTTTACTCGGCTAGCCAAACCTTGACTCAAACTGACATTGACGCACGCAGCGTGAATATTGAGTTTGAACAAGCGCCAGAACAAGGTAATTACCAGTTAGAAGAGAAAGTGACAGACTCGACAGGTAATATCGTGAAGTTTAGCTCTGTTCGTGATGTTTCAATGACGCAAACTGAAACTGGAACAGAAGGGTCGAAGGATTCAGATGGTGGTTCGTTTGGTTTTGGCGCGCTATTTGCGCTGCTAGGTCTCGGCTTATTCCGTCGTCGCCGCTAAGCGAATTTACTTCCTGACAAACAGTTCCTAAATAACTGTAAAGACCAAAGGCCAGCCTATGCTGGCCTTTATGTTCAGAAAAAATATAGAAATGGATAATCATATTGACGTATTAGTTACCAAGTTTGGGTATACTTTTTCAGCAGAGCAAAGGGTGAGACTACTAAATGGACATTAGCTATCGTCAGCTCAAAGCTTTTATCGCCTTGGCTGAGGAACAAAATTTTACTTATGCCGCTGAAAAGGTGCACATCACCCAGTCTGCGTTGAGCCAGATGATGAAAAAGCTGACCCAGCAACTTACCAGCGAACTCTATCAGCGCCAAGGCAGGAAAATCATCCTCACCGAAGCGGGCGAGCAGTTGTATCAGGAAGCGCGATTTATCGTTAATCGCTTGGATAAACTAGTTCAGCAAAACAAAGACCGCCAACACGGCTACAACAAGTCGCTGGTGGTTTCGTCGCTATATACGTTGTGTGCATCCTTAGCGCCGAAAACCCTCAATGACCTGAAAAAGCGCTATCCAGATTTTACTTTTCGCTTAATTGAAGAACGGGTTGATGACATTACCCATTCAGTACTACAAGGGCAGGCAGACATCGGCATCAACACCAATCCGAATCACCCAGAATTGAACTTTGATTTACTGTTTCGCGATTACCTGTGCTTTGTTTGCCGGCAAGACCATCCGCTCGCCGAGCATAAGCAAGTCAGTTGGGAACAAGCGCATCAATACGCGTCGATTGGTGTCAGCCCTGGGAACAGTTTACGCACACTTGCTGACGAAGCGTTTCAACGCATTGGTTTAACCTATGATCCGGAGTTGAGCGCTTCGCATACCTCAACACTATTAGGGATGATTTCCAGCGGACTAGGTTCGACGATTCTGTCTTCCACTATCGGTGAGTTGAGCAACAACGTGGAAGTTCGCTTTATTCCGATTGTTCAACCGGTTCAGTACCGCTCAGTAGGGCTCATTACACGTAAAGAAACTCATCGAGAGTTAGTCGATGAGTTCAGTTTGATTTTGAAAAAGCATGTCAGCGACTGGGGCTTTGCTGAGTTTATCCCCAGTCGTTAAGCGACGTTACATTGGCCCGACGGGTAAACCTGTCAGCATGTAAATCAGGAATAGCCCGCCCCAAACACTAAATAGCACCAGAGCGTATGGCACCATCATCGCGAGGAAAGTACCAAATTTCACTTGCGGGTTATATTTGGCGATCAGCGCCAGTACCATCGGAATATATGGATTGGTCGGTGAAATGATGTTGGTGGTGGAGTCGGCAATACGGTAGCCCATTTGCGTAATTTGCGGGTCTACGCCAAGTAACATAAAGAGTGGGATAAATACCGGGGCCATGATCGCCCATTGCGCCGAACCACTAAACACAATCATGTTCATCACGCCAGCAAGCATCATAAACAGCGCCATCATCGCCAGCTTTGGCATCTCGACAGACGAAATCCATTCCGCACCATTCACCGCAATAAAGATAGCTAAATTAGACCACTTAAACCAAGCAATGAACTGGGCAATCACAAATACCAAGACAATGTAGCCGCCAACGCCCTTGAGCGCTTTGGACATCAAGTCAGGAATATCACTGGCTTGTTTGATCGTACCCGCTTTGACGCCGTAAACCACCGCATTCATAAAGAAGAATGCCATGATGATCGGGATAATCCCTTTTAGGAAAGGTGAAGGTACCAAACCGCCGTCTGCATTACGCAGAGGTGAATCGGCTGGCAGCAGGGCGGCCAAAAGCAAAGCGATAAACACCAAAGACGCTGCTCCAGCCCATTTCAACGCACTCTTTTGCTTAGTGGTAATTTCAAAAGACGGTTCACTATCGGCGTGGTTGGTTGTCACTTTATGCGCGAATTTAGGCTCGATGTATTTGTCGGTGATGAGCGTCCCTGTGACGACTAAAATCGGAACGGAAAGCAACATAAAGTACCAGTTTGCTGCCGGGCTAACTTCGACGTGTTCAACGATGGCAGACGCTTCGGTTGAAATACCGGAAAGTAATACATCGGTGCCAGCAATAAATAGGTTGGCGGTAAACCCAGCCGCGACCGCGACAAAACCTGCGGCGATGCCGACAATTGGGTTGCGGTTGGTTGCCGCAAAAATCAGACCTGCGAGAGGGGGAACCAAAATGAACGCAGCGTCTGAGGCGAGGTTACCGATGATACCAGTGACGAAAATCGACGCGGTGACAAACTGACGCGGCGCGTTGAGCAATGATTGTTTGATTGCACTGTCGGCCAAGCCTACTTCTTGCAATAGCCCCACCGCTAGCATCATACATAAGACCAATCCGAGTGGTTTAAACGAGACGAAGTTATTCACCGTCGATTGCAGGATGTAAACCAGACCTTCACCACTGATTAGGCTCTTAACGTGCACTACTTCACCCGTAGATGGATGGGTCACGCCGCCGCCAATAAACGAGAATAGGCAAGAGAGCAGCATGACGCTGAGGCACAGGAAGATAAACAAATAGAAGGGATGAGGGACTTTATCGCCCAGTCGCTCAATGCGGTCGATCATTGACGCGCCTGAACTTGATTTTTGCGTAATTGCAGTCGACATTGTTAGAACACTCCTTTGTGTAAAAAGGGGAGTCACTTCCCCTCATTTGTTGTTATTGCTGTTCAATCAAATTGATAAAGTAAGCGGCGCCAATCGGCAGCAGCCGATCGTTAAAGTCGTAGGCTTTGTTGTGCAGGCCAACGCTGCATCCTTGCTCCTCAGTGCCGTTGCCGATAAAGCCGTAGCAACCCGGTACTTTGTTGAGGAAAAAGGCGAAGTCTTCGCTGGTTAGCATAGCTTCACAGCTTGGGTTAACGCGCTCAGCTCCAACGGTTTGAGCCGCTGCGTCGATCGCTCGCCGAGTTTCGTTTTCGGTGTTAACCGTCGGTGGGTGAGAAATTGGTCCGAGTTTAAATTCTGCTTGCATCCCGTGCGCCTTGGCGCTGTGAGCTACTAGTTGCTCGAGTCGTTCAACCAAGCTATCTCGTGTTTGTTGAGACAAAGTACGGAACGTACCGCTCATATGAGCTTGGTCGGCGATGGCGTTGGTTGTTTCTCCACAATGCAGCTGTGTGACCGAAACCACTAGTGGATCAAACGGGTCGTAGTTGCGGCTGACCATGCCTTGAATACCTTGGTAAATATGGGTCGCGACAAGTAATGGATCTTGGGTTGTGTGTGGTAAGCCAGCATGACCACTTTTTCCGTCGACAGTGACAAACAGACGGTCAGAGCTCGCCATTATTGGCCCCGTCTTAAATGCGAAATGCCCTTCAGGAATGCCCGGCATATTGTGCAGAGCGTAGCATTCGTCGATCGGGAAGCGCTCTAACACGCCGTCGGTGATCATGGTCTCGGCGCCACCGCGACCTTCTTCTGCCGGTTGGAATATCAGCACCGCTTTGCCTGCAAAGTTACGCGACTGGGCCAAGTAGCGCGCAGCGAGTAACAACATAGTGGTGTGACCGTCATGGCCACAAGCGTGCATTTTACCGTCGTGGCACGAACGGTGGGCAAATGTGTTGGCTTCATGGATGGGTAGCGCGTCCATGTCGGCGCGAAGACCGATGCTCTTTCCGTCCCCGAGCGAGCCGTGAATCACACCCACCACGCCCGTTTTGGCGAAATCAGTACAGATTTCATCGACGCCGTACTTTTCGAGCTCGGCAACCACTAACGCTTGAGTGTTATTTTCTTCAAAACCTAATTCTGGTTGTTTATGAATGGCATGACGGAGACTAATCGCGTCGGCTAACCAAGGTTCTAAGACTTCAATAATGTTCATACATCTCCCCTTTAATTGAGAATGATTTAACACTATTGAAACAATTCAAACAAACCGGATTACTACTGAAACTATTAGCGTTGCTAATAGTTGCTTGGAGAGAGGTTAAACTAAACGCCGCCCAATACTGAGCGGCTTAAATGACGATTACATCCCGTAGGTGAATGGTTTACCAAGCGGCAGCATGTCCTGATGCACTGGTGCTAATGCGCTCGCGTAATAGCTGAGCAGTTTCAAGGTGTATTGGGTGCGAGCGACAAAATCACTGTCATCGCTATTCGCATCTTGATCGATGAGTTTATCGCTGTTGCGCACAATGAGGTGGTCAGGCAAAAAGCACACGTGGTTATTTTTGCTGCCGGTCATGCGCAATTCGCTGATCGGGTAAACACCGTTGATACTCACGCTGACACTCACCAATAGTGCAGGTTTATGTGCCAGTTCGTTTGCTGTCGTCAGCAATAGGAAGTTTTTCAGCGCAGGGGTTGCCATCCCGTGCCATTCCGGTGTGATAAAGACAAACGCGTCAGACTCTTGCAGTTTTTGCGCGATTGGTGTCCAAACATCCCACTCTTGGATACCTTGCCAAACGCCTTCATTCCAAAATGGCAGGTTCAGTTCATGCAGGTCGAGGATCTCCACTTGGTCGAATTCTTGCAAACCGTGCTGTTTGAGAAAACGAGCTACGTTGAGACTTTGTGAATTTGCCCTTTGGCTGCCAGAGACAATCGTTAGTTTCATAATCATTTCCTTTTGAATTTTATATCTTGTTTATTGGAGTTATGCATTTGCAGCTTTAGGACTATGGGAGGCCAAAAAGATCGAAACCAGTATTGCTCCTGCACCTAACAATTGCAGTGGTGTGAGTATTTCATCTAAAAATACGTAGCCCAACACGCTCGCCGAGACGCTACTCAGAAATCCTAGAAACGCGACGTTTGTTGCAGGAAGACGCTCGATTCCTTTAAACCACAGTGCGTAAGCGAGTACCGCGCCCACTATGGTTAGGTAGCTGTATCCGGCCAAGTTTTTTAGCGAAATGGTCTCCGGTAGACCTTCAAACCATAGCGCTGCAGGTAATAAAAGGATGCCTCCGACGAGGAGTTGCCAGCCAGTGAACGCCAATGTCGACATATTCTCCGGACGTCCCCAGTATTTGGTGAGCACCACGCCACTTGCCATGCTTAATGTACCTAGTACCGCCAGAACAATTCCTTGCGCGCTGATCTGCACCGTTTCGTTGATGACGATAAGCGCTACACCAAGCACCCCGAAGATTGCTGCGATGCAGTGGCTCAAGGCGATCTTACTTTTTAATACCAGCCCACTGAGTAGCATCACGATGATCGGTTGGCTCGACATGACCAATGCCGCCGTTCCTCCGGGCAGGTAGCTCGCCGCAAAAAATAAACAGTAGAAAAACAGCCCGATGTTGAGCGTTCCAAGGCAAGCGAGTTTTCCCCACCATTGCTGGTTCGGAAAGCAGCGTGTATACGCGATGAGCAGTAATCCTGCAGGCAGTGCGCGTATCGCAGAAGCGAGCAGGGGACTGTCTGCGGGTAGCAACTCAGTAGTGACGATATAGGTGCTGCCCCAAACGGTGGGAGCAATCGCGGTGAGCAGTATTGCTTGAATCCTTTCTGCGCTGGTCATAATAACTCCTGTAAAAGTATCTTTCGTGAAAGATTGTTTTTTAAAAGTAATGGTGTTTTTTCTTTTGGTCAAGTATCTTTTTGAAAAGATTTTTAGTTAGTGATGATCGTGAGGATGATGTAATGGACGGTGTAGATAAGATTCTTCAGCAGTGGCAGCAAGCACGACCTGACTTAGATTGTTCTTCGATGGGCGTGGTTGGGCGAATTCGTCGCGCGGCAAACTTCTGGGAACAGGCCCATGGCCAAGTGTGCGGTGATGCTGGGATCAGCGCGATTGAGTTCGATATTCTGGCGACGTTAAGACGTAGCGTCGAACCCGTCACTCCGACAACGTTGTACAAAACGTTGATGATTTCGTCTGGTGCGGTAAGTACCCGATTAGAAGGCCTAGTACAAAAAGGTTGGGTGCACCGCGTAGCGAGCGAAAGCGACCGCAGAAGTAATCGAGTGACATTGACGGAAGACGGTGTTGCCTTTTTAGATCAGGTGCTTGAAGCGCATGTCGCGAGCATGGAACAGCACTTAACTTGTCTCGACTCTGAAGAAAGAAATGCGTTGGAAAGCCTGCTGAGTAAGTTCCTGCAAGCCGAGGTGGAATAACTGATCGTACTTGCGTTTAGATAAAAAGGCGGCACAATACTCGCTTTCAGGTTTCCACGATGTAGTCCCATGCTGTTAATTATCGATAATTATGATTCGTTTACCTACAACCTTTACCAATACTTCTGCGAGCTTGGTGCAGACGTAAAGGTGGTGCGTAACGATGAAATCGATATCCAAGGCATTGAGGCGCTCAACCCAACTCATTTGGTGATCTCGCCAGGGCCATGTACGCCGAACGAAGCAGGTATTTCACTGAAAGCGATAGAACACTTCGCTGGTAAGCTTCCAATATTGGGTGTTTGTCTTGGCCATCAAGCGATAGCGCAAGTGTTTGGGGGCAAAGTGGTACGTGCACGACAAGTGATGCACGGTAAGACCTCACCGATTCGTCACAACGGTCGTAGTGTGTTTAAAAATCTGAATAACCCACTCACGGTAACCCGTTATCACTCTCTTGTGGTGAAAAACGGTACTTTACCCGACGTGTTTGAACTGACTGCATGGACAGAACTGCCTGACGGAAGCATGGATGAAATAATGGGTTACCAACATAAAACCTTGCCAATTGATGCGGTGCAGTTCCACCCAGAATCAATCAAAACTGAGCAAGGTCACGAGTTGCTTGCGAACTTTTTAGCACGCAAAACGATCTGATCGCGATCACTTTTCTTAACAAATCATTCATCTTTTTGCTGAGGTGAGCGGATTGCAAAACTATGCGATTCTCTCGAGTCTCTTTGTCTATTCATGTCTTTTTAAACCTTCTATCCCCTGTATTACATAACATTTATAAAAAATCACTTCTCTATTTTACTTTCTTGATGCATAAATAGTCATAAGCAGTGATTAATGGAAGTTGCTTTCGAGAACGAAAAGAATAAATCACTATTGAAATGGTTAATTAAATGTAAATACAATGCCGCAATAGCTTAAATGCAAAACATTATTTGCTGGCAAAGAGAGCCGGTTAAATTCGCTTATCTGCTACGCATGCGGTATCAAGAAGGAATGTGCAATGACAACGGAAATTAAAGTAGAGCGCGGTTTATTCGATGAGGTAATGGTACCTTGCTATAACCCGATGGAAATGATCCCTGTTAAAGGTGAAGGTTCACGTGTTTGGGATCAGGAAGGTAATGAATACATCGACTTTGCTGGTGGTATTGCAGTGAGCTGTCTTGGCCATTGTCATCCAGTAATGGTAAACGCACTAACAGAGCAAGCTAACAAGCTTTGGCACTTAAGTAACGTTATGACGAACGAACCAGCCCTTCGCCTGGCGAAAAAGCTAACAGAAGTGAGTTTTGCTGAGCGTGTGTTCTTTGCTAACTCTGGCGCAGAAGCAAACGAAGCCGCTTTGAAGCTGGCACGTCGTTATGCAGCAGACGTTCATGGCACTGAGAAATCTGAAATCATTGCATTCAAACAAGGTTTCCACGGTCGTACATTCTTTACCGTAACGGTTGGTGGCCAAGCGGCATACTCTGACGGCTTCGGTCCTAAGCCAGGCGACGTGACACACCTTCCTTACAACGATATCGAAGCTTTACAAGCACACATGTCTGATCGTACTTGTGCGGTCATGATGGAGCCACTACAAGGTGAAGGCGGCATCGTGCCACCAACGCCTGAGTTCGCTCAAGCGGTTCGCGAGCTGTGTGACAAACACAACGCCTTACTGATCTTCGATGAAGTGCAAACTGGTAATGGCCGTACAGGTAACTTCTACGCTTACCAAGGTTTAGGTATCACGCCAGATATTCTAAGTACTGCGAAATCACTTGGTGGCGGTTTCCCGATCGGTGCAATGCTAACGACAGCAAAATTGGCAGAGCACATGAAAGTGGGCACTCACGGTTCTACATATGGCGGTAACCCACTAGCGTGTGCGGTTGCAGAAGCGGTTGTAAATGAAGTTACTAAGCCAGAGGTGTTGGCTGGTGTGCTAGAACGCGAAGCAATGTTCCGTGAAGGTCTAGAGAAGATCAACGCGAAGTACAACATCTTCTCAGAAGTGCGCGGTCAAGGCCTATTACTTGGCGCTGCACTAAATGAAGAATGGCAAGGCCGTGCGCGTGACGTGCTGGTTGCTGCAGGTAAACAAGGTCTCATGGTATTGGTTGCGGGTGCCAATGTCGTACGTTTCACACCATCACTCGTTATCACACAACAAGAAATTGAAGAAGGCTTGGCGAAACTGGATAAAGCGATCGCGACTTTAGTTTAAGCGCGATATCAGTTTAAACGTCAACGCAGACACCCCCGTCAAGGATCTCTGATGGGGGAATTGTTCCTACAATATAGTTAGGATCTTCTTGCATCTGGAGGGAGTATTGATGCTAGTAGTTCGCCCTATCGCGATGTCGGATTACGACGCACTGCACACTTGTGCGGTGGAGTCTGGTCACGGATTTACATCTCTACCGGTTAACGAAGAACTGTTAACCAATCGAATCAAACATTCAGAGTACAGCTTTGGTAAGCCAGATGTGGCAGAACCAGGCGATGAAGGCTACCTGATGGTTGGCTTTGACTCTGAAACGGGTGAGGTTGCGGGTACCACCGGAATCGAAGCATCTATCGGCTGGGATGTCCCATTTTACTCATATCACATTAGTAAAGTCGTGCACTCGTCGCCAAAGCTTGGCGTTAACAACGTCGTTAAACTGCTTACTTTTGGTAATAACTACACGGGTAACAGCGAAATTTGTACCTTGTTCTTGCGTGAGAAATTCCGCCAAGGTCTGAATGGTCGTCTAATGTCGAAGTGTCGTTTCCTAATGATGGCAGAGCACCCAGAGCGCTTCTCTGAAACGATCTTTGCGGAGATGCGTGGCGTTTCAGACGACGAGGGTAATTCACCATTCTGGCAATGGCTTCAAGAGCATTTCTTCTCTATCGATTTCACGCTTGCAGATTACCTGACAGGTATCGGCAAGAAAGGCTTTATCGCCGACTTGATGCCGAAACTGCCTATTTACATCAACCTGCTCAGCCCAGAAGCGCAAGCCGTGATTGGTCAAGTACATGACAACACGCGTCCAGCGCTGAAGCTGCTTGAGCGTGAAGGTTTTACCAACCGAGGCTACGTCGACATCTTCGATGGTGGCCCAAC
This sequence comes from Vibrio sp. Vb0888, assembly GCF_033338835.1. Classification (NCBI taxonomy): domain Bacteria; kingdom Pseudomonadati; phylum Pseudomonadota; class Gammaproteobacteria; order Vibrionales; family Vibrionaceae; genus Vibrio; species Vibrio sp. Vb0888. The sequence goes on from NZ_JAWOTL010000022.1 coordinate 34,178, forward strand.
GGTTGAGTGTGATCTGCGTAATATTGAGTCGGTACGTCATTCATTCCGTGCGCAAGTCAAAATCTCTGAACATTCCAGCACACAAGACTTCTTGATGTGTAATTCATCTTTCGAGAACTTCCGTGCGACAGTCACTAAAGCGGCGTATGACGCAGAAACACAGAGCGTAATGATCGCACCAGACGTTGCGGATGCACTTTCGGTTGAAGAAGGGGATTTCGTTCGCCTTCTTCCGCAGTAACAGACGACAGAATTTAAGGATAGAAACAATGACACATTGGATTGCAGGTGAATGGGTACAAGGTCAGGGTGAAGCATTTACGTCTCTGTCGCCGTACAACCAAGAAGTGATCTGGCAAGGCAAAGGTGCAACGGCAGAGCAGGTGAACCAGGCGGTATCTGCAGCGCGTGAAGCGTTTATTGACTGGAAAAAGCGCCCATTTTCAGAGCGTGAGGCAATCGTGTTGGCTTTTGCGGAGAAAGTAAAAGAGAACAGCGAAAAAATCGCCGAAGTCATTGCCAAAGAAACTGGTAAGCCAATTTGGGAAACGCGCACTGAAGCAGCGGCAATGGCAGGTAAAATTGCCATTTCGATTCGCGCTTATCATGACCGCACTGGTGAGGCGAGCCGTGAAGCAGCAGGCAACCAAATCGTATTGCGCCACCGCCCATTGGGCGTGATGGCGGTGTTTGGTCCTTACAACTTCCCAGGCCACCTACCAAATGGTCACATTGTGCCTGCGCTACTGGCTGGTAACACGGTAGTGTTCAAACCGTCTGAGCAAACGCCATGGACGGGTGAATTGGCAATGAAGCTATGGGAAGAAGCCGGTCTGCCGAAAGGCGTGATTAACCTTGTTCAGGGCGCGAAAGAAACTGGTATCGCGCTCGCTGACGCAAAAGGCATCGATGGCGTACTGTTTACGGGTAGCGCAAATACGGGGCATGTATTACACCGTCAATTTGCGGGTCAACCGGGCAAGATGCTCGCACTAGAAATGGGTGGTAATAACCCGATGGTGATCTCTGATAAATATGGTGATTTGGATGCCACGGTTTACACCATCATCCAGTCAGCGTTTATCAGTGCTGGGCAGCGTTGTACGTGTGCTCGTCGTTTGTATGTGCCATTGGGTGAAAAAGGCGATGCGCTTATCACCAAACTCGTTGAAGCGACACGCAATATTCGCGTAGACCAACCATTTGCAGAACCTGCGCCATTTATGGGACCGCAAATTTCGGTCGCGGCAGCCAAGTTTATTCTTGATGCACAAGCTAATCTACAGTCTCTTGGCGGTGAAAGCTTGATTGAAGCGAAAGCAGGAGAGGCGGCGTTTGTTTCTCCTGGCATCATTGATGTAACGAACATTGCTGAGTTACCAGATGAAGAATACTTCGGCCCACTTCTGCAAGTGGTGCGTTACGAAGGGTTAGACAAAGCCGTGGCGCTAGCAAACGATACGCGCTTTGGCTTATCTGCTGGTTTGGTCTCAACCGACGACCAAGAATGGGAATACTTCGTTGACCACATTCGTGCAGGTATCGTGAACCGTAACCGCCAGCTCACTGGTGCAAGCGGTGATGCGCCATTTGGTGGTCCGGGGGCGTCGGGTAACTTGCGCCCAAGCGCTTACTACGCAGCAGATTACTGTGCGTACCCAATGGCATCAATGGAAGGTCAAGAGACTGTCTTGCCTGCAACATTGAGTCCAGGTGTAGCGCTATAAGTTTTAATAATAGAGTCGCAACTATGCATTGCGGCTCACCTTGCCGGCGCATCATTTAGGTATGGGTTGTAGTGATCGTTGGCAGAACACGAAAAGTGAGCAAAGACTCGGAAAAGCGTGTTGACTGACTGGCATTTACCGTCACAGGTTGATGGTTGCTCGTTCATTATTCTGGACAACTTTTGTTGTGAACGAGCAGCCAACTTCCGCTTACCTTTAAACTCTACATCTCGTAACAAGGAGTCGTTATGACGCCCGATGTGTTATTTGAATCGCTATGGCAAGATTACATTCAACGTCTTTGCCCTTCGGCTGCTAAAGTGCATCAGCTGCTTCAAGAAGATGAGCCTCTGATTAATGATCATATAGCTTTACGTACCTTCAATATCGCGCCTCTTGGTATTGAAACTCTAGCTAAGCCATTTGTAGCTATTGGTTACAAGGCGTGTGGTGATTACGTTTTCGAAAGCAAAAAGCTGGTTGCTAAGCACTATGAGCACCCAGATCCGAAGCAACCTAAAGTATTTATTAGTGAGCTAAAAGTTGAAGAGTGCTCGTCTGAGCTACAAGAGATTGTGAAAAATTTGGTGGCACAAGTCGATGCTGACAAGCTGAACGATAGCGCATTCTTACATGGTGGACGCTTGTGGGATTTAAGCTTTGCTGATTACCAAACGTTGGCTAAAGAAAGTGAGTACGCATCTTGGCTTGCGGCGCATGGTTACGGAGCAAACCACTTCACGGTGAGCGTTAACCAGCTCAATGAATATGAAGAAGTGAAGCAGGTAAACGATCATCTGCGTACCGCTGGGTTTACCATTAATGAAAATGGTGGTGAAGTGAAGGGCACTCCTGAGGTGTTGCTAGAGCAGTCATCGACCATGGCAGATAAAGTAGCGGTTCGTTTTAGCGAAGGCACTGAAATTATCCCTGGCGGGTTTTATGAATTTGCTAAGCGCTATCCGATGGAAAATGGTGATTTGTACCCAGGTTTCGTGGCCGCTTCAGCTGACAAAATCTTTGAAAGTACGAATGGCTAAGTTTTAGGGTTAACCTGTTAAGCTTACTCATTAGTGTTCGCTGCACCCTATCTCATTTGGTCATGAGTAAATAAAAAGCCACCAATGTTGCCATTGGTGGCTTTTATAATTTTGTTCGTGTCACTCTAGTTCGAGATTAACGAGTACCGTAAACCACGATGGTTTTACCGTGAGCAGAGATTAGGTTCTGCTCTTCTAGCATCTTCAAGATACGACCTACTGTCTCACGAGAACAGCCAACAATTTGACCGATTTCTTGACGAGTGATCTTGATTTGCATGCCGTCTGGGTGAGTCATTGCGTCTGGTTGTTTTGCAAGGTTCAGAAGCGTCTGAGCGATACGACCAGTTACGTCTAGGAACGCCAGGTCACCCACTTTTTGGCTAGTTACTTGAAGACGACGAGCCATCTGCGCAGAAAGACGCATTAGGATGTCTGGGTTTACTTGGATAAGCTGACGGAACTTCTTGAAAGAAATTTCAGCAACTTCACAAGGAGATTTAGCACGAACCCAAGCTGTGCGCTCTTGGTCTTCCTCGAATAGACCAAGTTCACCAATAAAGTCTCCTTGGTTTAGGTAAGAAAGGATCATCTCCTTACCTTCTTCGTCTTTGATAAGAACCGCAACAGAACCTTTAACGATGTAGTACAAAGTTTCTGCCTTTTCGCCCGCGTGAATTAGCGTGCTCTTTGAAGGGTACTTATGAATATGACAGTGTGAAAGAAACCACTCTAATGTTGGGTCGGTTTGAGGTTTACCTAGAACCATAATATCTCACTTCCTCTGCAGGGTACGCTTGCGCTATCCATATTTTAGCTAAGCCTGAATTAGGCCTACTAGAATAAGAGCACTTTTTATATGCTGCAAGCTCTCTTGTGTTTCGGTAAGAAATAGTATCCTTTTTCGAAAACGATTTCTTGATTTTAATCGTGCCATGATTGAGATTTTGTAAGCAAAACTGTGCACATGATCACGGTATGAAAAGTAAACATCTTCGCAGGCAGGTTTTTAGCCAATTTTCCCTGTTTCGATGAGCTGTTGTAGGATAGGCCGAACTATGAGCTCCATTGCAAAGCTCATCTTACCGCCGGGTACGACAATCGTGTTGTGGCGTGACATGAATGAGCCATCAATCATGGCCAGCAGATATGGGAAGTCGACATTCTTGATACCGCGTAGGCGAATCACCACAAAACTCTCATCCAAACTAGGGATGCCTTTTGCATTAAGTGGGTTGGAAGTATCAACGGTCGGTACGCGCTGGAAGTTGATGTGAGTACGAGAAAACTGAGGAGTGATATAGTTGAGGTAATCGTCCATGGATCGCACGATTGAGTCCATTACCGCTTCACGCGAATGGCCGCGATCGCGAGTGTCGCGTACGAATTTTTGTATCCACTCTAAGTTCACAATCGGCACCATGCCAATTAAGAAATCCACATGTTGAGCAACATTAACATCGCCATCGACCACGCCACCATGTAACCCTTCATAAAACAGAACGTCGCTGTTTTCGGGTAAGTCTTGCCACGGTGTAAACGTGCCTGGCATTTGATTGTAGGGAACCGCTTCGTCAAACGTGTGCAGATAACGGCGCACGCTGCCAGTGCCGTCATGCCCAAACTTACGGAAAAACTCTTCTAATCCCGGGAAGTCATTAGCTTGTGGGCCAAAGTAGCTAATGTGTCGACCTTGCTCGCGGGCTTTGCGGATTTCGATGTCCATTTCTGGGCGAGTAAAGCGATGGAAGCTATCGCCTTCAACCCATGCGGGTTTAACGTTCATCATATTGAACATTTTACGGAAGGCTTCAGATGTAGTGGTCGTGCCGGCACCGGACGAACCAGTAACCGCAATAATTGGGTGTTTAGCTGACATGACAAACCTTGTCGAAAATTACTTACCTGTAATGTGCAGTAGAGTTACTACTGCACGGTCGATATCCCACTATAGCACGTAACAATACCTTGTCATCGAGTGGGATACGGTAAAATGTGAAGGGTCTAAAATTTTGTTTTATGCTGAATATCGACGGTTTCGTGTAGCTCAGAGAACACGATAACCGCTTCACCTTTTTCCAATTGAGCTTTAACTTGATCAATTTTGTCATGCAAAGAAACCTCGACGGTTCCGTAATCCGTTCCTTCGCGTAAGACGAATTCACGAATTAAGTTTTCCAATGTTTCCGGCGCAATGTCTTGCCATGGAATGATCATAAATACCTCTAACTTTTATGATGAGCGGCTAGTTTACTGCGTTCGTTGCTTGGATACAGCAGAAAGGTAATCTGCGGCGATACTTTCGTAATACGCGGGCAGCGCTTCCTCCAACCAAAACTTAGGTTTTAACGCCGTTCCTGTCAGGAAGCCAACATGGCCACCGTGCTCAAAGAGACGGTAATCAATATTATCTGGCAGAACAAACTTCGGTATCACATCATCGGTCATGAACGGATCGTCTTTGGCATGGATGATCAGTGTGGGTAGCGTGATTTGCTGTAGTTTACTTAAGCCAGAGCATTGGTCGTAATAATCTTGTGCGTCTTTAAAGCCATGCAATGGTGCGGTAATCAAATCATCGAATTCATACAGCCGTGTGACACGTTTGATTGAGTTGTAGGACAGCGCCAGCTCGCCATGCAGTAGATGATGCTTTTGTAACGCGTTACGTTTCAGTGAAGAAAGCAGATAACGGCGATACACTTTTGAAAAGCCTTGTTCTATACGGTTCGCACACGCCGCTAGGTCTAAAGGCGCTGAGATAATAGTCGCTGCATTCAAAATAGGGTGGTCTTTATATTGGGCTAAATAATTCGCCAACATGTTACCGCCAAGAGAAATACCAACCGCAACCTTGGGGTTATCAGGAAAGCGTTGCTCAAGGTGCTCTAAGAAGTGGCGGGCGTCAGTCACTTCACCAGAATGATAGGCGCGAGCTTTCTTGTTTGGCTTACCGCTACAACCGCGGAAATGCATCATCACCGACAGCCATCCAGATTGAGCAAATGCATTCATTAGCCCATTGGCATAAGGGCTATAGAAGCACCCCTCTAATCCATGAAATAAAACAAAAATCGGCTTTTTTTGTGCAGGCTCTTGGGTTGGGTCCTCGCTCCACGCGAGATCGAGAAAGTCGCCATCGGATGTATCGAGGGTTTGCCAAATCGGCGTAAACAACGCTTTTTTGCGAATAAAACGCGGCAAAAGCGTTTGGAGATGCGGGTTTTTGATCCCGGCGGCTGCGAAAAATTGTGTCATACCTAACTGCTCTTATGCGGTCCTTCGGTGTCCGTTGAAGAACTTATTAATATAATCCTTTATAAAGATTATAGGTATTCTACAGATTTATGGGCGTTTTGGTGGTTGAATGTTTGGCACCGGAATAGCAAAGGCTTGTTGCAAATGTTCCCCACCGAGTTGACGACAGTATCTCAACGTCAGTGGGTCATCATCATTTTTGAGTAGTGCAAGTGAGTTAATGCAGTCCACCAAATCCGCTTGTTGCTGCTTTTCTAGTTGCAGCTCAAACTGCAAGGTCTCACGATACAAAGCGTCATTGACTTGAGACTTAAGGTGGCGACGAAGGTCGCGAAAGGAGTGAAGTAAAGTTTCGCTCCTACCTAGACAGTCTTGCACCAAGGGCCAGTCTTTTTCTTGGAAAATGAGTTGCTGCTCATCGAGCCATCTGAGCAGCAGGAGTAGGTTCACGTTGCCGTGATAATTGTTCTGCAATGATAAACACGCTTCTTTCACTTCTCGCACACCATAAAACTGCAGACTGAACTGCCAAAGGTGTTCTAGGGTGAGTGTGTATTCAGCGTGTTGATTACTCATTGATTAAACTCTAGCTCCATCTGCTCCAGTTCTTCCTGAGCAGACATCCATTCCATTTCAATTTCTTCGAGCTCAGCTTTACTGGAAGCTTGAAGTGCCAGCACTTGGTTAAGTTTAGCTTTATTTTCGGCCGCATACAGTGAGTTGTCCGCCAATTGTTCTTCAGCTTCGGCCAGTGCAGCACCTAACTTATCCATTTTACTTTCTAGTTGTGTCAGCGTTTTGCGAATTGGCGCTGTCTGTTTTCGAAACTCTGCATCGCGACGTTTTTGCTCTTTCTTCGCAGCTGCGCTGTTGGCCGTATCTTTGCTTGGCTGCGCAGCCTGCGCTTCTTTGCGTTCCGCTCTTTGTTGTTCGGTTAACCATTTATAATAGTCATTTAAATCACCGTCGAACGGAGCAACTTGTCGATCATGCACTAAATACAAGTCATCGGTCGTAGCGCGCAGTAAATAGCGGTCGTGCGAAACAATCACCATCGCACCTTCGAATGTTTGCAGTGCCATCGTAAGTGCTTGGCGCATGTCCAAGTCTAAGTGGTTGGTCGGTTCATCAAGTAGCAACAGGTTTGGCTTTTGCCACACAATTAAAGCCAATACCAAACGGGCTTTTTCGCCACCAGAAAACGGCGCAACTTTTTCTAGTGCTTTGTCACCTTGGAAGCCAAAGCTACCTAGGTAATCACGTAGCTGCTGTTCGGTTTGATCGGGTGCGATTTGCATCATGTGTTGCAGCGGCGTTTCTTCAGGATGAAGCGTTTCTAACTGGTGCTGAGCGAAGTAACCAATTTTCACGCCTTGTGAGTAAGTTAGGTCACCACCTTGCGCGTTAAGTTCACCAGAGAGCAGCTTGATTAAGGTCGATTTACCCGCACCATTACGGCCGAGTAGACCAATACGACTGCCAGGAACCAAGTTTAAGCGGATCTTCTCTAAGATGAGGTTGTCACCGTAACCTGCAGATACTTCATCCATCATCATGATTGGGTTTGGCAGCGCAGCTGGCTCACGGAATTGAAAGCTAAATGGGTTATCGAATTGAGCTGGCAGTACTTTTTCCATGCGCTCCAAAGCTTTGATACGGCTTTGGGCTTGGCGTGCTTTTGATGCTTTGTAACGGAAGCGGTCGATGTAGCTTTGCATGTGCGACATCTGCTTCTGTTGCTTTTCAAACATCGCTTGTTGCAACACCATCTTTTGTGCGCGTTGGTTTTCGAATGACGAGTAGTTACCCGTGTATTCGTTCAGCTGCTGATTCTCGATGTGAATGATGCGACCAACAATTGGATCAAGGAAGTCTCGGTCGTGCGAGATCAGAATCAGCGTGCCAGGGTAGTTTTGTAGCCAACGCTCTAACCACATTACCGCGTCCAAATCCAAGTGGTTGGTTGGTTCGTCGAGTAGCAGTAGATCAGAACGACACAATAGCGCTTGAGCCAAGTTAAGACGCATACGCCAACCACCCGAGAATTGGGTCAAACTCCAACTCATTTGCTCTTGGCTGAACCCTAAACCATCGAGCAGTTCTGCCGCGCGAGCGCGAATGCTGTAACCACCAATGGTTTCAATTTTACCGTGTATCTCGGCAACTAGGGTTCCGTTGTCTTGTGTTTCTGCTTCAGCTAACTGCTTTTCGAGAGCGCGGTACTCGCGATCACCATCAATGACGTATTCCAGTGCAGTGCGCTCTAGCGCAGGCGTTTCCTGTGCGACCCAGGCCAACTCCCAGTGTTGAGGTTGGCTAAATGAGCCAGCATCAATTGACAGTTCATCTTTCAGTAGGGCAAACAGCGTTGATTTACCGCAGCCGTTTTTGCCCACAAGACCGACTTTATCGCCAGGGTGAATAGTCGCAGAAGCTTGGTCTAAAAGAGGTTTACCGCCACGCAGTAACTGAATATCAGAGAAGGTAATCATAAAGTTTTCATTCACTTTGCGCAGTGCGCGTTGCTTGGTTACATAGCGAAGTGGTTTCAATCGTTTTTAAAGCCACTTGGGTATATATCTAGCGGTGAATAGTAGGGGTATTGGCCGGAAAAGTCGATTGATTCGCTTTAATTGCATTATGCTGTACAAAAAAGTATAACAATTTGATAACGGATAAAAATAACCACAAGGACGACCATTTGGCTGTTGCACCGTCTATTCTCCCAAAAGTTCTGGTCATTTATGCTCATCCAGAGCCACATAACTCGATTGCCAATCAAGTGATGATAAAAAAAGCTCAGTCGCTTGATCACGTCACTGTGCACGATCTTTACGGTGTTTACCCTGATTTCTTTATTGATGTGAATTACGAACATGAGTTGTTGCTCGCTCACGATGTGATTGTATTTCACCACCCACTTTATATGTATTCATGTCCAGCCCTATTAAAAGAGTGGCTAGACCGAGTGTTAGGTAAAGGCTTTGCGTTTGGCGGAGGTGCGGCGCTAGAAGGAAAATACTGGCGCAGTGTCATTACAACAGGTGGTAAAGAAGAAGCCTTCAGCGCGAAGGGGTACAACAAATACCCACTTGAGCAAATCTTGCAACCGTTTGAACTGACGGCAGCCCTATGCCAAATGCACTGGATTGAACCTCTGGTGTTGTATTGGTCAAGAAATGTTTCGGATATTGAACGCTACGAACATGCTGAGTTATACCGTGGATGGCTGAGTAACCCACTTGAAAACTGGCAAGCGGCAGATCGAGGAGGTCAGTATGGCGATCACCAGTGAGTTTCTTCAAAGCAGTGTGGTCTTTCTTTCGGCTGCGGTTATTGCGGTGCCGATTGCTCAGCGCCTTGGGCTTGGCTCGGTTTTAGGTTATTTACTCGCTGGTGTGTTGATTGGCCCATGGGGGCTTGGCTTAATTAGCGACGTTGATGCCATTTTGCATTTTGCCGAGCTTGGGGTTGTGTTGTTACTGTTTTTGATAGGGCTGGAATTAAACCCTAAAAAATTGTGGCAGATGCGAGGGCCGATTTTAGGTTTAGGCGGTGCGCAGGTTGTGGTCACGACCGCCGTGATTGGTAGTGTCGTCAGTATGTTTGGCGTAAGCATGCAAGTGAGTTTAGTGATCGGGATGGGGTTGGCGCTGTCCTCGACGGCGATTGCGCTTAAAGTCATTGAAGAGCAAGGGCTTAATGGTACCGAAACGGGGCAATCTGGTTTTGCGGTGCTGCTCTTTCAAGATATTGCAGTGATCCCGATGCTGGCGATGTTGCCCTTGCTAGCAGGCGGGCATAGTGGTGGAAGTTGGTTGGATGTCTTCACTATTTTAGGCAGTGTGGTAGCACTGTTGATTGGTGGTCACTTTTTACTACGTCCGCTATTTCGTTTTGTCGTGATGAGCGGCGTTCGTGAGCTCTTTACCGTTGCTGCACTTTTAGTCGTGCTTGGCATTTCGGTCGTGATGCAAAAGCTTGGCCTTTCGATGGCATTGGGGACTTTTTTAGCAGGCGTTTTGCTGGCAGAGAGTGAGTATCGCCATGAGCTGGAAATCGCTATCGAGCCATTTAAAGGTCTGTTGTTGGGGTTATTCTTTATTGCGGTGGGCATGGCGGTAAACTTGGGGTTATTGGCATTACACCCTTTAGAGATTCTCGGTGCGGTGGTGGCTTTGGTCGTGGTTAAGGGTTTGGTTTTGTATGCATTGGCGAGAGCTGCCCGTGTCGGAGCCAAAGCGAGAAGCCGTATGGCTGCAATTTTGAGCCAAGGCGGTGAGTTTGCCTTTGTCATATTTACCGCGGCGAGCCAAGAGGGCATTTTGTCCAAAGAGCAAGTGGCGTTTCTGTTGGTGGTGGTCAGTCTATCCATGGTGACGACTCCTCTTTTGCTGATGGGACAAAAGAAGTGGTTTGCTCATACCCTGAATCAAGAAGAAGAGGGCATGACCACGAAAGTCGTGGATCGCCGACCACGCGTTATCATTGCAGGCTTTGGACGTTTCGGTCAGATCGTCGGACGTTTAATGTATGCCAATAAAATCAAAGTGACAGTATTAGAAAGTGATGCCAGCCAAATCCACCTATTACGTAAGTATGGTTACAAAGTGTTTTATGGCGATGCTACACAAATTGACCTATTGAGGGCTGCTGGCGCTGATAAAGCGGAAGCATTGATTATTTGTACTGATTCACCTGATGAGGTGATGGCCATCGTGGACATTTGTCGCGTGCACTTCCCGAAACTTAAGTTGTTAGCCCGAGCAAGAAGCCGTGTCGAGGCTTACCAGTTAATGAGTCATGGTGTAGAGAATTACTCTCGTGAAACATTTTTAGGGGCGCTAGATCTCGGTCGCCAAGCGCTCGTAGAACTGGGTATGCATCCTTATCAAGCAAAGCGGGCAGAAGCACATTTTCGCAAGTTAGATAATGCTATGCTTAAGGACTTATTGCCTCAACACAATGAAGATAAGAAATTAGCTCAAAGAGCGAAAGAGGCCCGCAAAGAGCTAGAAGAAATATTTGGTCGTGAAATGGAGAGCGACCATCAGTCACCTAATCATTGGAAGTAGTACTTGAGCCAAGACTCAAGCTAAGGAAATAGCGTGAAAATCAAGAAACGTTTTATTGCCGGCGCTAGTTGCCCAAATTGCAGCCAGCAAGATACCCTGCGCTGGTGGATTGAAAATAACATCGAATTAGTTGAGTGTGTCGAGTGTGAGTTTACAGAGCAGCGTAAACCACAATCTGTAGAGAAAAATAAACACTCAGATCAGGAAATGATCGGAATTTTTAAGCCGGAGTAATTGAACTTCGATAATTGATCCCCATAATACACCCAGATATCTCAGTACTTAACCCCATTCAGGTTAAGTCAATTAATCTCCCTGGAGTTAGTATGAAAATTGAAAAGAACGTTGTTGCAAGCCTTGCATACAAAGTAATGATGGAAGACGGTGTCGTTGTTGATCAATCAACAGCAGAAGCACCTCTAGATTACCTTCACGGTCACAACAACCTAATCACAGGTCTTGAAAAAGAACTTGAAGGTAAAGTGGCTGGCGACAAGTTCTCAGTAACGGTAGCTCCTGAAGAAGCTTACGGTGAGCACAACGATGCGCTAGTACAGCGCGTTCCTGCGGACGTGTTCCAAGGCGTTGAGCAAATCGAAGTGGGCATGCGCTTCCTAGCTGACACTGACCAAGGTCCAATCCCTGTTGAAGTAACAGAAGTTGACGGCAACGAAGTGGTTGTTGACGGTAACCATATGTTAGCTGGTCAAACACTAACTTTCGAAGTAGAAGTTATGTCTACACGTGAAGCAACAGCAGAAGAGATCGAACACGGTCACATCCACCAAGGTGGTGGCTGTTGTGGTGGTCACGATCATGACCACGATCACGAAGAAGAAGGCGGCTGCTGTGGCGGCGGTAGCTGTGGTTCTCACTAATCATAAGCTCCTTCACTAGATAATCTTATCTAGCAAAGCTTTGAAAAGCGCAAGTTGAGTTTTCAACTTGCGCTTTTTGTTTATCTAAGGTGTAGTGCCAACCATACAAGGAATAACAGTTGGACAAAGTGATGACGAAACCTTTCTCGATTGCCATTCATGGTGGTGCGGGCACCATCTTGCGTGAACAGATGAGCGATGAGCTGCAACAATCCATCTTGGCGGATTTAGAAGCTGCGGTAAAAGCGGGACATCAAATTCTAGACACGGGCGGTGAAGCCTTAGATGCCGTCGTAGCGGCAGTGAAAGTATTGGAAGACTCTCCTAACTTTAATGCGGGTAAAGGCTCAGTGCTGACCAACAACGAAATGGTCGAAATGGACGCTTCTGTAATGGATGGTAGAAACCAAGCGGCAGGTGCTGTTGCCGGTGTTCGTCATATCAGAAACCCAATTGAGCTCGCTCGTGACGTGATGCGAAACAGCAATCATGTGCTGTTGGTGGGTGAGGGCGCAGAGAAGTTTGCTTTTGAGCAAGGCCATGAGTATACCGAGCAAGATTACTTCTTTACTGATCGCCGTTATGAGCAGTTGCTGTCTATGCGTGAGAAAGGACTGTTTGCTTTGTCGGAATCTCGTTACCCAGATGACCGTAAGCACGGTACGGTTGGTGCGGTGGCATTGGACCAACAAGGCAACTTAGCCGCTGCCACCAGTACGGGTGGCGTGACGAATAAGAAATACAACCGAGTCGGAGATTCTGCTCTTATTGGTTGTGGTACGGTGGCCGAAAATGGCGTCGTGGCAGTTTCCACTACGGGTGTCGGCGAGTTCTTTATTCGTAAACGTGTTGCGGAAGACGTTGCAGCACGTATGCGTTACTTACAAGAAGATATTCATACGGCTTGTGAACACATTATCCAAGGTGATCTCAAACAGATGGGCGGAGAGGGCGGTTTGATTGCCATTGATGCTAAAGGTGAGATGCACTTTGCGATGAACAGTTCTGGCATGTACCGAGCAGGCATTAATACGCAAGGCGAGCTGAGCGTTAAAATCTACGCCGACGAATAGCTTCCTCTTGAGTACCTTCTTAAGTAATTAATACAACAAAGCCCAGAACATGTTCTGGGCTTTATGCTATTTGAGCCTGCATTTTAATAATGCGGTGGTGGGGTTTCTTCTGACGGATCGGCTAAATTCGACGAGTCCATATTTTTTACTTTACCTACCACATATTTCATCTGATCGAGCATCTTGGTAATTTGCAGTTGTTGCTGCGATAAAGCGCCGTTCAGATCTTCAATAGTCTGTTCTTGGAACGCAAGCTGACATTCTAAGTCATTAATGCGTGCTTCCAATTGCTGAATGATTTTTTCTGTCATGATCCGTTCTCTAACTGCCAAGCTTGGGCAATACCTGCTGAAGTAGCAGTAATTACGCGTTGTTTTGAATCAAAAGCTGCATCATACACGACCGCACGGGGAGGGCGAGTGTCTTTTTTGGGCTCCACTTCAAATCCACTCATTCGTTTTCCGGTTTGAGTATCCCATATCGACACACGGCCAGAAGGGCTTCCTGTGACTAGTTGAGTCCCGTCGTCAGAAAATCGTGCGGTAGAGAAAATTAATTGGCGTGACCAACTGCTCAACTGTGTGACTTCTTGTCCAGTTTTTAAATCCCAAACAATCGCTTGGTTTCCGCCATCAGATGTCATTGCTAATTTTCCATCTCTTTGCAGGGCCACGCGAACAATTCGTTGTTCATGTTCGAAGGTTCGTAGTACTTGTCCGGTTTCGGTGTCCCACAGATACGCTTTATAGTCATTACCTCCGGTTAGGGCGAAGCGCCCATTAGGAGAAATGGCCACGGAATTGACTTTTTCACGATGCGCAAGGAACTCCATGCGACGCCCGGTGACTAAGTTGACATAAATTGCTTTACCGTTGGATAACCCAAGCAGAACTTGTTCACCATTACTGGTGATATCAACGTCGCGAATGAGCGCATCAGAGATAGACCAAAGGCCTTCGGATTGCGTCCAGCCTAGGTCCCAAACTGCGAAGTTCATTTGGCTTGCTGTAATTGCGTAGCGACCATTGTCAGATATGCGGATATGGGAAACCACATTGGCATCGGCATCGAGTTCACCCAGATTGGCTAGTTGTTCATTTTGCTCTAGGTCCCACAACATCAAATGACGTTGTTGAGAATAGAGCAGAGCAAACCGTCCATCTCTGCTAAGTGCGAAGCTCGTCGCACCTTGAGGTTCTATCGGCCAACGCTGCACTTCACGCTCGGCGAAAAAGCAACCATTTAACGTGGTGATGACAATTAAATATAGGAATAAATGAAAAATTCTTTGCATCACATCTAATAATCCGGTTTGTGTCTTAAGACATATAGCTAGTATATTGGTATAACGATTGTCTTCACTAGTCTCATAGAAGATTTGTGCACAACAACCAATGGCAGAGCCATTATTGGGAGAATTTAATGAAATCAGTTTTAAAAGTGTCGCTACTTGCTGCAACAGTTATGCTAGCGGTAGGTTGTCAGAAAGAAGAAACTAAAACAGAAACCGCACCTCAAGCAGAACAAGTTCAAGCAGAAACCGGTAAAGCGGTTCACTTTAAAACCGACGACGACAAAGCGGCATACGCAATCGGTGTTTCATTTGCTAACTACCTAAGCACAAGCATCGACAAGCCAAGCGAAATCGGCATTAATCTTAACAAAGATTTGGTACTAAAAGGTATCGAAGACGTCTTCAAAGGCAATGCTGAATTGAATGAAGAAGAAACACGTGCAGCACTAGAATCTCTAGACAAGCGTGTTGCAGAAAAGATGCAAGCACAAGCGGCTGAGAAAGCAGCTGAAGCGAAAAAAGCTGGCGATGATTTCCGTGCTGAGTTTGAGAAGCAAGAAGGCGTAGTGAAGACAGATACAGGTCTTCTATACCAAGTAATGACACCAGCTGAAGGTGAGAAGCCAAAAGACACTGATACGGTTCAAGTACACTACAAAGGTACTCTGATCGACGGTACTCAGTTCGACAGCTCATACGATCGTGGTGAACCTGCAACGTTCCCACTTAACCGTGTAATCCCAGGTTGGACAGAGGGTGTTCAGCTAATGCCTGTGGGTTCTAAATTCAAATTCGTTATCCCGCCAGAGCTAGCATACGGTGACCAAGACACACCAAGCATTCCTGCTAACTCAACGCTAGTATTTGAAGTTGAGCTGCTAAAAGTTGAGAACGACAACGCAGAGCAATAACAATAAGCTGCGATAAGTTATTGAAAAAGGTCCGTTTAACGGGCCTTTTTTGTTCTAGGTCACTAGTTGGTGAGTTTGCTAGGTTGCTTTTCAAATTTTCTGATAAACTTACACCAATTTGTTGATTTTTCGCTCGAAGGCTTATGACAACTACAGAAACAATAAACGCGGAGATGTTGCTCGAAATGGAATCCGTTAACGTGATGCCGTTTACCGAGCACGACAAAATCATTTTAAGATCTTATGAGGCGGTCGTGGATGGTATCGCCAGCCTGATAGGTCCATTTTGTGAAATCGTTCTTCACTCTCTAGAAGACTTAAATACCTCTGCAATTAAAATCGCTAACGGTGAAAACACGGGGCGCCAAGTCGGCTCACCAATCACTGATTTAGCGCTTAAGATGCTAAAAGACATCGAAGGCTCGGAGCGCAACTTCTCACGTTCGTACTTTACCCGTGCAAAAGGTGGCGTGTTGATGAAGTCGATTACTGTCGCCATTCGTAATGGCGAAAATCGCGTGATTGGTTTGTTGTGTATCAACGTCAACTTGGATGCGCCTTTCTCGCAAGTCCTTCAGTCTTTCATGCCGACGCAAGAAGCGAAAGAAGCGGCTTCCTCGGTCAACTTTGCTAGTGACGTAGAAGAGCTGGTGGACCAAACTGTTGAACGCACCATCGAAGAGATCAATGCGGATAAATCCGTGTCTAACAACACCAAAAATCGCCAGATCGTGATGGAGTTGTACGACAAAGGTATCTTCGATATTAAAGATGCCATCAACCGTGTCGCGGATCGCCTTAATATTTCAAAACACACCGTTTACTTGTACATTCGTCAACGTAAAACCGAGGATGATGAAAGGTGAGTAAACTGACTTACACGTTAGTGGTGAATGGTCCCGTTTATGGCAGCCAGTCAGCGCGCAGTGCTTATCAGTTCGCCAAAGTGGTGATAGAGCAAGGCCATCAGCTAGTGAGCGTCTTCTTTTATCAAGATGGTGTGACTAATGGTACTGCTTTGAGTGTGCCAGCCAACGATGAATTTGATCTCAATAAGGCGTGGCAGTCTTTGGCTAAAGAGCATGGTGTTCGCCTAGAAACTTGTGTCGCGGCCGCTTTGCGTCGCGGGATTGTAAGTGAAGAAGAAGCGAATCAACATGGTTTGGTTCAGAACAATCTAGCCGATGGTTTTGAACAAGCAGGCTTAGGTAGCCTAGCTGAAGCGATGTTAACCCAAGACAGAGTGGTACAGTTTTGAGTCAGTTAACTTATCTATTTCGTAGTGCGCCACATGGCAGTGCAGCTGGTCGTGAAGGTGTGGATGCACTGTTAGCCGCGTCGGCTTACTGTGAAGATATCAGCGTCATTTTCATGGGTGACGGGGTATACCAGCTTCTACTCGGACAAGACCCCAACAATATTTTGAGTAAAGATTACGCGCCGATGTTAAAGCTTTTCGATTTATACGACATCGAACAAGTCTTTGTGTGTTCAGAGTCGTTAACCCAGCGAGGTTTGGCGCAAGCGGATTTAGTCATTGAAGCCCAAGCGTTAAGCTCAGAACAGCTCAAAGATAAGTTACAACACGCTGGCAAGCTACTGTCTTTTTGAGGAAGTTATGTTACACATCATAAAAACAGTCTCTGCTCTAGAAGACGCCATGCCCTTATGCAGTGAACAGGATGACATCTTACTTATAGAAGATGCAGTGTACGCTGCTAACTCGCAACATAAAGCATGTTCCCACCTAAAAAACCGCAGCGTATTTGTGTTAGAGAGCGATGCGCAAGCTCGCGGTATTGCAAATCGTATCAGTCCATCGCTGACGATTGTGAATTACTCAGGCTTCGTTGAACTAACAGCAAAACAGGATAAATCCCTAACTTGGGATTGAACAAGATTTGCTGTCGACAAAGCTTTACGGATGAATTGTTCTAATTGAACAAAAAAGATCCGTATATTTCTTGACACACCTCTCACTGCTGCATAGAATTTTGCGTCCCTAACTGCATTGGCAGTTGGGGATAGATTTTTCACAAAGCTTACTTTCAAGTAAATCAGGAGCTAGTTAATGGCAACTATTAACCAGTTGGTACGTAAGCCACGTGCAAAGCAAGTTGTTAAAAGCAACGTGCCTGCACTAGAAGCGTGCCCACAAAAACGTGGTGTATGTACTCGTGTTTACACTACTACACCTAAAAAACCTAACTCAGCACTTCGTAAAGTTTGTCGTGTACGTCTGACAAACGGCTTCGAAGTTACATCGTACATCGGCGGTGAAGGTCACAACCTTCAAGAGCACTCAGTTGTTCTAATCCGTGGTGGTCGTGTTAAAGACCTTCCAGGTGTGCGTTACCACACTGTTCGCGGCGCACTAGACTGTGCTGGCGTAAATGACCGTAAACAAGGTCGTTCTAAGTACGGTGTGAAGCGTCCTAAGTCTTAATGGATTCCGTTAAGTAAGGCCAAACACTAAATTATTTTTAATTTTTTGAAAAAACTGAAAAGTTTTGGATAAAACCTGAAGAAGACAACGGAGATAAATCCATGCCACGTCGTCGCGTCATTGGTCAGCGTAAGATCCTTCCAGATCCAAAATTCAAATCTGAATTGCTGGCAAAATTCGTTAACATCCTAATGGTTGACGGTAAAAAATCTACTGCAGAGAAAATCGTTTACACTGCACTAGATGCTATGGCTGAAAAGTCTGGTAAAGACCACTTAGCTATTTTTGAAGAAGCTCTTGAAAACGTTCGCCCAGCGGTAGAGGTTAAATCTCGCCGTGTTGGTGGTTCAACTTACCAAGTACCTGTAGAAGTACGTCCGGTTCGCCGTAACGCACTTGCTATGCGTTGGTTGGTTGAAGCTGCGCGCAAGCGTGGTGAAAAATCTATGGCTCAACGCCTAGCTGCTGAAATGCTAGACGCGTCTGAGAACAAAGGTACTGCGGTTAAGAAACGTGAAGACGTTCACCGCATGGCTGACGCAAACAAAGCGTTCGCTCATTACCGTTGGTAATACCTTCTGTGCTGCGAGGTTCTCTCGCAGCACTTTTCTACACTCTAAGGTACACCTTAGTAAGAGGATACAATCGTGGCTCGTAAAACTCCTATTGAGCTATACCGTAATATCGGTATCTGTGCTCACGTAGATGCAGGAAAAACAACCACAACTGAGCGTATTCTGTTCTACACTGGCCTTTCTCACAAAATCGGCGAAGTTCACGATGGTGCAGCAACCATGGACTGGATGGAGCAGGAGCAGGAGCGTGGTATCACTATCACATCCGCTGCGACTACTACATTCTGGCGTGGTATGGAAGCACAGTTCCCTGAGCATCGCGTAAACATCATTGATACCCCTGGACACGTTGACTTTACTATCGAAGTAGAGCGTTCTCTTCGTGTACTTGATGGTGCTGTGGTTGTGTTCTGTGGCTCATCTGGTGTTGAACCTCAGTCTGAAACTGTATGGCGTCAAGCAGACAAATACCACGTTCCACGTTTGGTATTTGTAAACAAGATGGACCGTGCGGGCGCAGACTTCCTACGCGTTGTGAACCAAATTAAGAATCGTCTTGGTGCGACTCCTGTTCCAATCCAGCTGAACGTTGGTGCGGAAGATGAGTTCAGAGGTGTCATCGACCTTATCAAGATGAAAATGATCAACTGGAATGATGCCGATCAAGGCACTTCGTTTACTTACGAAGACATCCCAGCTGACATGATTGAACTTGCTGAAGAGTGGCGCAACCACATGGTTGAATCCGCTGCTGAAGCTAGCGAAGAGCTGATGGACAAGTACCTTGAAGAAGGTGAATTGACTGAAGCTGAGCTCAAACAAGCTCTACGTACTCGCACACTAAATAACGAAATCGTACTGGCTACTTGTGGTAGTGCGTTTAAGAACAAAGGTGTTCAAGCGGTACTGGATGCAGTAGTTGAGTTCTTGCCATCGCCTGTTGACGTACCTGCAATTAAAGGTGTCGACGAAAGAGAAAATGAAGTTGAGCGTCATGCTGACGACAACGAACCTTTCTCAGCGCTAGCGTTTAAGATTGCGACTGACCCATTCGTGGGCACGTTAACTTTCATGCGTGTTTACTCCGGTGTTGTAAACTCGGGTGACGCTGTTTACAACTCAGTAAAAGAGAAGAAAGAGCGTTTCGGTCGTATCGTTCAGATGCATGCGAATAAGCGTGAAGAAGTGAAAGAAGTTCGCGCTGGTGATATTGCAGCTGCTATCGGTCTGAAAGACGTAACCACAGGTGACACGCTGTGTGATCAGAACCACAAAGTGATTCTAGAGCGCATGGAGTTCCCTGAACCAGTTATTCAGATTGCTGTAGAGCCTCGTTCTAAGGCAGACCAAGAGAAAATGGCTATCGCGCTAGGTAAACTAGCAGCGGAAGATCCATCATTCCGCGTGGAAACGGACGACGAATCAGGTCAGACTCTGATCTCAGGTATGGGTGAACTTCACCTAGACATTATCGTTGATCGTATGAAGCGTGAATTCAGCGTTGATTGTAACGTTGGTAAACCTCAGGTTGCTTACCGTGAAACCATTCGTGGTAAAGCGGAAGTTGAAGGTAAGTTTGTTCGTCAATCAGGTGGTCGTGGTCAATACGGTCATGTTTGGGTCAAACTTGAGCCTTCAGAGCCTGGTGAAGGTTTCGTATTCGTAGACGAAATCGTGGGCGGTGTGATTCCTAAGGAATACATCAGTTCGGTATCGAAAGGTATCGAAGAGCAAATGAATAGTGGTGTTCTAGCGGGTTACCCTGTACTAGATATTAAAGCTACACTATTTGATGGTTCTTACCACGATGTAGACTCAAGCGAGATGGCGTTTAAGATCGCTGGCTCGATGGCATTCAAGAAAGGTGCACTAGAAGCACAACCTGTGATTCTAGAACCTATGATGAATGTCGAAGTAACCACTCCGGAAGACTGGATGGGTGACGTTGTTGGTGACCTAAACCGTCGTCGCGGTATCATTGAAGGCATGGACGAAGGTGTGGCTGGTCTTAAGATCATCCGTGCTCAAGTACCACTATCCGAAATGTTCGGTTACGCAACTGATCTACGTTCTGCAACTCAAGGCCGTGCGTCTTACTCTATGGAGTTTCACGAGTACGCTGAAGTGCCGAAAAACTTCGCAGATAAAATTATTGCAGAGCGTGGTTACTAATTGACGATTGAACTGCAAAAAGTTTACGACTTTTTGCGAGATCAGGGCGTCCAAATATTGCGCTAACGGGCGTTGGCGCATAAAATAACAATTTCTGGCGCGTCGTCGATCAATAATGATCACGACGAATCATAACTAGGAAGGAACACGATCGTGTCTAAAGAAAAATTTGAACGTACGAAACCGCACGTTAACGTTGGTACTATCGGCCACGTTGACCACGGTAAAACA
>NZ_JAWOTL010000023.1:0-54109 GCF_033338835.1 Vibrio sp. Vb0888
AACATTACATAAAGTAATGTTTGAATTGACTGTGCTGAATCCGAAGATTCAATGGTCACTTCGTTTCATTGAAACCTTATTTGATACCGAGGTATCTAATTGGATTATCATCAACGAGTGCCCACACAGATTGATAGGTTCTTATTTTTAAAGAGCTTTTCTAACATTTTCAGCAACTTAGTTGCTCGTCGTTAGGGGTGCGTATCTTACTTCACACCGTGAGAGAGTCAAGCATTTTTTTCAAATTTCTTTTCTCTCAATTCCGACTCGCTGTGTGACTTTCGTCTCACTCCGTGTCGGTGGATGCGCAGTATAGGGAGTTGAGAAATTAGTACAAGCGTTTTTTGCAAAAAAACTTTCAACAGGTCATTAGTTAGCCAAAAGCGTGATATTTGCATATTTCTTCGTCACATTTGAGACATATCACAGCAATTGGTTGGAAAAACACCAACCATATACGTAAGATTCATGTGTCTATTCTGTTAATGGACAATCGATCTCTTTATCACTATGTGTAGTAATTAAAATGACGTCTAAAAAAAATCTGATTTTATGTGTTGGGCTGGCCGTCGTTGGGGGAATCGTCTTCTCTCAAGTCACCATCCCACCAGCCTTGAGTTTTCTCATTGGTGTTATCGCTACTGCTTTTTTATTTTCATTTTCTAGCCAGACACCTTCTATTCAATCAACGGACTCGGATCCATCGACTAAAACTCTGTATGTCGGCAACCTTCCTTATAAGGCCAATGAGAGTCACGTTCGCGATTTGTTTGCTGAATATGGACAGGTCTATGCGGTACGCTTAATGAAAGATAAGCGTACTGGAAAAAGAAGAGGGTTTGGTTTTGTCGTGATGGCTGCGGCAGATGCCAAGCCAGCTATCGCTAAACTTAATGAAAAGGAATATATGGAAAGAACGCTAAAAGTTAGAATTGCGAACGATCCTAAACACCCGGATGGTGGTAAACCAGAACAGGATTAAAACCTAGCTTCTTTAAACAAATGTTCAGTGCATCTTCCTGCCAAGGAGTTGCACTGGCATAAATCGACTTACTTCCCTCTTCCGTATCCTCAATTTCATCACTTAATAGTAATGCTTTTACTCGACGTGCAATGGCTGCACCCGAATCAATTAAAGTAACGTCCCCACCCAAAGCTTGATGAATTTCCTCTTTGATTAAAGGGAAGTGAGTACAACCGAGCACCGCAACGTCTACTTTATCGCGAAGCGGAAGCAGGATTTTTGTCAGTTCGTCTAGAGAAACGCTGTTGCCTCGCAACTTCTCTTCGGCCATATCCACCAAGCGAGTTGATCCCAACAGCTCAACTGGTTTGCCTTGCGCAAAGTCTCGTATTAACTCGTGAGTATATTGGCGTGTTACTGTCGCCGGAGTGGCGATCAGCCCTACCCCTTTTGATGCTAAAAGCGATGCGGGTTTAATCGCAGGGACAACACCAACAACGGGAATCGATAAATTTTCGCGTAAGGAAGGAAGCACTATGGTGCTCGCCGTGTTGCAAGCAATGACGACAATGTCGACTTGGTGTTCTTCGACTAAAGAAGAGACCAGTTGGTTAACTCGTGAAACGAGTACAGCCTGATCGAGTTCACCATAAGGGTAAGCCTGATTATCGAATAAGTATAAGTAGTCTAGCTGGGGCAATAGGCGATGTATCTCTTGGAATACAGAAAGACCACCAACACCAGAGTCAAAAACTAGGACTTTTTTCTTACTTGCTACTCGCACGAGTCTTACCTAAAGAACAGAAACGTTGCGATCATACTGCGTAGATTTGTTTTGGCAATGCTTTAGCATGGTATCTTTGATGGCTGAATCTATCTCCAGATTCTACATCTCGCTTCGTCAACTCGATATGTCCTTGAAAAGATGGCGAAGACGTGACCAATGTGTGAAATTCACCATTTTCCCCACAGGGATCAATTTGACTTGGTAATGACTCTATTAGGGCTTTGTCATACCAGCGACCACACCATTCTGGAGGGAGAACTCTTCCGTCGATGGTGATTAACATAGTTTGAATACCACGCTCTATGATTTCCATCGCTAGTTTTTCGCTGCTCTCCCCTAATAGAGGAAAGACGCATTCCCAGCCAACAGGTTCAATATAGCTGCGTCGGTAATCGGCAATGCCATTACAAAACATATCACCAAATGCGACAGCTTCTATGTTCAGACCACTACTTTGTAATGCATTAACGATGGTCGATTGATAAATGTCGTTACTTGGAAAGATTTCAGGTAGCTCGATAGTAATGAGCGGAAGCGCAAGTAAGTCTGCTTGCATTTGTACGACTTCAAGCGGAGTTGCTTGGAAAGGGACTTCTTTCCCTACGTAAGTCGTGTACAAACCGACAACTTGATAATTTGGATTCTCGTTAAGGCGCTCAAGCGTTAATGTCGAATCTTTACCACTGGACCAACTGATCACCACTCGCTTGGGTTTCTTCATTCGATTTTCCACCACAAAATATTAAAAACCGCCCGAAGGCGGTTTGTGCTCATTCACGATTAGAATTCGTAGCCAACGTTGATATAGTACGCTCGCTCTGCAGCGGGGTAACCTTTTGCCATCTCATACTCTTCATCAAGTAGATTATCGATACGAGCGCTAATAGAGGTCGACTCATTCGGATAGTAAGTCACTGCCGTATCAACCAACGAGTAAGAAGAAAGCGTGATATCTTGTGAAGGCCAAGTGCTGTAATCCACATCTGGACGCTTACCGACGTACTGATAGCTAACCGACCAGTCCACTTTATCGAAGCTCACTAAAGCATTCCACTTATACATTTCTTTAGCGCGACGCTGCAACTGATGCCCTTTATCGTCTTCAGCATCTTTGTAATCTGCACTCAACTGGTGCTGCACAATCCCTGTATCAAACTCAGCAACAAGCTCCACACCTTGGATATGTGTTTCACCATCGACATTCAAATATTTGTACGTGGTTGGATGGTAATCGATAAGATTCGTGATTTTATAGTCATAACCCGTGACGGACCAAAAAACGCCTTGGACATCACCGCTGAATGCTAGCTCCCAAGCATCTGACTCTTCCGGCTTCAGATCTTTCTCACCGTATGTCGGGTCATACTGCTGATATAGGTTTGGAGCCTTAAACGCAGTACCAAAAGAGGCTTTAACCCCAAACTCTGGTACAAACTGGTAACCAGCCGCTAAACTGTAAGTGAACTCACTACCGTATTCTTCATTATCATCAAGGCGAGCACTGCCCTCGAGCATTGCTTTATCAATACTAGTGGTTGCCATACCAAACAGAGCGCCATTGGTACGATCAAACGTTTTATTCGCACTCTTGTCTTTATAAGACTCGTTGCGCCAATCAATACCACCAGCCAACGTCGTATTGTTGTTTAGCAAGTAACTGTTGGTCCACTGGACATTTTGCTGCTCAAGTTCATCTTCAGTACCTGAGTGTTTGCCTTTTGCTTGCTCATAGTTCCAAGACTTCTGTTTCTGTGCTGTTACTTGTAGTTCTGACATCACATTATCAGACTGATACTTACCGCCCAGAGTGACAGAAAGATCGTCTTTTTCTGCTTCGTAGTAACCGCGACTACCGTAGCTGCTGTCATATTGATAAACATTTTCGTAAGCACGTAGGTTACCAAATGCAGACCACTGGTCATTGAAGTTATGCACGTAACCTAGCAGACCATTCTTTGTATCAAAGCCATGGCGATCACCGTCATTAACTCCCGGTACAGGACGAACGTTATAACCATCATCACTTTCACTACCAAGCGCGATATTTAGCTGGCCGCTCTCTGTGACTTTAATACCAGATGCCACACTCAATTCTTGATAATCTAAACTACCTAAACCCGCACTTAACTTCGTTCCTTCTTCGTCAGCACGCGCAATGGTGATGATATTGATCACGCCACCAATCGCTTCTGAGCCGTAAAGTGACGCACGCGCACCACGCACGTACTCAATACGTTGAACGTAAGTAAGTGGGATTTGGTTAAAGTCCACAGCGCCCTTCGCTGCTCGTGCAAAACGTACGCCATCAACCAGTACTAAAACTTGGTCGGAACTGGTTCCACGAACAAATAAAGACGCTAACTGACCACGACCACCATTTTGTGAAACTTGAATTCCGGTAAGGCGACGCAATACATCTGGTAGGGTTTTCGCTTGAATGCGATCGATGTCTTGTCGAGTAACTACTTCGACATCTGCCAACGTACGGCTTTCGGCTTGCTCAAAACGGTTTGCCGTAACAACGATGGTTTCGTCAGTGGAGGTTTCCTGGGCCTGTAGATAAGAGACAGGTGAAAGCAGCGATGCCAAAGTGATCGCCAGTGCGGATTTTCTCATTGTATTGTCCTAAATCGCGTAATTCCTTCCGAGCCCTGTCGTCATGACAGTCCAGTGCTGTGGCTCAGTTGTTGGCAGGTATTCGGACTCAAGAGCACGGGTGTACCGCCTACTTGCTCGACTTCCCACATAAACTAATGCAGTGTCTGATGAGCGTTCGTTCTCTTTTACCGCTGCGCGTCAGTTCTGGATTTACACCAGATTCCCATTTCAGCCATCTAGATTGCTAGATAGCACCAACTTGAGGCAAATATTATTCAGCTATTGATTATTTGTCCAGCCAATATTGCCCTTAGAAGTTGTAACGTTTTGATTGATTTTGCTTTCTACTCTGCCTGTACGCACTATCTTTAAATCAATTCCAGTACAAAACTGGACATCCTATTGAGATTGAATAAAATCTGCGCTCTTAAATTGAATGCACCATAAAAGGTAAGATCATGGCTACTCTTGATGTAAACCCACAACGCTACCAAGAACAACTGGCAGAAAAAGTCGAACGTCTCACGGATATGTTCGCGCCATACAACATGCCAGAACTGGAAGTGTTTGAATCACCAGAGCAGCACTACCGCATGCGTGCTGAGTTCCGTGTTTGGCATGAAGGCGAAGATCTTTACTACATCATGTTCAACCAAGAAACTCGTGAGAAATACCGTGTTGACCAATTTCCTGCTGCAAGCCGTCTGATCAACGACCTGATGCCGCTATTGGTTGAAGCGATGAAAGACAACGACTCACTACGTCGTAAACTGTTCCAGGTGGATTTCCTATCGACACTAAGTGGTGAGATTCTGGTTTCACTCCTTTACCATCGCCAACTTGATGAAGAGTGGATTGAAAACGCGAAAGCCCTTAAACAGCGTTTAAATGATGAAGGCTTCAATCTAAACATCATTGGTCGTGCTCGTAAGATGAAGATTGTCCTAGACCGCGACTACGTTATCGAGAAGCTCGATGTAAATGGTCAGAGCTACATCTACCAACAAGTTGAGAACAGCTTCACTCAGCCAAACGGCAAAGTCGCAGAGAAGATGCTGGAATGGGCGGTCGACTGTACCCAAGAAAGCACTGGCGACCTACTAGAGCTTTACTGTGGTAACGGTAACTTCTCGCTGGCGTTGGCACAGAATTTCGACCGCGTACTGGCAACTGAGCTAGCGAAGCCATCTGTGGTATCTGCACAGTACAACATCGCCGCCAATAAGATTGATAACGTACAAATCTTACGTCTATCAGCAGAGGAATTTACTCAAGCGATCGAAGGTAAGCGTGAATTCCGTCGTCTACAAGATGCAGGTGTAGATCTGGAGAGCTACAACTGCAACACGATTTTTGTCGATCCACCACGTGCTGGGATGGATGTCGATACTTGTAAGATGGTGCAAGGTTACGAGCGCATCATGTACATCTCTTGTAACCCTGAGACTCTAAAAGAGAACTTGGACATTCTATGCGAAACACACAACGTGACGCGTTTTGCTCTGTTTGACCAATTCCCTTATACCCACCATATGGAAGCGGGCGTGCTATTGGAACGCAAAGCGTAACCCACTGCGTCAAATACAAAAAAAGCGAGCTCAATGGCTCGCTTTTTTGTATTTGATTCGTTTTGCTTATTCCGCAGAAGTCTTCTTGCTGACAAAACCTAACTTCTTACCAATCCATGCGAGTAAGATCATTGAAACCATGATCGCAAAGAAGTTTGAGCCTGCTTCTGGGTATTGCGCCTTAATAAACGCAGAGTGGCCAAACGCACCTACGAAGAAACACGCCAAGCCAACTAATGGGATATCTTCTGATACCGGATTATTTAGGTACTCTTGGTAAAGAGCTTGTACAGCCAGTACGAGTGCAATCAATGGGAAGATTGAAAAAGACACTTCACTCATGGTCAACCATGACAACAAAGCATCACCACACATACCTGCAACCAGTGCCAAAATCAGCGTTTTCTTTTCAGATTTATTTCCATTCGACATTATTCTATCCCGCCTTTTAATCGGTTACGTTCACGTTCTTTGCGATACCAATAGGCCCCTTTGGCTATCATTCGCAATTGCATGATCAATCGCTCGGCGAGTTCATCGCGCTCACGTCGATCTAAATCTAAAGCTTCAGCTCCCGAACTGAAAACCAAAGTCACAGACGCTTCTGCTTGAGTATACGCCTCTTCTCT
This sequence comes from Vibrio sp. Vb0888, assembly GCF_033338835.1. Taxonomy (NCBI): domain Bacteria; kingdom Pseudomonadati; phylum Pseudomonadota; class Gammaproteobacteria; order Vibrionales; family Vibrionaceae; genus Vibrio; species Vibrio sp. Vb0888. The sequence goes on from NZ_JAWOTL010000023.1 coordinate 6,547, forward strand.
GGTCACGCCGGTGCTCATTAAATACTCGGTTAATTCTGCCGCAAAATGCTGGATTTCTCGAGCAACAGCGGTACGAAATTCAGCAGAAGTGCCGGAGCGCTCACGCAACAACAAACGAAAAACGTTCGGACTACTTTCAATGAATTCCATAAAGGTTTCGACCGAGGTACGAATTACGCTACCTTCTTTCACAATACGTTGACGCGCCTGACGCATCAGTTGGCGTAGTAACAAACCGCCTTCATCGACCATGGTTAAGCCTAGCTCATCCATATCTTTGAAATGACGGTAAAAAGAAGTCGGTGCAATCCCTGCCTCTCGGGCGACTTCTCGCAAGCTAAGGCTGGAAAAGCTGCGATCCGCACTTAATTGACTAAATGCCGCATCGATCAATGATCGACGTGTCTTCTCTTTTTGCTGTGCGCGGATTCCCATCGATTTCATTCTTAACTTGCTCTTTTTCTGTAGGGTACAAGAGCCTCAATATAACGCAATTTGCTCCTACGGAGAAAGATATGTTGCTTCGCTCGCTCTGAGCGCCGAGAACGTTACTATTGGCGTGCATCTAATTGCAATGTTCTCGATGCAATTTATAGACATACAACATACCAAATCACCCTTTTGGTCGATTCTGCGTGATCACTTCCACTCTCTAACAGGCATGACGTGTACCAATAGAGTAAATGAGTTAAAATCGCGCTAAAGCAATGTTAAGCAAATATAACAAGGAAGGCATCATGGCGCATGTTAATCACTATGACGTGATCGTAATCGGTAGTGGCCCTGGCGGAGAAGGGGCTGCAATGGGATTAACCAAAGCGGGACTGAATGTTGCCATTGTCGAGAAAGAAAGCAGTGTCGGCGGCGGTTGTACTCACTGGGGTACTATTCCATCAAAAGCACTGCGTCATGCCGTTAGCCGCATCATCGAATTTAATAGCAACCCGCTATTTTGTCGAAACAACACCAGCGTTCATGCAACATTTTCTGACATTTTAGGTCATGCTAAATCGGTCATTGATAAGCAAACTCGACTTCGTCAGGGCTTTTATGACCGTAACTCATGCACACTTTTGTTCGGAACCGCGCGATTTATCGATAACTACTCAATTGCAGTAATGCAAAGCGACGGCACAGAAGAAATCTATTCAGCGGATAAGTTTGTCATCGCGACGGGTTCTCGTCCGTATCAGCCTAACGACGTAGATTTCTTGCATGAGCGCATCTACGACAGTGATTCCATTTTGAGCCTGAAACACGACCCTCGCCATATCATCATTTACGGTGCGGGCGTTATAGGTTGTGAATACGCTTCTATCTTCCGCGGCCTTGGAGTGAAAACCGACCTTATCAATACCCGAGACCGCTTGTTGGAGTTTTTGGATAACGAAGTGTCAGATGCGCTGTCTTACCACTTCTGGAACAGCGGTGTGGTAATTCGTAATGATGAGACCTATGAAAAAATCGAAGGCACAGAAGATGGCGTGATTATTCACCTACAATCTGGCAAGAAGATGAAGGCAGACTGCTTGTTGTATGCGAATGGTCGAACAGGTAACACCGATAAGTTGAATTTGGGTGCAGTGGGTCTGGAAGCGGACTCTCGCGGACAACTAAAAGTAAACCGTAACTACCAAACCGATATCGAACACATTTACGCTGTAGGCGATGTCATCGGTTACCCTAGCCTTGCAAGCGCCGCTTATGACCAAGGGCGATTTGTCGCACAAGCCATTACGAAAGGTCAGGCAGAAAACTATCTGATTGATGATATTCCAACGGGTATCTACACCATCCCAGAGATTAGCTCTGTGGGTAAAACCGAGCAAGAGCTAACAGCTGCGAAAGTACCGTATGAAGTAGGACGCTCTTCGTTCAAGCATCTAGCTCGTGCACAGATCGCAGGAAAAGACATCGGTAGCTTGAAGATATTGTTCCATCGTGAAACCAAAGAAATTTTAGGGATTCACTGTTTTGGCGAACGTGCCGCGGAAATTATCCACATCGGTCAAGCCATTATGGAGCAAAAAGGCTCAGCGAATAACATCGAGTATTTCGTCAATACCACCTTCAACTATCCAACAATGGCCGAAGCGTATCGTGTCGCTGCGTTGAATGGTTTGAACCGCTTGTTCTAATCTATGCTTCTTGATAGCAGAAAGAAAAACAGCAGGCTTGGACCTGCTGTTTTTATATCAACATTGTGCTAGGAAGGTATCCTTGTGCCATTGGTAGAGAAAGATAACCCCTAAACCAATACCCCGCATCAACATAAAGCTCGTCATTGCAAACCACAGCGCGTGATTTTCCCACTCGGCGAACAAGTAAAAGACAACGAAGAAACTGCTGGTCGCGACAAACATACTATTGCGCATGTCTTTGCCTTTGGTTGCACCGACAAAAATGCCATCCAATAGAAAGCACCACATCGACACAAGTGGCATCACCACCAGCCAAGGTAGATACACCGCTGCTTGCTGTTGTACCGTCTCAATTGAAGTGATCATGGCGATCAACTGCGATCCCGCCAAACCAAAGAGCGCGGTCAGTCCTAAGCAAATAACCAAACTCCAAAAGAAAGTGCCGACAAGCGATGCACTCAATTGTTGCCTATCTTTGGCACCAATCGCCTTCCCGACCATGGCCTCCATTGCATAAGCAAAGCCATCCATGCCATACGAGATAATCATCAGGAAGCTCATCAGAACCGCATTTGCAGCGACAACCTCATCACCAAAGCTCGCACCTTGGAACGTCATAAAGCTAAAAGCCGCTTGCAGACACAAAGAGCGTAAGAAAATATCACGATTCAATTTCACGAATCGCCCTAAACCGTGTTGAGTGCTGGTTAGCAACTTTTGAGGTGATGGTAATTGCCTCTCTCGCCAGGTTTTCCAGACACACATGAGACCAAAACCCATGCCTGAGTAGTCAGCAATCACCGATGCCAGTGCAGCGCCTTCTACTTTCCACCCCAAACCAATCACAAACAACAAATCGAGGACAATATTCGTCACGTTAGTGATGATCACCATCCACATTGGTGCTTTGGAATTTTGCGTTCCGAGCAACCATCCCAACAACACAAAGTTCATTAGCGCAGCGGGGGCACTCCACACTCGGATAGAGAAATATTGCATGCCGTAGTGCTTCACTTCAGCACTGGCGTCACTCCAGCCAAAGATCAAATCAGCAATCGGGTTATGGGCAATAAGGAAGACTAACGCAAACAGCAGCGCCATAAGTGAGCCTTGCATGAACACTAAGGCAAGTTGCTTTCGGTCTTCACCGCCATAGGACTGCGCCGCCAACCCAGTAGTCGACATACGCAAAAAACCAAGCAGCCAAAATGTCACGCTGATCATGGTACTGCCCAACGCAACACCGCCCAAATACCAAGCGTGGTCTAGATGACCAATCACCGCAGCATCGACCAAACCGAGCAATGGAACAGTAATATTCGACAGCACCATAGGTATCGCTAAAGCTAAGACTTGGCGATGAACTTTTGGGTTAGATAAAGGAGAGAAGATTGAATTTGTCACAGGCACCTCATCAGTAAGATCGACGAGTGTACCTGAGCGCTTAACGACTAGCCAATTACCACTTGATATGAACGAGTACTGGCGTGAGGCGATGCTTCAACATTGGAATCTTATTAAGCCAACGCTGCCAAGCTTTCCAACGAGAACAGAATCTATCGAATGGCGAGAAAGCTTTCACCCACTGTGCCCATGGTAACCATTGCAATATCTGTGCTGCAGGCGCTTCAAAGCCATGAGCATAACGATCAGAGCCAAGCTTTTGTCCCCACTTGGTTTCCGTTAAATCTCCTGCCAGCACCATACACAGTTCAGCAGAAACAAAATGTCGACCTAAGGTTTGAATAAATTTCGCGACTTGACGCTCTGTGCAATCGAGCAGTGCCATTTCACATAAAATGAGTACCGGTGCTTGCTCTGGAATGGCTAACGTCTCTAGCCACGACATTTCATCCACACTGCCACAGCGATGTTCATAACGTTCATTTTTGTGGAACAAACGCTGACGCCATACCAAATTTTCCGTCACATCCAGCTCTATCCAATGGCAGCGTCCATTATCCAAACGATAAAAGCGGGTATCCAACCCCGCTCCAACATTGATTATCCAAGCATCGGGATACTGCTGTAAGAAGTGACTAACCTGCTGGTCACAAAGCTGAGTCAGCGTCACGTGCAGCAATTGCTTCTGCGCAATATCACCACTCAAACAATCCGGCGCCATCTTACAGCTCAAACACGCTTTAGCAGCTATCGGATCGTACACCAAGCCATTGTCGACCATGCTTTCACGGCTACGCAATAACAGTGGCTTTAATAAATGGTTAGGAACTTGATGTTTAGACTGAGACATGGGCATTTCCTGCGCCAGAGAGAAAACATAGACATTAATAAAGATGATAATGAATATCAATTACATTATCAAGCTTATAAATTGGTCAAAACAAACAAGGTCAAGATGATGAGCAAGCTTTTGGAGGAAGTAGAAAAAGAGAAAAGACAAAACAGCCCAGATCAACTGGGCTGCTTAAATACACTTACATCCAATCGGTATTACGAATAATACCAACGGCTAAGCCTTCAATCGTAAGGTGCTGAGACGTTAAGTCCACTTGGATTGGGGCAAACTCTTCATTCTCAGCATGCAGTAATATGGTTGAACCTTTGCGCTCCAAACGCTTCACAGTCACATCATCATCAACACGCGCAACGACAACTTGACCGTCTCTCACGTCTTGGGTTTTATGCACCGCGAGCAAATCGCCATCCATAATCCCGATGTCTTTCATACTCTCGCCATTTACACGAAGTAAGAAATCCGCTTGCGGTTTGAACATCGCAGGATCGACTTGGTAGTGCGCCTCTACGTGCTCTTGAGCCAGAATTGGCTCACCCGCTGCGACTTGACCAATCAAAGGCAAACCCTGCTCATCATTGGCTGCGTCTTCAAGCAGGATACGAATCCCACGAGAAGCGCCTGGAATAATTTCAATTGCTTGCTTACGAGCAAGCGCTTTTAGGTGTTCCTCTGCGGCATTCGCAGAGCGGAAGCCAAGCTCACGCGCAATCTCTGCACGAGTTGGTGGCATTCCGGTGTCATCGATTTTACTTTTGATCAAATCGAAGACTTGTTGTTGGCGTGGCGTTAACGGCTTCATGTCTCACCTGTCTTTTTATACAGTTAACTGTGAGTATATCCAGTAAATGCTCAAATGAAAACCCAATTGGTTGTTTTTTAATTTATTTGTGGGGAGCTTTCAGCTTACCGATTAAGTTCATTCTTTATTCGTTTAAAACACCGACTTTTCAGTTAATCAAGTCAAAGCAATAACTTAGGGGTTCGACTAATTTACAGCCAATAAAATTAAAAGGTTTGACCAGTTTCTGGTATCCTTGCAGCGCTTAAATTTTATCGCCTAGGCTTATTTCTATTGCCGTACTCATCTCTTTTTATAGAGAAGACATGCAAAGCGGAAACTGAAATAAGGTTAGGCCTGTTTGAATACCTATTGAGGCTGTGAACTTTATGTCTTCTGGACAATCATTTTCACGTTCATTACTAAAACTACCTTTATCGGTACTGGTAAAGGGCACCGCAATCCCGTCGAACCCGATTGAAGATCTGAACATCGACCTAACTAAACCGATTGTATATGCCCTGCCGTTCCGCTCGAACGTGGATTTGCTGACACTGCAAAAACAAGCCATGAGCCTTGGTCTACCCGACCCGCTCAGCCCGCTGGAAATCAATGGCAAAACGCTGAACCGTTTCGTCTTTATCGCTGCGCGTCCAACTGTGATGAACAACGATAATGATGTCCCAACCGATTCTGTCTCTCTGTTCACTGACTTACTGGAACTGCACAAGCTGAATAGTGAGTTGGATGTTCAAATGATCCCTGCAACCGTGCTTTGGGGTCGTAAGCCAGGTAAAGAAGAGAACCAAAAGCCTTACCTTCAACCGATGAATGGTCCGCAAAAAGCCAAAGCAGTAATGGCGGCGGGACGCGACTGCTTAGTTCGCTTTAGTCCCGTGGTATCTCTGCGTTATATGGCAGACTCTCACGGTACCGACAGCGCAATTGCGCACAAACTGGCTCGCGTGGCGCGTATCCACTTCTCACGCCAGAAACTGGCTGCTTCAGGCCCAAACTTGCCACAACGCCAAGTGTTGTTTGCTCGTTTACTAAAATCTCCAGCTATTGAACTGGCGATTGCTGACGAAGCCAAGAGCAAAAACATCTCGATTGATAAGGCACGTAAAGAAGCCCACGACATCATGGATGAAATTGCTGCCGACTTCTCCTATAGTCTGGTGAAAAACGGCGACCGCATCCTGAGTTGGTTATGGACAAAACTATACCAAGGTTTGCACATCAATAACGCCTCGACTGTGCGTCGTTTAGCGCAAGACGGCCACGAAATTGTGTACGTTCCGTGTCACCGTAGTCACATGGACTACCTGCTGTTGTCTTATGTTTTATACCATGAAGGCATGGTGCCTCCGCACATTGCGGCAGGCATTAACTTGAACTTCTTCCCGGCCGGTCCTCTTTTCCGTCGTGGTGGGGCGTTCTTTATTCGTCGTAGTTTTAAAGGCAACAAACTATATTCAACCATTTTCCGTGAGTATCTAGCAGAGCTGTTTGCCAAAGGCTATTCAGTCGAGTACTTCAGTGAGGGTGGTCGTTCACGTACAGGTCGCTTACTGCAAGCGAAAACGGGTATGCTGGCTATGACCATCCAAGCAATGCTACGTGGTTTAAACCGCCCAGTAACGCTAGTGCCGGTCTACATCGGCTACGAGCACGTAATGGAAGTGGGCACTTACGCGAAAGAGCTGCGTGGCAAACGCAAAGAGAAAGAAAACGCAGGGCTTGTACTGCGTACTCTGCGTAAACTGCGTAACTTTGGTTTGGGCTATGTGAACTTCGGTGAGCCAATTCAGCTCAACCAATACTTGAACGAGCATGCTCCTGAGTGGACGAAAGACATCGACAGCATGGGTGGTAACAAACCACAATGGATGAATCCTGTGGTCAACGACCTTGCTAATAAGATGATGACGCACATCAACGATGCGGCGGCAGCAAACGCGTTGACCTTGTGTGCAACCGCACTGCTTGCTTCTCGTCAACGTGCACTTTCTCGTGACTCGCTGATCAATCAGATCGAGTGTTACTTAAAGCTACTCAAAAATAATCCGTACTCAAGCACCTCCACTATCCCTACCGAAAGTTCTGAGGAGTTGGTCGATCATGCAATTTCGCTTGATAAGTTCGTGATTGAAACCGATAGCATGGGTGACATCATTTCGCTGGACCGTAGCCAATCGATCCTGATGACTTACTATCGCAACAACATCATTCACTTGTTCGCTCTGCCGTCATTAATTGCCCAAATGCTCATTCGTCAGCGCAACCTTTCGGTAGCCAAGATTCAAGCGAATGTCGCGCAAATCTACCCATTCTTGAAGAAAGAGCTGTTCTTAAGTTACCAAGAAGACGAGTTAGATGAATTGGTCGTTAAAACACTGCATGAATTTGCCGATCAGAAAATGATTAGTCTTGATGGTGATAAGCTAGAGATCAATCAATCGAACAACCAGCCTTTGGTTCTGCTAGGTCGTACGATAACTGAAACGCTGCAACGCTACTCTATCGCGATGAACTTGCTTGTTGCTTACCCTGAGCTGGGTAAATCGGACCTAGAGCAGAAGAGCCAAGATATTGCTCAACGCCTAGGGCGTTTGCACGGTATTAATGCGCCAGAATTCTTCGATAAAGGTGTGTTTACCGCGATGTTCAATACGCTCAAACAGCAAAAATACCTCGATAACGATGGTAACTGTGACACGAAGAAAACGCAGCAATTTGCACGGCTACTGTTCACTCTGCTTTATCCAGAAGTGAAACTGACGATAGAAGAGAGTATTCACCAACTTCGGTCGTAACCGTTTTACCTTCGTCCAATAAGAAAAAAGGCATCCAATCGGATGCCTTTTTCTATTTCTTCGCTTACCAAAATGCGACCAGTAACCCTATCGCTATCACCATGCCAACATAATTGTTGTTAAGGAAAGCCTTAAAGCACAACTCACGCTCACGGTGACGAATTAAGTGCTGCTGATAAACAAACAACGACGCTGCAATCAAAAGGGTCCAGTAGTAACTTTGTCCCAATTGGTAGAACTGCCCTAACCAAACCAGCATCGCGAGTGTAATCAGTTGCAACACACCAATAATAAGCTTGTCATGACGACCAAACAGAATTGCCGTCGATTTAATGCCAATCTTTAGATCATCATCTCGGTCTACCATCGCATATTGAGTGTCGTACGCAATGGTCCACAAAGCGTTAATGAGGAACAAAAACCAAACAATCAATGGTAATTCCCCAGTTTGTGCAGCCCAAGCCATTGGAATCGCCCAGCTAAAAGCCAAGCCTAAAAATAGCTGTGGAATATGAGTGTAACGCTTCATAAATGGATAGATGAACGCCAACACAATACCAGCGAAGGATAGCTGAATCGTCAGCGGGTTCATGGTCAGCACTAACAAAAACGAGCTGATACCCAAAACCAAAAATAATCCAATCGCTTCTTTTGCTGTCACTTTCCCTGATGGCAGTGGACGTTGCTTAGTACGCTTTACATGGCCGTCGACTTTGCGATCTGCAAAATCATTAATCACGCACCCCGCACTACGCATTAGGAATACACCCAATACAAACACGATAAATACATCCCAACTCGGCATCCCTTGGGCTGAGATAATTAGCGCCCAAATAGTTGGCCACATCAGTAACAGTGAACCGATCGGGCGATCCATGCGCATCAGTTGCCAATATGCTTTGGCTTTTTCTGCGGACATTTACACTGTCTCCTTAGCGTAAACTGGTGAATTAGATAAGAATAACTCGGCGACTAGCATCGGTTTGTGATTCATCCACAACCTTGAGCGTCGCGCTAACAAACGTCCTTCTGGTACGGCTACCCATCCCATTTGCAAAGAGTCCCGCTCAACGTTATCTGCGCTAAACACAGTTAGTCCTAATGGGATATCCCCTTGTTGAGCCAAATCATACTGCTGATCAACTAAGGTTGAACGAGGAATCAATGTCCGCCCAATAACCCAGTTATTATTGTCACCGCACAAAATTACCTCTCTCAGTAAGCAATCTTGTTCGGACAATAACTGGCTTTCGTCCTGTTTTAATGTCGCTGCAGTGACGATCTGATTTTGTAGCAATTCTACCGTTAACGCTTGGCAGTGCTGTTTTAAACGACGTGACAAAGACCCTTGCTCTTCAAGCCAATGCTTGGCAAATTCATTTGGAAATTCGAATTCTTCGGGGTTTTGCCACTCTACTTCCAATAAAGAAGCAAGATAGAGTGATGTTGGCTGATTCATACTAGTATTCAATTGGAGGCTTTATGCGTACAATAAAGCAACAACTTACCGTCCATAGTAATGTATGTAACCGTAAGTTCCGTTATTTGTTATAGACGGCCCATTGTATCAAGACTGAAGCGATTCGAATATCGCGATCCAGAGAAAGAAAAGTTAGAAATATGTACAAACGTTATATAGCCCAAATTATTTTTGCGTTAACCATACTATTCGCCGCACCAAGTTGGGCTGAAACGGAAGAAGCTGGACCTAAGTTGGCATACTTTACCCTAGAGCCTGACCTCACTACTAACTTTTACACCAAAGGCAAAAAGTTAGGTTATGTGCAAGTGCGCATCGACATCATGGTAATGAGTCAACAAGATTTATCAGTTGTTGAGCATCACCAACCTTTGATTCGCGATGCAGTGATTGAATTATTGGGTAAGCAAACAGAAGATACGATTAAGTCCCTGTCTGGCCGAGAAGATCTGCGCAAAACCTTAGTGACGACCCTCAACGAAACGCTTTTGCCTGAAACAGGTAAAACCATCATTGCCGATTTGTTGTTTACAAAATACCTTTATCAATAAACCCAAATCCGTTTTGAACATAAAAAAAGACCGCTCTTGAGCGGTCTTTTCATTTCATCTGCTTTAGGCTTGCTGTTGGTATTTCATCTTGCCTGAATCAAACAGCGCAATCGCCATCCCCGACAGTAGCCCAACTAAGTGAGCGGTGTTTGCAATCGCCATAAATGGCTGCACAAAACCAAGAACTAACCATACCAACATAAAGACGATAATTGGCTTGGGTAACGTAAGGCCTAAATGTGGCAAGCGGTAACCCAGTATCCACAAATAACCAAGCAGTGCATAGACCACGCCAGACAAGCCGCCGAAGTTAGCCCCTTCAACATAGAACTGGCCTGCCCCTGAAAGCGCTGCCGACACCACAAAGAGTTGCAATAGCTTACCGGAACCGAGACGACGTTCGATGTCGCCCCCCAACTGCCACCACCATAGTAAGTTAAACACGATGTGAGTTACTGAAAAGTGCAGTAACGCATGACTTAGCCATCGCCACACTTGCCATTGTTGCCCCTCAAAAGCCGGGAAGTGCAACAACTTAAACACGCCATTGCCAAAGCCAAACATTTGTAACAAGTAGATGATGATACAGACTGTCATGATCAGCAAAGTCATGGGGCCAGCTTTCGCTTTGACCATGCTTATGATACTCGGGCTGGAATAATGAAATGTACTCTTACGAGTATCGGCAACGTCCCACGAGGCGGCGCTGTATTTTGAATCAGACGGGTTAGCAAGGAACAGCTTAAGTTCGGCTTCCGCTTCTATTTCATGCTGGCTATCAGTCAACCACAGCGCAAATTGCCCATCCCCTTCTGGCATCATTTCGATGTCAATTTGGCGAGAGGCCATATAATCAATAAAGGCTTGCGCCATACGTGGATTATTTAACGTTACCAATCTCTTCATTAATTTCTCACTATCGGTAGTTCTGCTCGATGCCAGGCTTCAAAGCCACCATCTACACTGTACACCTGTTCAAAGCCTTGGTTAACCAAATATTGCGCCGCACCTTGGCTACTAATACCGTGGTAACACATCACTAGAATAGGTTGTTCGAACTCCACTTCATCCATAAACGCAACGATCGTATCGTTAGTTAAATGATACGCGGACTCCGCATGCGCAACGGCAAACGATTGAGGGTCACGGATATCTACAAGCTTCGCATCACCCTGCTCGAGCAGCGCTTGCGCACCTTGTACATCGATATGCTTAAACTGATCCATTTACTTTCTCATTGTCTTATTAATATACCCAAGCAACCTCGAACCTAACGTACTAATCAGCGCCCGTGGTACAGCATAAAATCCATATTTGAAGCTGCTTGGGTATACTGCCGCTATTGTAACCTATCCAACGGCAAACTTAGACACATGGATAATCAGGGTTTTCAAAAGTGTACACATTCCAACCATTTGTGGATAAAGCTGTGAATTGCGTTGATAAAGTGTATTTGGATCTTTTGATCCACAATATGTAGTGATGATCCTGATCTAACTGTGTGTATATCTATAACTATCCCCAGATGGAAAAGTGCTTGAATCCCTTATTTTGTCCGGGTTTCGAACAGTTGATAAATAATTACTTCACAGAGTTATACACAGGTAGCACATAAAATCCAGATCGCAAACGCTATCGATTTTCGATCGACAATAAAAAAGCCGAGATCACATGATCTCGGCTTTCTATGAAAATCTTACTTTCAATTAGCAGTGGAAATTAAAATTCACCCACGGCCAATTTTAGTTTCTTCATTGCATTTTTTTCTAGCTGGCGAATACGCTCGGCAGAAACACCGAACTCATCAGCTAAGTCTTGCAATGTTGCTTTCTCATCATCTAACCAACGAGAACGCACGATGCGCTGACTACGCTCATCCAAACTCGCTAATGCATGACCCAAGCGATTGTTGGTGTGCATTTCCCAGTTGGCGGCTTCAATGTTGTCGGCCACATCAGACGATTTGTCTTCTAGGTATAGCATCGGCGCTGTGTAAGCGTTTGAACTGTCGTCTTCATCAGTTGGCATATCAAAGGTTGAATCCACCGCCGCTAAGCGTGATTCCATCTCGCGAACTTCAGAAGGCTCAACACCTAACTCGCGCGCAACGGTTTCCACTTCACCGTTGTTAAACCAACCCAAGCGCTTTTTCGACTTACGCAGGTTGAAGAACAATTTACGTTGCGCTTTAGTGGTCGCAATTTTCACGATACGCCAGTTACGTAGCACGTATTCGTGGATCTCTGCTTTGATCCAGTGGACAGCAAAAGAAACCAAGCGAACCCCTACTTCTGGGTTAAAACGCTTAACGGCTTTCATTAGACCGATGTTACCCTCTTGCACAAGATCCGCCATTGGCAAACCGTAGCCAGAGTAACCACGAGCAACGTGAACAACGAATCGTAGGTGCGAAAGAATTAGACCTTTTGCAGCCTCAATCTCACCTTTATAGTGTAATCGTTCTGCCAGCTCACGCTCTTCGTCTGCAGTCAGCATTGGGTAGCTGTTTACTGAGCGAATATAGCTATCAAGGCTATCTTGCGTGACTAGAGCCATCGGATACGCTTCTTTTGTCATTCAATTCCTCATCAATCTCTGATCTGGAGCATTACATTGCAATTTAGCTTCGATATCTTGAACTCAAAATGAACAAGTTTCAAGAAGGGGAAGCAATTATCCATAAACATTTGGTCTAAGCAAGGGTTCAAAATTAGCTAGTGCTAATGAAATCCAAGTAATAAGACCGCCATCACTTAAACTGGTTCAATTTCTTTTAAATGTCGTTGCGCAGAAAAGCGCGCCGCAATACATCCCAAAAGACTCCCAATGATGATTAGTAACAAAGATTCATCCCAACTTAGACCAATCAGGCGGAACTGGCTATCGTACAACGCAGCAAGGTCTTCCACCGCACTATTCATGACAATGGTCACTAAAGCCGTTACCAACCACGCAATAGTGGCACCTAACACGCCAAACCACATACCTGTGTACAAGTAAGGGCGCAGAATGAAACTGTCCGTCGCACCGATCAGTTTCATGGTTTGAATCTCTTCTTTATTCGCCAGCACATTAAATCGCAATGTATTGCCAACGATTAAAAATACCGCACCGAGCATCAGCACTGTCAGGGTAATGACAATAATACTCGCGAGAGTTTTGATGGCATCAAGACGCGCTAGCCAGTCTTCGTCAAGTCTCACGTCGGTCACATCTTGTTGCTCTCGAACGTCTTTGGCTAATGACTGAATATCACTTTTTAGCTCCGAATCTGGCGTAATCACCAACACACCAGGTAGCGCATAGCCACTTAAGAGGCTGATAGCTTGGTCGAACCCTGCATATTGGCTTAAATCAGATAGACCTTGTTGCGGTGAAATATACTCTACCTCTTTTACCAAAGGCCAAGTTTCAATTTGATCTTTGAGAACCATCACTCGCGCATCCGGCATGCCTTCAACTAAGTAAGCACTAACTTGTGAAGGAGAAGCGACATCTTCCGCTGCCCCCGCAACGTTTTTCCCCAATAGATACAAACAAGCTGGCATGGCAAGTGCCATGGAGATGACCGCTAGGGTCAGAATGTTGCCTAGTGGTCGTTGCCATAAGGCGCTAAAAGAGGATTTAGCTTGTTTTGCGTGGACAGAGAAAAAACCATCGGTATTCGCACGCTTGGCACTACGGCCTTTCCCCTTCTTTTGGGAGTGCTTGTTACCTGCCATAGTCTTCTACCTCACTTAGGAAGCCTTGGTTCAATTCAAAATGACGATACTGTGGGCGAGTGTTTACTAACCCCACATCGTGTGTGGCAAGTAGGATAGTCACGCCCGCACGGTTAAATTCTTCGAATAGACGCAACACACGGTTGGATAATTCTGGGTCAAGGTTACCCGTAGGCTCATCAGCCACCAGCAACGTTGGTCGATTAACCACAGCACGGGCAATACCGACGCGCTGTTGCTCACCACCAGAAAGTTGACTAGGTAGACAACGAGCTTTATCGAGTAAGCCCGTTTTATCTAACGCCGCAGAAACACGGCGTTTGATTTCGTTTTCAGAAATCGATTCGATACGCATTGGCAGAGCGACATTGTCGTACACACTGCGATCCATCAATAGGCGATGATCTTGAAAAACAATCCCAATATTGCGGCGCAAAAAAGGGATGTCTTTGCTTGGAATACGCGTGATGTCGTGACCATTAAAATGGATTTTGCCATCGGTTGGTCGCTCTATCGCGCAGATCAATTTCAGCAAGGTACTTTTACCAGCCCCGGAATGTCCGCCTAAAAACGCCATTTCACCGCGCCTCAGGTGAAAATCGACTTTTTGCAGTGCTTGTCGACCACCTCGGTAAGCTTTGCTTACTTGCTGAAATTTGATCACCGTTGATTTCCTCTAACTCTTTTTATTCTTCACGACTAAACAGTGCGTCAATAAACTCTTGAGTTTCAAATGGACGCAAGTCTTCGATACCTTCACCCACACCAATGTAACGAATTGGAATACCGAACTGATCAGCGATAGCGAAAATTACGCCGCCCTTGGCTGTACCATCCAGCTTAGTCAAAGTAATCCCGGTTAGAGGGGCAACATCACTGAAAAGTTTCGCTTGGCTAATGGCATTTTGTCCTGTACCTGCATCAAGCGTTAGCATGATCTCATGTGGTGCAGAGTCATCAATTTTCTTCATCACACGTACAATCTTACGCAGCTCTTCCATTAGGTTCGCTTTGTTCTGTAGACGACCTGCTGTATCAGCAATCACCACATCCACACCACGTGCTTTTGCCGCTTCAATCGCATCATAGATAACAGAGGCACTGTCTGCGCCAGTATGTTGAGCAATCACAGGAACATTATTACGTTCACCCCACACTTGTAACTGCTCAACCGCTGCGGCACGGAAAGTATCGCCCGCTGCAAGCATCACTTTTTTGCCTTGAGTTTGGAACTGCTTCGCTAGCTTACCGATGGTCGTGGTTTTACCCACGCCATTTACACCCACCATCAAGATGACGTAAGGCGTTTTGTTGCTATCGATTTCTAGTGGCTGTTCGACTTTAGAAAGAATCTCAGCCATTTCTTCTTTCAACAAACCATAAAGGGCTTCGCCGTCTTTCAGATCGCCACGTGTGGCTTTTTCTGTCAGGTTGTTGATAATTTTTGTTGTGGTATTCATGCCCACATCAGCAATAAGCAGTTGCTCTTCTAGCTCTTCAAATAAGTCCTCATCGATTTTCTTACCGCTGAACAGACCGAAGAAGCCAGCACCAATATTTGCTTTTGTTCGGCTTAGGCTGCGTTTAAGACGAGCAAAAAAGCTTTCTGTTGGCTTTTCTTGTTCTTGAACACGAGGCGCGGCCGATACGACTTCTGGCTCTTCTGCTTCTGCTTCTGCTTCTGCTTCTGCTTCTGCTGGGGCAGCCTCTGATTGTTTCGCTTCTTCTTCAAGTTCTGGCGTTGCTTCCGCTTGCTCAGCAACCGCTTCGGTTTGCTGCTCTTCAGAAGGCGCTTCCACTGCTTCTTCTTTTACTGTTTCTTCAGTTTTTGGTTTTGGGCTTTGTTCTTCGTCACCAAAACCTAGCCACGAAAGTAATCCGCGCTTCTTTTTTTCCGTCATCTGGGGCTATCCTAGATTGTTCTTTTATCTATTAATGACTCTTTTTTGACAAGATTATTATCTGTCTAAAAAAGGCTAATGACAAAGTTCTGAAAACTTTCCGATTAGGTAATTCTAATCTTATTAGTGTTACACTCTGTCATCTTGAATATTCTGGGCTGTATCCAAGCTCCAAGCTCATTGCTTGGGCGATTAGATATAGTATCACTTTATTAGCGGTCAAAAAATCTATGGTAAGACGTCGCCAGCAAAACTCATCACAAAAAAAGCCAACAACGGGCTTTGTTCGCATTATTAGTGGCTTATGGAGAGGCAGAAAACTTCCTGTACACGATGCTGAAGGCTTACGCCCCACGACAGATCGCGTCAAAGAAACGCTGTTTAACTGGTTAGCTCAAGATGTACCACAGGCAAAATGTCTCGACTTGTTTGCTGGCTCTGGCGGCTTGGGATTTGAGTCAGCTTCGCGCCAAGCAGAGCAAGTGACCATGGTTGAGCTAAACCCACAAGCTTTCCAACAGTTACAAAAGAATGTTGCCTCTCTTAACGCGAACAACATCCAAGTGGTAAATACCGACGCACTGAGTTTTTTGAAGCAACCGGGTTCTGCTCACCATGTGGTGTTTATTGACCCACCGTTTCGCAAAGGTCTATTGGATGAGACCGTGGCTCTGCTAGAACAAAATGGCTGGCTCGCGGAAGATGCGATGATTTATATTGAAACAGAAAAAGAACTCAATATTGCCGACTTACCAGAAAACTGGCAATTACATCGAGAAAAAACAGCAGGCCAAGTGAGCTATCGTCTGTACGAACGTACCTCCGCATAACGCCTCGATTTAAAAGGATACTTAAATGAAAGCACTAATTATGCTGGCCAAAGCGGCTATCGCCTTTGTTTGGTTAGTATTAATCCTAAATATTTTTATGCCCTTTCCCGGCAATGCCGCGATTGCGCTATACATCATGACCGCTTTTTTGTTCATCATGCACGGTTTACAAATGGCCATCTTCATTGGTGCATTTGGCGACAAAATAAAAATGAGCAGTTGGGAAAAATATTCAATCCTGATTTTTGGTATTTTTGCCCTACTCGATATTCGTCGTAAACACATGATGTAATCGCTCAGATACGAAAAAGCCGCTCTTGTGAGCGGCTTTTTTTCTGCGTTTCGTTCGTCACCCAATGTAACTTTTTACACCATCCAAGAACATTTGAGTGGAGATCATCACCAGTAACAAGCCCATTAAGCGTTCTACCGCCTTCAAGCCACGTTCACCCAACAAGCGATTAAAGAAGCCATAAAACATCAGTATAAAAAATGTTGCGCCCCACGCAATTACGACTGATGCTGACATTTCCAACATTTTCTCTGGATGTTGCGAAGACAGTAAAAGCAAGGCTGCAATCACTGAAGGGCCCGCGATCATAGGAATGGCCATCGGAACAATAAAGGGCTCCTCGCCTGCTGCCAGTCCAGTGATGCTGCCAGCACTCGGGAAAATCATCTTAATCGCAATAATGAAGAGAATAATGCCACCAGAAATGCTGAGCGTTTCTGGCTGGACATGCAAAAAACTTAAGATGCTTTGTCCTGCAAACAGAAATAGCATCAAGATCAGTAAGGCAAACAGTAGTTCACGAATCAATACCTTACGACGACGCTTGGGATCGATATGTTTGAGAATAGACAACACAATCGGCAAGTTACCGAGAGGGTCCATGATTAGAAACAGCATGGTCGCTGCAGAAAGAATGTCCATATTCTGGCCTCACCTAAAAAATGGCGGCCAGTGTATAGCAAACTGACAACATGAGTATATGACTGAGGGCGAAAACACCATAGTCACCCTCGATCTTAGCCGCCGTTTAGTGATTGCAAACTCGCGCCATATTGACCACAAACTTACCTTCAAGCTCACGAATTTTGTCGCGCTTGAGCAAAAATGCTAGTAATGCATCTAAGTCTAGATCATTCAGTTTACAGGTGTGAAAGCGAACGCTAGCACCAAAGTGCTGTGTGAGGGCTTCGCGATCCATTGGTGTTTCTCTAAGTAGGTTTAGCAGCTCGTGAGCATGGATTTCACTCATTATTGACTCCAGTTATTAAGAACAATGCGTTCAGTCTACTGAAATCCTCAAGAGCTGCTTTGACTTAAATTAGTAAATGATTGAGGCAACAATGAGGGCATGAGCAAAAAAGTAACTGCCACTCACCCACAAATAGGCGTGTTTCATCGGTTTTCGATAACCGTGTATCGCGTATGCCAGCGCCGAATAGATCAAAACTAAGGTTCCGCTAAAGCCGATAGCATTGGCGTAACTCGGCACTTGTAACCAAACTTCACCGGCTGCCCAAGCAAGTTGAACCAGCATCATCCCCATGATCACAACAGGGAATACCAGAGAGTCGAGTTGAGGCAGCAACAAAAAGAACGCCACGATACTCGCTGCAAGCAGCAGGGCCAACAGCCACCAGACAATCTCACCATTAAGCTGCACCCAAAATGACTTGCTGTAGCATACCTGGGCAACCAGATAAGCCGTAAAATAGATTAGCTTACGAGTTTTAAACGAGTGCAGCGTATCTGCCACCATAGACACAATCAGCCCACCCGCAATCCAGTAGGTATATGTTGCGGATGCACCTTGAGTTAACACCAACACAAGAAGAAGTAGCAGAGTAAAGATTTTAAACACGAGGGATTGTGTCGGGTTAGCTTGCTTTGCTCCCAACACGGAATACACACCTGATAGCCCTATCGCCAGCCAACTCCACATGCAGTATACACCTTTTACTTAAACTCGCCGCTAGTCTAGGTAGACCAGTTTTGATGTAAAGACACAATCTACGAAAGTTGGATCTCGCTAGCGATTCGAAACATTTTGTAACCCTCAGCCTACGTAATAATAAAGCCGATGAGCCTGAATGATGCCACTAAACATTGGGGCCAAGCTTTGCTCATCAGCCGAACCCATCAAATCACACGACACAATAACCAACGCTTTCTAAAACTATTTAACTGAAAAACAGATAAGTGCTCCAGGTAAGCCGCCATTTCACAAACTGACGATTAAACCACCAGGATGTATGTAATGCAGGCAACAAGAATAAATAACAGACACAAAATAGAAAATAGTCTTAGTAGCGCTCTAAGAGAGGAGAAACCACTGATGACTAGGGGTAAAAACTAAGAAAACCGACCTTAATTCAGTAAAAAAAACATCAGACAAGAAAAGTAAGTCAATGATAAATAAAACCATAATTTCAATAACAGATAAAAGTGCGGACTTCATAAACCATAGAATCACTAAACACTTTTGAAGCCCATATTTTCTCATAAGGTAAGAAAATCTCACTCCATGCTTTCGATTTGACGATGCAACCTCATAGCACATTTTTTAATTTTCTCAATTTTTGAGAAATACAGACAAAATAAACACCCAACATACCATTCGAAACAAAAAACAATTACAAAGCCAACATCACAAACCATTTAACATTATAAAATCATATACTTAAAACAAAAAAGTATAGAAATAAAACAATGTGAACACTTTAAATACAGCACAAAAAACATAGTTTCATTAGTCAGAATCACGTAAAACCAGACAAGTTAAGTGTGGTTTTTGAAAAGATTAACGAGCATATGTTGATCAAACCCCAAAAACAGTGCTATATTAAATTCATCGAGTTCATCAAAGATTAAGGGGTAGTGTTATGATTTCATCTTCTCAAAAACAAGGGCTGGTTATGATTGCAGTGGTTGTGGGTTTAATGACACTGCCAATGATGTACTAACCCAATGATTTAAAATAAAAAAGGACGCAAATGCGTCCTTTTTTATTTATCTGTATAGCTCTACTGAATGTGCTTAGACAAAATATCCCAGTGCATATAGTAGAAACCAAGAGCGGCCAGCGTAATCAACGTCATTAGCAAAATTGCTGTACGCCAAATAAAGCGAGAGCTTCTTGGTGTCAGCTCTTTTTCACAAGCATCACATGCCGCCATAAAGCCTTTACGATCATCCAGCTTGTAATCGTCTTCGTGCACCACTTTGTTACGCACGGTTGCGATGAATCGAAGCTTTGCTATCACGTCATGCGGTAAACGTTCTTCACAACTATTAATAAGTTGGTGCAACCCTTTCCCTTCTGCATGGTACTGAGTACGCAAAAGTTTTTCGATCGTTCGGGTACGCATGACTACTTTTTCAATATCTGACATCGTAACCCTCCTTACCAGACCCTTCCTATGTTCATTATTTTTATTCTTCTATAAATTTAGAGCTTTTTCGAGCCGTTAAGTGCAATTTTACTTTCAATTTGTGCCCTTGAGCTCATATAGCCTAACAAGTGAAAGCCGCTTCGTTCAGCTTTAGTGACTTCGCTTGCAGATGAAGCGACGATTTCATCGTGCATCATTAAGATAAATCGTGAAGTGCGCCGAATAATCTCCATATCCCTTTCATTAGATTATGAATAAGCTACCTCAACTCATCGTTTCGTCAGCGAGTTCTGTAGAATGGGACCCGATAAAACATTGGAGGTTAATATGCCAATCTCACTTATTGTCGCCCTATTCGCCCTTATTGCCTTGGGCGCGTGGGTGTTTTTCCGTTTTTATAGTAAGCACTATGTGGGCGAAGACGCTCCAGAGCAAAGCGCGCAGGTAACGGTTTTAGATAAACAAGCGATAGACATACCAAACGCACCACCAGGTCAAGACGATCAAGAGTATTGGATTTACGTTCAACGTGGTTCTATCGGTCCAAAGCGTGAATTCCAAATTGGAGTGCATTACTACCATGCACTCAACCCTGGAGATAAGGGAACACTGACCTATCGCGGCAACAAGTTCCTTCACTTCGCTATCAAACGTTAAGGCAGTAACCAACGAGTCTTGGCAGAACGAGAAAAGAGATAGCTCATCGCCAAGGCTCCAGCTCCACTTAGAACGATCCAGACTGGAATCACCCACGCAGGATGTCCTGTGTACCAACCGAACTCTTTCATCGGCCATAAGAAAATAGGGTGAAGTAAGTAAATCCCTAAGCTGTGCTGACTGATCACACTAACCACTTTTTGTACTTTTGGTGATAAGCCTTCACCAAAGTAACGCCCGATCATAAAAATCATCGAAGCCGCTAGAATCACATTCAGTGTTTTATAAGAGAGCCAGCGCCCAACCGTATACTTCTCCGCCTCTAAGCTATTTGTCACAACCATCGTAAAGGTCACTGCCAACGCCACGAGCCCTAGCCCAACAAATAAGGTCACCATAGAGCGATTCAAAGGTACCTTTTGAAATAAAACATACCCCAGTGGAAGGTAACCCATATAAAGCCACATCTGATTACTCCAAGGGCCATCAATCTTGAACAAGAACAGTGTGCTGGTGAAAAGCCAAAATGCGAGATAGGTATACAAGACATTGTCATCCACGTTGCGTACCATCCATTGAAACAGCGGAATCACAAAATACAGTGGTATAAAGTAATAGAAAAAGCCGAGATGGTAATACGTTGCGTGGAATGGGCTATTGCTTAATACCTCTTTTACGGTTTCAAAATCAAAGCCTTGAGAAGTCCAACCTGAAAGGTATGCATAAAACATCGACCAAATAAGAAATGGAACTAAAACTTTGCCCAAACGCCTTTTGATATAATACTTACCGTCAAATGGTCGAGTGTCACTGAGCATTAGCGCTCCGGTGATCAAAATAAAAACTGGCACTGCCCAGCGGGTTACGCTATTCACGCCTACCGCTGTCAGCCATTGGTCAAATGGAATCACTCCTAACTCATTTCGATACGGTGCCAAGACGTGAATGGCGATCACTGCTACCGCTGCGAAGCAGCGCAATAAATCAAAAAACAGAACCCTTTCTCTCATACCTTTCCCTACTTTGAGTCGCTTATCGTTTATAGCATAGGGTAAATCTCAACCAGTGAAATGGTTAACAATCTGTTTTTGCTTATTTTTAACTCAACAATGACCTACAACGGGGATTTCATCACCACTCTAATCACTTAACGAGAACCAAAAACCAAGCATCAGTATTCACTCTCGATGCCAAACCGACACAATCTGATTACAGCAAACGGCGCATAAGAAACAAAAATGGCTCCGATTTGGAGCCATTTATACCATCTACAGATAGCGATACTGGGGATAGTTACGCAGTAGCAACATCAGCTTTTGGCAACTTAATTGAAATCAGCGTCGTCAGTGCCAAGAAAGCAAAAGAAACCCATAAGCACGCTGCAAGACCAGCCTCTTGGTAGATCCAACCCGATAATACCGTGCCAATCAAACGTCCCATCGCATTGGCCATGTAATAAAAACCGACATCCAACGAGACGCCATCGCCTTTAGCGTAGCTCACTATCAAGTACGAGTGCAGCGAAGAGTTAATGGCAAACACAGCGCCAAAAATCATCAAACCTACCACAATCACCAATTCAGGCTGCCAACCGATTTGCACACCATAAGCAATACCAGCCGTAATTAACGCTAGGACTCCTGCCCACACCAATGCTGCACTACCATCAGGCACACGACCTTGCGCTTTGCCAGTAATACGCGGCGCAATGCCTTGCACAAACCCATAAGCAATGACCCACGCAGCGAGAAAGCTACCAACCCACAAGTGATCCCAGCCAAACACGCTACCAAGATAAATAGGCAGAGCAACGACAAACCACACATCACGAGCACCGAATAAGAACATGCGAGCTGCGGATAAAATGTTTATCGATTCAGACTTGGAGAATATTTGGCGAAACTTAGGTTTACTCTTTGCTTTACCCATGTCCGCTTCTAGCCAGATCATGCTGCAAACAAACACTAATGTAAGTACACCCGCCATAATAAACATCGAGTTTTGAAAACCCACCCAAGACAGCAGCAAGCCGCCAACAAAAAAGCCCGCTCCTTTGAGTGCATTCTTCGAGCCAGTTAAAATCGCTACCCATTTGTAGAGCGCACCTTGCTGCTCGTCTGGTACTAGCGTTTTAATCGCGCTCTTAGCACTCATTTTGTTCAGATCTTTGGCAATCCCCGACAGAGCTTGCGCTGCCATCACCCAAGGAATGGTCAGCCATGCATTTGGTACTGCGAGCATCAGCAACGCAAACACTTGCATCGCTAAACCAATGTTCATGGTTTTATTTAGGCCTAACCTTGCGCCCAACCAACCACCAACCAGGTTTGTCACCACACCAAAAAATTCATAGAAAAGAAACAGTGAGGCAATAGCTAACGTGGAATAACCTAAGTCATGAAAATAGAGCACCACCAGCATACGCAGTGCGCCATCGGTCACCGTAAAGTTCCAATAGTTAAACGTCACTAACATGTACTGACGAATACTTTTGCTTAATTGAGAAATCATATTGACCTCATATGTACAGCGATAGAAGCATTTAGATCATCATGTTCTAAATACTTCCTAACCTGTACAGCAACATTGACCAATACAATGTTACTGTGATTTTCAAAAAATGCCCCAACATCAACAAAAAGAAAAATACACTTTAAAAACAATTGATTAGTTAATATTAATGGCATTTTTTGTAAACAGTCGTATCCTGAAGAAGCTCGAATTTAGCTTTTGGATCATGATGAACCAAAAGCTATTTAAGCTGATCAAGCGTCTTGAGCCACACGTTCGATGTACTCAACTTGCACAGGTTTTGTAAATGCACCAGGGCGCAATGCCTGCACTTCTCGCACGATATCTTCTAACTGCCATTCCTTTTCTAGGAGTAGGTGAGCAGCGAACAAACCTGTGCGCCCCGAACCACCCATGCAATGCATCGCAACTTTGCCACCTTGAGCAAGAATCGCGTGCAGTTCCGGACTGGCTTGTTGCCACTTCGTCGCAAATTCTTCATTTGGTGCGCAGTCGTCTTCAATCTCGATCTGGAACCATTTCATACCCAGTTGCTGAGTGGCTTCACCCAATGCAGAGACATTCTTCGCTGCTAATTCACTATCATCTAATGCAGTAACGACCGCTTGAACACCCTGCTCTTTCAACTGTTCTAACGACGCATGCAAATCGACACCTTTCGTTCCTGGGCACGGTGTTAAGATTAAAGCACCGGAGTCCAAATCTAATTGCCATGTAGGATGAGACATTGTGACCCCCTTTTAAGCCAAACCAACGTTACGAACCAGCTCTGCTGTGCGCGTTGCATAACCCATTTCGTTATCGTACCAAGCGTAAATCTTAACCATACGAGAACCCACAACCATGGTTGATTGCGCATCAACGATGGTTGAACGTTGGTCGCCTTTATAATCGATAGAAACTAAAGGACGCTCTTCGAAGCCAAGGATGCCTTTCAAATCACCTTCAGATGCTTCTTTTAACAGTGCATTCACTTCTTCTGCTGTGGTATCACGCTTCACATCAAAAATGATGTCTGTTAACGATGCGTTTGCTAGAGGTACGCGAACCGCATGACCATTAATTTTGTCTTTTAATTCTGGGAAAATTTCGACAATCGCCTTCGCGCTACCCGTCGTGGTTGGGATAAGGCTCATGCCGCATGCTCTTGCACGGCGTAGATCTTTGTGTGGCGCATCCAAAATAGTTTGCGTATTCGTCAGGTCGTGAATGGTCGTAAAAGAAGATTGTTCGATACCCAATTTCTCATGAATGACTTTAACCACAGGTGCGATACAGTTAGTCGTACACGAAGCCGCTGTCACGATACGATGTTTTTCAGGGTCGAAAATATGGTCGTTCACGCCCACCACAATGTTCGCGATACCTTCTTCTTTCACAGGTGCGCTTACCACGACACGTTTCACGCCTTGCTCTAGGTATTTATTCAGGAATGATGTTTTGCGATGTACGCCTGTCGCTTCAATCACAACATCACAATCAGACCAGTTCACCGCATCGATATCGCGTTGTTGAGTCGTGGCGACACGCTTGCCGTTGATGACGAGCTCACTGCCTTCGACCTGAACTCCATGATGCCAACGACCTTGCACTGAATCGAATTCTAATAAGTGACCAAGCGTAGCGGCGTCACCTGCGACATCGTTGATTAACACAAACTCCAATTCTGGCCAATCAAATGCCGCTCGCAGCGCTAAGCGACCAATTCGGCCAAAGCCATTAATTCCTACTTTAATTGTCATAGTTTTACCCTCTAACCTTCTACCTTGAATCTCTATTCGCTGTTAACAGCAAGCCTCACGACTTTTATCGTGTAAGCGTGTGATGTCGTCTTGGTATTCCTGCTTCAAACAGTTTGATGCCACTAAGTCTTCAATTAACTTTCGCATCCAACCTGGTAATTGCTGTGATAACTCGTAATACACCCATTGCCCTTGGCGTTTATCCACCAAGATGCCACTGGATCGTAACTGAGCAAGATGACGAGAAACTTTCGGCTGGCTCTCTTGTAGAGCAAACGCCAAATCGCCAACGCAAGTTTCACCTTCACGGGCCACGAGCATTAAACAACGTACGCGTGTTTCATCGGATAACAGCTTAAAAAACTGATGTGGAAGCATAATAAACATACCTATATATGGATATGCGTATATGTTTATTTAATTAAGATATATCGTCAAGAGGAAACCGTCCATCGTCATAAAAGTTTCACATCTAACGAACAGCTTGATTGTAAAGAGAGAGATTCAAAGAGATAAAAGATAAGACAAGAAATTATGCAGTCGCGATGCTTTGACTCCAGCGAACCGCTTCACCTAAGGAGAGCTTCACTTCCTCTAAAGGCAACCCCAATTGCATCGTGATTTTTTCAACCCCTGACCAATCGGCACGCTCGTAGCACTCTTCAAGGGAAATAAGTGCGCCATAAACCCCTTTGCGATGTAATAGCGCTTGTTGTACTGAATGACTAAGCGGTAACTGCCTAACTAAAGATTCCACCGAAAGATCCAGCAACGCATCTAGAATCGACAGCAAACCAACCATGAAACCTTGTTCGTTGAGATGAGAGAATGGCTGATAGCGCGACATCAATTGGCAAAATTGAGCTCGTTGCAATGAAAGGTGATACAGCTCTCGAGGCTTGTTACTGGAGATATACGATGCCACAACCAAAGAGACAAACTGCTTAAGGTTATCCTGGCCAAGATAAATCAATGCCTGACGAAAAGAGCTGATTTCGACAGCCAAATTCGGCGCTTGCGTATTTACAAAACGCAATAATTTATACGAAAGCGCGACATCTTGCGTAATGATGGACTCGATACGAGTAAAGTCAGGCTCAGGAGCACAAACTTCACGAAACAGTTGCAATGCCAACACTTGCTCAGGACTGACGTATTTAGTCTGCGAGACGAGTGGCTTGCTAAAAAAATAACCTTGGAAAAATTTAAAGCCAGCCGCTTTCGCTTGCTCAAACTCTTCTGCGGTTTCAACACGTTCTGCTAAAAAGTGGTATTTGACGCGTTTGGCAAGGTGTGTTTTGACCAGTTCACAGGCCTTTTCAAGCCCCATCGCCATAATGTCGAGCTTCACAATATGCACATATGGCAAAAAACGGCGCCATTCTGGTGTTAGGGTGAAGTCATCCAAAGCGATCAAGTAACCTTCTCGATAAAACTCACGAATCGCATCAAGAAGCTCATCCGTAGGTTGGCACGTTTCCAACACTTCGATGACAATTTTGTTTTTCGGCAAACTGCGCGGCAAACGTCGCACCAAGCTTTGATGAGGAAAGTTAATAAAGCATCTAGAAGAGGCAATCACTGGGTTAGTACCCAGCGATAGGAAGTTTTCGACAATCAGTCGGTATGTCGCTCGATTTGAATCAATATGTGAAGGGTATGCGTTACTCTCCCCGTCTCGAAACAACAATTCATAACCCAGCGTCTGTCTTTTTCGGTTAAAGATCGGCTGGCGAGCGACATACGTTGTATTCATGCTAAAGAAGGACCTATAAATGGCTTATGACTTTGCAGCTGCTAATAATGCACCACAACCCATGAACATTGAACCGAATACTTTGTTTATTTTTCCCATGATTTTATCGGAGCGAATAAAGCGTCCCATTTGTGCTGCCAAGCTCGTGTAACCCAACATTACACACGCATCAATCACGACCGTAGTGACGCCAAGCACCAACAGTTGCGTGATTTGGTCTTTTGCCGGGTCAATAAACTGCGGGAACAACGCCACCAGAAAAACAATCGATTTAGGGTTGGTGAGGTTAATTAACACTGCCTTGTACAACAGCGCCGTGCCTGACATCTCGTTGTGGTTTTCAGCTGCGACTAAGCTTGATGTATCGCGCCATTTCTGAATCCCCAACCAAACCAGATAAGCGGCACCAACCCATTTAATGACAGAAAATGCGGTTGCTGACTGCGCGACAAGCGCACCAATACCCGCCCCCACCAGCGCGATGTGGATAACTAAACCAATTTGTAAGCCAATAATGGCACCCAGTGATTTACGGGTACCGTAACTCAAACCATTACTGATTGAGTTCACCGTGCCAGAGCCCGGAGCCAAACTAAAAACGATTGCTGTTACTACATAAGCTAACCAGACATGGGTATCCATTGCATTTCCTCACTAATTCTTCGATGATACATCGCGTAAACAACGTATCTTCAGGTAATCAACTAATGGCGACTAACCATTCACCTTTGACTTATACTCAAGAGACATTATTTGAGCAAGCAATTGGTGGTCCGATCGCAGCACTTTGGCAAACTCGCCAAGAGGGCTTTGTTAAAGGGACTGAGAAAAAGAACATTTACTGGTGCAAGCTAACCAACCCAGAGCATAAAAAAGCCGTGCTCATCGTAAATGGACGCATTGAGTCTTCCTGGAAATACCAAGAGCTGTTTTACGATCTCTACCGCCAAGGTTTCGATGTCTATTCCTTTGACCACCGCGGACAAGGTTTATCAGATCGTTTATTATCTGACTCAGATATGGGTCACGTCTATGACTTTACTGATTATATTGATGATATGGACATCGTCGTAAAAAAACACGACCTTAGCGAATATCAACAATGCTTCATCATCGCGCACTCTATGGGCGGCGCGATCGCCACACGTTACCTGCAAACTCACCCAGAACACCCTTTTACTGGTTTGATTCTAAGTGCGCCCATGTTTGGCATTAACCTGCCATGGTACCTATCACCAATAGCGATTCCGGTCACACAAATTATGTCAGCGGTATCGACTTTGCCACGCTATGCACCAGGACATCAGGCCTACTTCCCTAAGCCCTTTGAAGATAACCCACTTAGCCAAAGTTACGGCCGCTACCAATGGTTCCGAAACCTATATACGGAAAAACCGGAACTGCAAGTCGGTGGGCCAAGCACTCGCTGGGTTTGGCAAGGGCTCATGGCCGCTAAGCAGTGCTTTTTATTAACTCGCCAAGTCAAAATACCAGTCATCCTAATCCAAGCCGGAAACGATCGGATTGTTAGCAATCTCGCGCAAAAGCGTTTTATTGATAAATTGCGGAAAACCAACCCGCACGCGGAGCTGCTTTCTATCGAAGGCGCACAGCATGAAATCTTGTTCGAGACCGACAAGTATCGTAATCAAGCTCTCGATGCGATTTTCCGCTTTATGAATGACCCTAAATCGCCATCAAACGAACAAGCACAATAAGAACTCTAGGCGACCATTTCACGACTAAGATTAAAGAGGAAATGTCTACACATCGATTTACCCTCTTTTTCATCCTCATTTTGGCGTACACTGCTTGAACTTGGCTACTTTGACACAGTGTTTAACCGCATAGTGCTACGGGCCCAAGTTCCCCCGCATTCGGAGCAGTACGATCTAGTCAGTCTGCTGTACTCCGTTTGCAATTCACCTGTTCCACACTATCCAAACCGTTTACGAGGACTTCATGAGCACATCGCTACCTTGCAAAGAGATCACCAAAATCGTTGCCTCTGATCTGGATGGCACGTTACTCGCACCAAACCATCAGCTCAGTGCTTACTCAAAAGAGACGCTAAAAGCGCTGCATGAAAAGGGTTATACCTTTGTCTTTGCAACCGGCCGTCACCACGTAGACGTTGCGAGCATCCGTCGCCAAGTTGGCATTCCAGCTTATATGATCACGTCGAATGGTGCCCGAGTGCATGACCAGGAAGATCAGCTAATGTACAGCGAGAATGTCCCTGCGGAACTGGTACAAGGCGTGATCGACACGATCAAACATGATCAAGAAATACTTATTCACATGTATCAAAATGATAGCTGGTTGATGAACAAGGATGATGAAACGTTACGTGACTTCCACGATGAATTCACTTACGTCTTATTTGATGAAGACCACGCCCCAACTGACGGTATTGCGAAAGTTTTCTTCACGCATCCTGGAGAAGACCACGAACGTTTGGTCGTATTTGAAAACAAACTACGTGAGCAGTTTGGTGATAAGCTGAACATCGCATTTTCAACGCCTTGGTGTTTGGAAGTAATGAGCGCTGGCGTGTCTAAAGGTCATGCTCTTGAAGCGGTAGCGAAAAAGCTCGACCTCACGTTAGAAAACTGCGTAGCATTTGGTGATGGCATGAATGACGTAGAAATGCTGTCGATGGCAGGTAA
The DNA here is from genome assembly GCF_033338835.1 of Vibrio sp. Vb0888. NCBI lineage: Bacteria > Pseudomonadati > Pseudomonadota > Gammaproteobacteria > Vibrionales > Vibrionaceae > Vibrio > Vibrio sp. Vb0888. The sequence continues at coordinate 35,784 of NZ_JAWOTL010000023.1, forward strand.
AGGGCTAGTTATGGGTACATCACACGAAAAAGTGATGAAAGCTCTACCAAATAATGAAGTAATTGGCAGCAATGCAGAAGATGCGGTTGCACACTACCTACAAGAACACTTGCTGTAAGCTTCAATACTCCAAATAATGAAGGGCTGCACATTCGCAGCCCTTCTCTTTTATCGCTGACTTGGCAGCTTCTCTTTGCCAAGAATCGCGTCCCATTCTTCTTCTGTCACGGGCATAATCGACAAGCGATTTCCACGTTTCACCAACGGCATGTTCTCAAGTTCTGGCATCGCTTTCATCACCGACAACGGAATCACTCGCGCCGTTTTACGTACAAACTCTACATCCACCATAATCCAACGCGGGTTGTCTGGGTCTGACTTTGGATCGTAATAATCGCTTTCGGGATCGAATTGGAAATGATCGGGATAGGCTTCTCTCACAACTTTAGCAATACCTGCCACGCCAACATGTTTACAAGAAGAGTGGTAAATCAGGACTAAATCGTCCACCTTCACTTGGTCACGCATCATATTGCGCGCCTGATAATTACGAACTCCCTCCCAACATGAAACCTTTTGGGTTCGAAGCGTGTCAATAGAAAAGGTATCTGGTTCAGTTTTAAATAACCAATATGCCATAATGCCATCCGATGCCGATTGAGTAACAATAATGAGGAAGATATAACATGAAGGCTTTGAAAAACCCAGTGGCGCTTGCCACCCTGCTGGTTCTGCAAGCATGTAGTTCACAGCCGCCACAATCTGGTGCTGCTGACCCAACCTCTCCACCAGCAACCTTAGATAAGCCTGAAACCATTCAACCTCAAACTTTTATGCTACGCGGAAAAGTGATCGTCGGTCACGAGAGCCAATACATCATGCCTTGTGGCAGCGACAAGCAATATTGGTTGCAATTATCACCACAGCAAATGCAACGAGCAATTCAGTTAAATAACGAGCCTTACCAGACTATGTATGGCGAGGTTATCGGCCACCTCAACCCACCGGGCATCGATGGGTTTTCTGCTGATTTCGATGCTAACTTTGTCGTGGAACAAGTGAACTTCCTCACAACGGAAAACCCAAACCGTTGTCAGCAACCAAACAAACCAACTCGCGTGTTTGGTAATGAGCCTTCTTGGTCGGCAAGCTTTGAGGCTAATGGACTAACATTCCAGCAAATCGGCAAACAAACCACAAAATTAGCGATTAAAAGCAGTCAGCTTCAACCTCGCCAGCGCACTTATCAACTACAAGATGGTGAGCTTCGCTTAACAGAAAACCTCTGCTCAGACACAATGAGCGATTCTTTGTATGGCTGGAAAGCAACACTAAAACATGATGGCGAGACGTATCAAGGTTGTGGTATGGCTGCAAACGTCGATGCAACGCTTGGCTGGGCTAATACCTATGTCGCGACCTCAACCCAATCACAAGGCTTTGAAGTACAAATGACCTTAAACCCAGACCACAGCGCCACAACAAAATACCGTTACGCCAATGGACAAGCACCATTAATCGAGCGTGGTTACTGGCAACAGTTAAGTCCGTCTCAGGTTCAAGTTGTTATGACGCATCATCAACAGCAAAGGCTAATGTCAGAGCGACTGTTTACTCGAGAAGGCAATCAGCTCAAAGCGACCAAAGAAAAAGTCGGTAACTTGGTCTACCCAATCGCCGATGGTGGTTTAGTCCTTTATCCTGCCACCGTTCGTGATGAAGGCATCATGCAACCAGCCGAAAAACGCACCAACAACCCCATCGGTAGTGCTGACGTACCTTCTAGTGCAGAGTTTGATTCAAAAGTAGATGCCGCGGTGCGCAACTACTTCTTTATCCATCAAACCAACCCCAACAATAACCAATACCGTTGGCTAACTTACGACCTCAACAGCGATGGTAACGAAGAGCTATTGGTACAGTTGGATTGGTGTGGTTCCGGTGGCTGTACATTGCTAATATTTGAACATCACGAAAAGGAATGGCGCTTTAATAGCCGCATTACACTAGTGCAAAGCCCGATTATGCTCGGCCAACAAACCTCTCATGGTTGGCGAGATCTGATTTTTAATGTCAGCGGTGGCGGAGCTAAAGCGGCTCAACATGTTATGCAATACACTGGGGTTAGCTACCCACTCAACCCAAGCATGGCGCCAACGGCAACGCCAAACCAAGTCAGTGGTGTGCGTCTGTTCTCTGATGGGATAAGCCCGGTGCGAGAAGGAGTTCGTCTTTAATGTCTCAACCGTGTCCAACCTGCGGTTTTCAATTCAATTGTATGTGCTCGCTGATGCCGAAACTTACCAGTGAGCACAACATCCTGCTGTTAATGCATCCGAATGAACTGAAGCGTGATACTAATACCGGCCAGCTACTAGAGCAGTGCCAACTCAACATTGAGCGAGTAATCTGGGATCGCAAACAGCCACCAGCAGAATTACTCTCTCTATTAGCTGATCCGTCGCGGTATCCGGTGTTGCTCTTCCCCTGTGAAGAAAGTATCACACTCGAAGATGTGGTACTCCAAAGCCAGCAACAAACCAAAACTCCGCTGTTTATTATTTTGGATGCCACCTGGCAAGAGGCGCGCAAGATGATCAATAAGAGCCTTTGGTTAGAAGGTATCCCTACTATGGGATTGTCTGCGTCGGCGGACTCACAATATCAGCTGCGACGCAACCAACAACAAGGTAACTTGTGCACGTTTGAAGTCGCTGCACATTTGCTTGGGCAACTTGGAGAACAAAACAACCAACAACAAATGCAGCGCTTTTTTGCCCATTACCTCGCTTTGTTCCAAGCTGAAAAGAGTGGACACGCTCTTAAGCGTTAACCATTAAGCTCAGTAGAAGAATCAAACAAAAAACGCAGCCTACGCTGCGTTTTTTACGACAAGAAGTTTCACGTGAAACATTATTAAAACAGTCGAGTCGGCTCGCCAAGATAGTAACCCTGCAAATAATCCACCCCCATGTCTTGTGCGATGGTACACACCTCCTGATTGTGGACGAACTCCGCCACCGTCTCCGCGTTAAACACCTGGCACAAACGCACCAACTGGGAAGCGATCTTGCGCTGTTTTAAGTCTTTATCAATATCACGAATCAAGCTGCCATCGAGCTTTATGACTTCTGGCTCCAACTTCAGGATTTCATCGATATTCGAATAGCCGGACCCAAAGTCATCAACAATGATACGCGCCCCTAAGCTTCTAAAATGACTGCACACTTCTATCATTCGGCCGTAGTCTTTGATCTGCTCAGATTCCAGCACTTCTAAACCAATTCGCCTTGGGTCATTTAGCTGGCTAATTTCATGCTCTAAAAGCATTAAAGTTTTATCACTGAGCAAATCTTGCGGCGATAAGTTTATAGAAAAGTCACCTTGCTTATCTCGCATATAATGCAACGTAGAATGAATCATGTGCCGACTTAGTCGAGTGTAAAGATGCGTATCAGAGATAATTGGCAGAAAACGCCCTGGCGCAATCACCGTTCCATCGGCTTCCAGAATACGAACCAAACATTCTTGGCTTGCCAATTTGTGGCTACCCGCATGCACAATAGGTTGGCTATAAGTGATGATATTCTGTTTGAGAATGGCTCTACTGACGCAACTTAGCCATCCAAGTTGCTCTTTACGCACATCCTCACTGACTTCAATATCTTTCGCATTACAGATATGGGTATTACTGCGTACACCAGAGCGCCTCGCTTCGATGCCTTTGAGTAAGAGCTCATCCACTGAAGCGGATGGAAAGTCTCGACGACTCACTAAGCCGCCGCATAGCGAGATAGAAAGATAATCTATTTCACGTAGGCCAATTGGCTCAAAATTAGTTTGTTCTACCGCGTCAGCAAAACGCGTAAAGTGCTGTTTGATGGTCTCGCTGCTTTGATCAGCTTTAAATATGAACGCCCATTCACCAACCCCAATACTATAAAGCTGCAAAGCCGTTGGCATGCCGAAACGCTTTCGTAGTCGATTCGTAAAGTGCATTGAGAGATCTTTGAGTAATTGATCTCCCACTCGGTAGCCGTATTTTTCGTTAATATGACTAAAGTTAAGTAGCTTTAGAGTCAACAAATGCTCATCCAAATCGATGTTACTCAGCCGCTCTTGCAATGCGACCCGGTTTTGTAACCCCGTGCGACTGTCGCGTCGATAGCTTTCTTGTAACTTGCGCGTTTGGCGATCGAGTTGATATCCCATATGCGCGTTCATATGGTTGAGATCGCCGATCGCATTTCGAATCAAGCTAAACAACGGTGAAATAGAGGAGCTAACGGGCGACTTAGGCAAGTTCAATGTTTGCACTTCGTCTCCCTCTCGCATCGCTAAATACGTCAGGCTGTGATGAAGAATTTCGGGCTGACCAATACCACCATGCAGTTCCCCCATACAGTAACTACCAAACGTCGTCGCAATATCTTTAAAGGCTTGGACTTCGTCGCTGCTGTCAATAAAGTCTAACCGTGACGCGCAGTTAAAAATCATCACGACTTCAGGTTGGTGCATGGCTAACTCAACCACACCATGCCGCACTTGCTCGAGCGTTAACGAGGGATGGTTATAGCAAAATTGCACTTCGTCACCAAGACACCAGGGCCTGTCGAAGCTCATACTGCCATCAGCGTGTAGCTCCGTTACCGTACAAACTTCCTTTCGCCCTAAGCTTTCTCGATACAAAGGAAAGCTGAGCAGTTGACTCAGCGTCACGTCATGGCCATCCGCCAAGTAACGCTTGTATACGTCCAGCGCTTTCTTCTCACCTAAACAATACAAGCGCGTTCCTTTTGCATGAGTGACTTTGTGTGGCATGCCAATCGGGTTCCATTCCGAATACGCATCAGTCCATAGCTTCAAAGTATCACTGTGCAAAGCTACGGCAACCACAGCGTTATCGTAAACTCGGTTTTGATATAGCACCCAGCAGCCATCGTCAATACTCTGCGCCAACCCTCCAGAAATCACGACTTCTTCACTGGCGAAGGTTTGAAACAAGGGATAGTCACGTCGTTCAATTTGCACAGCAAAGCTGAGGATCACCTGTGAATTATGCTGCATTAGAAGAGAGCGCTTGAGTTCCCCGCCATCAATGTCAGGGGAGTAAGAGTATGTTTGTACCGCAGAAGTCAGCGTGGTTTGCTCAAATTCAATCACACTCACTAGGCAACCAGAGGTAAATATCTCCCCTTCCAGAATTACATTACGCGTACTATGCCCCATAACATGAGCATTCGGCAGCGACGACAAAACGGCGTCTGCAAGTGTGGTCGTAAATTCGCGCGATTGCGTCGACAATATTTGTACTAAATATTGTTTATCTGAGGAAATTGGAAAAGTGACTAAAAAGTCATTCAGTTGACTGACATCGTGAACCAGTTTTGAAAAAGCTCGCATGGACCTACCACTGCCGTAACACTATCTTCACCACGACGTGTGGCGTTACTATTTTTATTTAATAGAGAATAATTTACGTGGCTTTGCGCTGCTTTTCTAGACACAAAATGAGATTAGAATGGATTAATGCGAAAGCAATTAAAAAAGTGTGAGTAACGGCTGCAAACTATTGATTTCAATATCAGGTAAAGTACGTGTTTTTGAATGGTTAATGACATTTTTATTCATATCATTAAACCAACAGGCTGCAAAACCAGCCAACTTTGCACCATGCACATCCGTGGTTAGGTGATCACCGACATGCAGAATATTCTCCGCAGGGATATCCAAGAATCGCTTCGCTTTAGTAAACATATCGGTTGCGGGTTTCGCCAATCCATCTGGTCCTGCTTTAAGTACCTGTTGGAAATAAGGCGTAAGACCGATGCGGTCTAAATCCACATTACCGTTGGTGATTGCCACCAACGGGATGTGCTGCGTGAGTTCCTCCAGTACATCGAGGCTTTGCTGCGGCACTTCAAAACGGTTACGCCAGTCCAACGCAACGTCTACTGCGGCTTTCGCAGCGGCATGTGCTGCGTCTTCGTCGTAGCCTACTTGGGAGAAGGCTTGCTGAAGTTGCACTAAACGCCATAAAGTGACATCGCTCTTCAGCTCGGGTTGTTGCTGCACAACTCGCTGTTTGAGAGCAAACCAATCCGCTTTGTTCATATGAGCAACCGCTGGATGATGGTGCTTGAGCCAAGATAGCAACTCACGCTCCATGCGAACGATCACAGGATAGTTGTCATAGAGGGTATCATCTAGGTCAAAGGTCATTGCCTTAATAGGCTCGATACGGCGATAAAATTTCATACTTCGGCTCACTCCCCGTTCTTTTTACGTGCGCGTGGGTGGGCTTGGTCGTAGGCTTGCGCCAAATGTTGGAAATCCAAGTGCGTGTAGATTTGGGTCGTCGAAATGTTCTCGTGCCCTAAAAGCTCCTGTACCGCACGTAAGTTATTGCTTGATTCGAGCATATGTGTCGCAAATGAGTGACGCAGTTTATGCGGACTAATATGGCTTGCGACAGACTGTTTCTGCCCCCATTCAGCCATGCGCTTTTGCACGCTACGATGCGAAATACGCGTTCCGAGCTTAGATACAAACAAGGCGGGCTCACCTGGAGCGGCTAAATCACCACGAACGCGTAACCACTTCCCGACCCACTCGGTTGCCATCCCAGAGAACGGCACTTTACGTTCTTTATCGCCTTTACCAATAACACGAAGCTCACCACTACGCAGTTGTACATCACGTACATCCACACCCACCAACTCAGCCAAACGTAAACCGGCGCCGTACATCAGCTCCATCATGGCACGATCGCGCACAGCCAACGGGTCGTCCTCGTTGACTTCAAGTAATTGGCTCACTTCGTCAACATCGAGGTTTTTGGGCAACGGGCGTTTTTTGCGAGGTGCTGAAACCCCTTTGGCTGGGTTAGCCGACATCTCGCCACGCAGAATAAGGAAATCGAAAAAGCTACGCAGCGATGAGAGTCGCGTTGCCAAACTGCTGGCTTTCATGCCTTCTCGCATGCCCTTACCTGCTAATTGGCGCACCCAACCAGCATCCACTTGAGACCAATCTTTGAGTCCCATTTCAGCTAAGTGCTGCGCCATTGTTTCTAGCTGCTGTTTGTAATTGCGCTGAGTATGTAGGCTAAGCCCCTTTTCGCTTCGTAAGAATTCATAGAAGCGCTCAAGAGGCTTTTGCAGACTATTTGGCAGAGGAGTGTTGGGAGTTGTCGTCATCGTAACTTTGCCATACCAGTGTTTGAGCGAGATGTGCCACTACTAATGATAGGTGACGCAAAAACAAGGTATCCATATCTGGCTGAAAATGGCCGCCATCTTCACTAGAAAAAGCAAGCACGCCCAGTGTTTGCTGTTTCACGAGCGGCAGTACCACATAGGACCCCATTTCCGGCACTTCCATGTTGCCAAACAAAGCTTCACGATCTACTTTGCGAAGACGTCCTAAGTACGCATCTTTGCCATTTAAGTGAGTGGTCGCAAAGCGTTGATAACTTTCCTTACTCAATTGAATCGATGCGTCGCATTGACTAAACAATCGAACAAACGCACGTAAGCCCAGCGCCTTGGCTTTCGCTTCGATAGAATGAATGACTTGTTTAAAGTCACCACACTTTAGAATCTGCCCCTGCAAATCCATAAATTCGTAAAAGGTCCGATCATTGTTCGCCGCAAGCGACATTAGTGTAGTGATCTCTTCCTCTAACTCTTCAATGCGCTGACGTTGGCGATTCATTTGGATGTGCACCAAAGATACCGCGCCTAAGTCTGAGTGTGGGAAAGATAAGCGATCCACAAGCTCCGGACGTTGCACAAAAAAGTCTGGATGATCTTTGAGGTACTCGGCCACTACTTCAGCCGTTAAGGCATCTGCTTCTACTTGAGACAAACCGTTTCCTTTTTCTTCAACTAGCAAGATAATTGACCATCAAATACATGCGTTGTAGGTCCGGTCATAAACAACGGCTTGCCAGGACCTTGCCATGCAATTCGCAATTCACCACCAGGTAGAGAAACCTTAACGTTTTCATCCAACAAGCCCTGCAGAATCCCAACCGCGACTGCCGCGCATGCACCACTACCACAAGCTTGTGTCTCTCCTGCGCCTCGCTCGTAAACTCGAAGACGAATATGGTCACGACTCATCACCTGCATAAAGCCAGCGTTGACGCGCTCTGGGAAACGCTCATGCGACTCAAGCAGCGGACCGAGAGTTTCCACTTCTGCCGTATCCACATCGTCGACCACGGTCACTACGTGCGGGTTACCCATGCTCACAGCACCACAAAACAAGGTATTGTCGCCTGCTCGCATGATGTAAGTTTTCTCTTTTTGCTTCGCTTTGAAAGGAATTTTGTTCGGTTCAAACTCTGGCACGCCCATGTTGACCGTCACTTCCCCATCATCTTCGATGTTGAGAATCATCTTTCCTTTCTTGGTGCTCACGCTGATGCTGTATTTATTGGTCAGCCCCTTCAAGCGAACAAAGCGGGCAAAACAGCGTGCACCGTTACCACACTGTTCAACTTCACTACCATCGGCATTAAAAATCCGATAATGGAAGTCGGTTTCAGGGTCGTAAGGGGCCTCTACCACAAGCAATTGGTCAAAACCAACGCCAGTATGACGATCCGCCAAGCGGCGGATCAGGTCTTGCGAGAAAAACACGTTCTGGGTAATACAGTCGACGACCATGAAGTCGTTGCCCAAACCGTGCATTTTGGAAAAGTGGAAATGCATTTGTTGTGTGTTACTCCGGTAGAATCTGTTCCAGCTGCCACAAACTGGTCAGCTCCTCACGCTGGCGAACTAAGTGGCTTTGTTTACCGTCCACCATCACTTCTGCTGCTCGGGTACGAGTATTGTAGTTCGAAGACATCACAAAACCATAGGCACCTGCTGAACGAACCGCGAGTAGATCACCTTCTTGCAAAACGAGTGCGCGATCTTTACCCAAGAAGTCGCCGGTTTCACAAATAGGACCAACCAAGTCGTAAGTCTGAGCTTCACCCTTTCGCGGTGAAACTGGCACAATATCTTGCCATGCTTGGTATAGCGCAGGACGCATCAAGTCGTTCATTGCAGCGTCGATAATCGCAAAGTTTTTATGCTCAGTATGTTTTAAAAACTCAACACGCGTTAGCAATATACCTGCGTTCGCAGCAATTGCACGGCCTGGCTCAAAGATCAGCTCCAAGTCTTGGTGATTTTCAAGACGGCCTAGTAACGCTTTGGCGTAATCAGAAGGCTGAGGTGGTAATTCATCACGATAGACCACACCCAAACCACCGCCGACGTCAAGGTGACGAATGTTAATGCCTTGCGCTTTTAAATCATCAATCAGGGCTAATAAACGGTCTGTCGCGTCGATAAATGGGTCTATATTGGTCAGCTGAGAACCAATGTGGCAGTCGATACCTTGCACATTCAAGTTCGGCAGGCTTTGCGCGAATTTATAAACATCTGGCGCACGATCAAACGCAATGCCGAATTTATTGTCGCGAAGACCAGTCGAAATGTAAGGGTGTGTTTTCGCGTCGACATCTGGATTGATACGCAGAGAAATTGGCGCAATCACACCAAGCTCACCCGCAACCTTGTTCAAACGTTCTAGCTCTGGCTCAGATTCAACGTTGAAACATTTGATACCTAGCTCAAGAGCGCGCTTCATCTCTGCCGGTGTTTTACCAACACCAGAGAAAACGACTTTTTTCGGATCACCGCCTGCGGCAATCACACGCTCAAGTTCACCACCCGACACGATGTCAAAACCCGATCCCAAACGCGCTAGCGTGTTCAATACGCCTAAGTTTGAGTTGGCTTTCACCGCGTAGCAAACCAGGTGAGGATGCTGACCCACAGCACTATCAAACGCCTTCCAATGGCGCTCTAGCGTGGCTCGAGAATATACATAAAGAGGAGTGCCATATTGCTCTGCAAGAGCTTGAAGTGGGACGTCTTCGGCCCAAAGCTGGCCATCATCCTGATAGTTGAAGTAATCCAAAATTCGCTTCCCTTATTTTATTCGACTGCTGAACCCTAATTTCACCCTAAGGTGCGGTTATTTATTGTGATTGCTCATTCTGTTGAGTGTCATCTGGAATGTATAGTGAGCCAGACTGACCACACCCCGCTAAGGTCGCGGCAACCATCACAAACAACACAGTAACTAATTTTTTCATTTCGCATATCGTGATTATTGAATCAATGCCCCCTATAATCGCACCACACTCAGGAAAAGCAATAGGATAGACGGATGAACGATACTGAATTTCATCAACTGGTGGATGCGCAGATGCAAATCATCGAAGAATCCATCGATGATTCAGGCGCAGACATTGATTACGAAGTCACTGGCAACGTAATGACATTGGAATTTGAAGACCGCAGCCAAATCATCATTAATCGCCAAGAGCCGATGCATGAGATCTGGCTAGCGTCCAAATCTGGTGGTTTCCACTTCAAGCTTATTGAAGGTAAATGGACCTGCTCAAAAACGGGTATGGAGCTATTTGAAATGGTGAAGAAAGAGTGTGAAAAGCACGCAGGCGAAGCCATTGATTGGGCATAATTCTGGTCAATCGTCACCAAAACAAAAAGAGCACCGAAGTGCTCTTTTTGTTTATTGATACGGGTTTAATTACGCGTTCACAGTTTTGGTCGGGCGACTCGGTGAACAACCGTCATTACGGTAAGGAATGATATACGCATTCCCCTCTTCAGGGTGAATAATTTGATAGTACTGAGGCAGGTTAAAGTTAATAAACTTCGACGCGACGCGACTATCGTCTTTTACCGACGTGTAGAAGCTGTTTACAGACGAAATCATTTCATCTTTGGAGCCACTAAATTGGTGATACACTTCCACTTGATTTGACTCATCCAAAACATAAATATTGAAGCCATCTTCGTTATCTTCAAAGAAGAACTGCACCAGACCTTCACTGGCAAACCCATCCACCGCCTCCGGCATTTGATATTCTTGCTCACGATCGAGCATTAACAGCGGCGAGCCTTTGAGTTTGTTAGTAGAAATGCTGCGGTAGAAATCGATGGAATTTTCTAGCTTCTGCACCGACACACCACGACGTTCAAAGAACAACCCATAAGTCTGGTTACCAAGACGCATCGCTTTAAAGCGGCGGCGTTTCTCTTGCTCTACTGGTTTCAAGCGTAAGTCGATACATTCAGCTAAAAGCTGGTAAACCATATTACGCATCACACCACGCATGTTCTTCGCATAGCAGAACACATCCACTGATTCTGGTGGCAACGCATCTTGGTGCATTTTGCCCAAAATGGTTTTCAGTGCATCCAGCATCGCCGTTTCCCCTTTGAAATGCAGCGTACGCACTTCATGCCAAGAGTTACGGTAAACAAGGTCAACACTGCCGACTAAATTTTTATGTTCTGGACCAAAGCTAAAAATATCGGTGTTCTTAACATCCACTTTCAACGAACGACCAGAAAGTTCAGACGTCGGATCATTTTCGAAGTTGATGAACATCGCAAGCTGGCTTATTTCACAAGGACTCGCTAGCGCCTGCATAGATGGACGACGCTTACGCAACGCAAAAGTATTTCGTAAGTCACTCACCATTTGGTAAAACTTATCAATATCTAGCTGCGCTTCACGTACCACGGCATGTAAACGAGTCGATTCAGTGATCAAGCCATTGAAGAATGCCCAAGCAACCAACTTACTCAAGTATTCATGATGCTCTAGATATGGTTGCCCCAAAATGCGGTGCGCAATAAGCGGTTGTTTATAGAGGTACCAACCAGACTTGTTTACCCCCCCTTTTTTCACTTCGATAAAGCTCAAGTCAGGCTCGTGCAGATCAGGTGAAATCTGTGGGTTTAGTAACGTTACTTTGCCCGGCAATACTTCAAAAGCCGCGTAGAGTTTACGGGCCAAAATACTGATGTCTTGCGGACTGATAGCAGAAGTGATGTCGTTACGACGCGCAAATTGAATCAAGTTACGGTAGCTTTGCATCAACGCATCCAGCAATGCATGATGTACCACCTTTACTTGTTCAACCTTCCAATTACGGCGGTCATCGAGCTCTGCAACGACACTGGCATCCCAATTCCATTTTGCAATCATATCGCTCAGTGCTTCACGACGCCAAGCTACTGAGCCAATATTCGGCTCACGAGATAGTTTTTCATGGGTTTTGAGATAGAAACAGCGACGCACCAAATCCAAACGTGTATCGTCTTGAATTCGCTCTAGGTAACGGGTTACTTTTTCCAACATTAAGTAGTACGCATCCATGCCATAGAGGTCAGGCTCATGGGCAAAGAAACGACGCTTAGTGTCGATACTTAACAATTGAGTATGCGGGTATTCCCACGAGTAAGCTTCTAGCAAGATGGCTTTTAATACCGATTTGTAGGGAGAGTCGATGCTTTTGTATAACTGCCACAAGTTCGAGCCGAAGTATTCTTCAGCAGGAATGCAGTTCAATTTACCAAAGTCGATCCATTCACTACAGTCGATGTAACCATCACTGCACAGTTGAGAAACGTACTCGTCGTAACACTCTTCCATTTCTGGCGGCACGATTTGCCATAACAAACGCTGTCCGGCAATACGCACCGCACTACGATAGAATTCATCTAGCAAAAGTAAGTGCTGAGATGAACCACAGTTATCACCTGTCATCTCCTCAGAATGATTGCTTCTAAAGCGCTCTTTATCCATTAAGAAAAAGTTCGCTTCCACGCCTTTGCTTTGTGCCCAATCCGTGATGAGTAGGCATTTATTGGTCAATAACTCGCGTTCGTCACAATCCATCTCAGGAGAGATACACACCCAAATATCCAAATCACTGGAAGTACTTTGACCAATCGAGGAGGTACTGCCCATGGTGTACAAACCCAATATAGCGGGCTTTTCTACCGTCTTGAGCGGCTGACCAATGGCAAGTTGAATATCATCTATGAATTGTTGCTGAATACTATTTAGTTCAAGCCCATGCACACCAAACGGGACATCGGCATCATAATAGCCAGGAATTACAGGATGGTTGTAGTTCAACAAGGCAGGAATCAAATGGAAGACTTGCTGGCTTTGCGAATCCATAAGCGCCAGCGCGCGATCAACTCGCTGCTGATTCAAATTATCTAGTCGCTGGATGATTTTTTGGGTGTAAGCCTGCAAGGGGAATTCCTTGGTTGAACAATCACGAAAATCTGCTGACGTTTTAAACCAAAATGGCTTAAAAACGTGATCAATTTAACACTTTTATTGGTGCGGGTAAAGCTTCACGCCCGCGTATCACTCTGGATACAAAACCATACTTTAGTCACAAAATTAATCGCGCGGTAGTGTCGCTCTTATTACCTATTACTAATAATAGTCCTTAGTCTAATTGAGAATCCAGTCACACTATTTTCATAACGTCATGTAATTCCATTCATAGCCTTCAGAGATAACGAACTAACAGTAAGCATTTCTTGATGAGAATGGTAGGATAAACCCAAATCCAAACAGCATTGAGAAGATCATGACACAATCCACACCGATTCGCATTGCAACTCGAAAAAGCCCTCTTGCTTTATGGCAAGCTTACTTTGTTAAAGACGCCCTTCAAGCCGCTCACCCTAGCTTGGAAGTCGAGTTAGTAACCATGGTGACCAAAGGTGACGTGATTTTAGATACACCACTAGCAAAAGTTGGCGGCAAAGGCTTGTTCGTAAAAGAGCTTGAAATCGCGATGCTAGAAGGACGTGCAGACCTCGCCGTTCACTCAATGAAAGACGTACCCGTCGATTTCCCAGAAGGCCTTGGCCTCGTGACCATTTGTGAGCGTGAAGATCCTCGTGATGCCTTCGTCTCTAATACCTATAGCCACATTGATGAGCTCCCTCAAGGTGCCGTGGTTGGTACTTGCAGTTTGCGTCGTCAATGCCAACTGAAAGAATATCGTCCGGACATCATCATCAAAGAGCTTCGCGGTAATGTGGGCACTCGCCTTGGTAAGTTAGATGCGGGTGAGTATGATGCAATCATTCTTGCTGCGGCTGGCCTTAAACGATTGAAGCTTGAAGAGCGCATTCGTAGCTTTATCGAACCAGAGCAATCACTACCAGCGGTAGGCCAAGGTGCTGTCGGTATTGAGTGCCGCCTTGACGATGAAAGACTGCTTAAGCTGCTTGAGCCACTTAACCACCAAGACACCGTAGACCGCGTTTTGTGTGAGCGCGCAATGAACCTGACGCTAGAAGGCGGCTGTCAGGTACCGATCGGCAGCTATGCCCTACTAGACGGCGACAACATTTGGTTACGCGCATTAGTTGGCGAACCAGATGGCAGCGAAATTGTTCGTGGTGAAATTCGTGGCCATCGTAAAGATGGCGAAGCATTAGGAGTGCAGCTAGCCAATGAGCTGCTAGATAACGGCGCTCGTGAAATCCTAACTAAGCTGTACGCAGATCACGAATAACCATGGCAGTGTTGGTCACTCGGCCGGGAGAGCAAGGCAACGCGCTTTGCTCTCTGCTCGAAAGGCATGGCATTTCCGCATATCACCATCCCCTGATCGACATTGTCGCCGATCTCACGGACACGCACCTCTCTAAACATCTACATCAAGCTCAAATTGTTATCGCTGTTAGTCGACATGCAGTGCAATGCGCACAGCAAATCTTAGCCAGCAACGGGATGTCATGGCCGAAACAAGCTATTTACCTTGCCGTTGGTCAAAAAACAGCACACTATTTAAGCAAATGTACCCAACAGAAAGTACACTATCCCCAAGTCAGTGATAGTGAACACTTATTGCGACTGCCAGAGCTCAACAATGTGGCACAACAACAAGTTCTTATCCTTCGTGGTAACGGCGGAAGAGAGCTGATCAAAGATGCATTGGTGAGGCATGGCGCAAAAGTTCACTATAGTGAGACTTACAAGAGAGAATTCATCCCATTCGATCCAGTAAGCTGTATCTCACTATGGAAAAACCTACAAATTAACCAGATTATTGTCACCAGTGGTGAACAACTGGATTATTTGTGCAGCCAATTGACGTCGGAGCAATTGACTTGGCTTAATCAACAAGAGTTGTATATCCCCAGTCAGCGTATCGCTGACATCGCAATTCAAAGGGGGTTCACTCGCGTGAGATGCACGGGAAGCGCATCCAACCAAGAATTACTGGCGGCTCTCCAGCCCTAGCTACACAGGATATAGGCATGACAAGTAAAAATAACGACCAAAAAAATAACGATAAAAACCTTTCCGAAGAAACCTCATCGGCACCGCTAGTCGAAAAAACCACATCGCAGCAGGATGCGGACCTTAAAAAAGAGCAACCACAAGCGGCCGAGCCCCCAAAAACAGCAGAGCCAACCAAAGTCGAGTTTGAAGAAAAACAAGGTAAACGCGGTGTCAAACTAGGCACGGTCGCTATCATCTTATCGATTATTTTTGGCGGTGGCCTCGCGTACAAGCTGCATCAACAGCAAGCCGATTACCAAGCGCAGATCGCCCAACTAAAAAGTCAGCTAGAAAGCACTCAAGCTTCCATGAAGCAAGAACTCAGCCGGGTACAAGAAGAAACCATCGAGAAAGCAACAACCGTGACACACAAAGCGGAAGTGGTACTTGGACAGCAACAGAAGAGCATTGAAAGCTTACAGCTCGCCGTTGCCGATGTGAAAGGTCGTCGACCAAACGACTGGCTATTAGCGGAAGCCGATTACCTTGTCAAATTAGCTGGTCGTAAATTGTTCTTAGAGCACGATGTAGAAAGCGCGACTCAACTGATGGAAAGTGCAGACCAACGCATTGCAGCACTGAATGACCCTAGCCTCGTCAAACTACGTAAAGCAATGGCGAACGATATCACCAAACTTCGCACTATCCCGCTAATTGACCGTGATGGATTGGTACTACGCTTAACTGCCCTACAACAGCAAGTAGACAAGCTCCCTCTCGCCAATGCACTGCTACCTGAAGCTGAAGCCGTAGAAAACACTGAAGTGTCTGAAGATATCGCAAACTGGCAAGATAACTTAATGACCTCTTTGAAGGACTTTTCAGAAAACTTCATTACCTTCCGCACGCGCGATGGTAACGTCATTCCACTGCTTTCTCCTGAGCAACACTTTTACCTGAAAGAAAACATCAAAGCCAAATTGGAAACGGCAATAAAAGCGGTGTACCAAGAACAAGGTGAAATTTACACCACATCTCTAAAAACAGCCGACAAATGGGCATTAGCTTTCTTCAACCAAGACGATAATTCTGTTAAAGAGTTCAACAAAACGGTTAACCTACTAAGTCAGCAAAATATTCAAGTGGAATACCCAACAAAACTGCAAAGTCAGTCTCAACTATCAGATGTCATCCGTGAACGCCTACGTCGTGAAGTCACAACGATGACAGGCATGGAGGATAAGTAATGTTTCGTCTTATTTTCCTATTTGTTGTACTAGGCGCAGGACTATTTGTTGGCACCCAGTTTTCTGGTCAGCAAGGCTATGTACTCATCTCCATTGCCGAGAAAACGATCGAGATGAGCGTAACGACATTAGTGGTTTTCGTTATCGCTGCACTCGCAGGTCTTTTTCTGCTTGAGTACCTGATTAAGAAGTTAGTTTATGCTAGTTCTACAACATGGAACTACTTCAGTGTTCGCAAAATGCGCCATTCCCGCCGATACACCAATGAAGGCATTATTAAACTTCTAGAAGGTGACTGGAAAGGTGCTGAGAAGAAAGTAACTCGCTGGGCAAATCATCACGATATGCCGCTGCTTTGCTACTTGGTTGCGTCTGAAGCCGCACAAGGCCAAGGTGATAAAGCAAAACGAGATCACTATCTAGAGCTAGCGAGCCAACAAGAGAACGCCCATCTCGCAGTAGAACTGACTCGAGCGAAACAATTTATCCGCGACAACGAGTTCGAGTCCGCTTTCGATACCTTGCAATCGTTAAAAAGTCAGTATGCGAGTAACTCTATTGTATTGAACTTGCTGAAAACAACGTACATGCAGCTAAAGTTGTGGCAACCTCTTATTGACCTCTTGCCACAACTAACCAAAGCAAAACTCATCACGGAAGAAGAACATGCAGAGCTGATTCAAAAGGCGCAGTGCGGCTTACTCCATGAAGTAGCGCAACAACAAGGTAGCGAAGGGCTAATCTCCCATTGGAATAGTCTCTCACGTAAAGTGAAACAAGACACAAACCTCGTTGCCTGTTTTGCTCGAGAACTCATCACACGAAAAGCTGATGCAGAAGCCTTTACCGTGCTAAAAGAAGCATTAAAAAAACAACCTGCCCCAGAGCTTTATCAACTTCTGCCAGATCTAAACCTGCCAGATACCCACCCTGTCGTGGTCTTCTTAGAGGGAGTAGTGAAGAAAGAACCGGATAACGCCGCTGCCCATAGCGCATTAGCGCACTTCTATTTCCGTCAAGAGAGGTGGCAAGAAGCCCAGGATCACTTTGAGATCGCCTTAAAGCTTCGCTCTGACGTCTCTGACTATGCATTCCTAGCAGACACACTAGAGAAGCAAAATCTAACCAAAGCTGCTCACGAAGTCTCTCGTAAAGCTCTCACGCTCGTACAGAATGACTAACTTAAGATGACCTAACCAAGCCGACAGCTTACCTGTCGGCTTTTTTATTGCCTGCTATTAACCCTTCAGTCCTTAGTCATCAATATGTTTATCCAATTCATTGGCTCCCAAGTAGTTCTCAACTTCCTAGCAACTCACTATCGTTTCACTTTCCTCTTCTCTTTTGACTACTCTGATCCTGTCATTCCAGCAGAATCCAAAACAATTTTAAAAGATGCAGGAATACGTAACTTTAGCCTGTTGATGTATGGTTTTAAGACGTAGCTAGATTTAGGCAATAGAGCACACGCGTCGCTAGACTGAGTAAAACAAAAAGATACATCAGTGAAACAGTGGCTATTTGAGTATGCTTATTTGTTCGGTCTATCCGGTAAAAGGGGCTAGAGAAGCAATGGTAGTGCTTTAAGAGAACGATAAGACAATAGATGGTTCAACACCTTAACAAAGCATCTCCAACAACCTTATCGGGACAGCATGCAGTGATGAGGATGAACAGCTTTAGAAGCAACTGCACTTCTTAGCAAAAATCAAAATGTCACAACCAATACCGATACCAATATTACTTTGTCGAAAAGTAGATCGCATATGGAATTGATTTTTGGCAAGCACAGATAGAGTAATAAAGATGTACGGAAATGAAAAAAGCCTCGCTATTTCTAGCAAGGCTTCTTAATAGTGGCGGAGAGATAGGGATTTGAACCCTAGATACGCTATTAACGTATGCCGGTTTTCAAGACCGGTGCTTTCAACC
>NZ_JAWOTL010000024.1:0-51764 GCF_033338835.1 Vibrio sp. Vb0888
GCATGTGTTAGGCCTGCCGCCAGCGTTCAATCTGAGCCATGATCAAACTCTTCAATTTAAGATTTTGTTCGGCTCAACGAATACTGAACATTCCTTTCGCTAATAAATAGCAGAAGTAATGTTTGAATTGACTGTGCTGAATCCGAAAATTCAATGGTCACTTCGTATCATTGAAACCTAATTTGATACCGAGGTATCCAATTGGATTATCATCAACGAGTGCCCACACAGATTGATAGGTCTATATTGTTAAAGAGCAACTCTTCTTTGTGATTGACATCACTTCGGAAGAGGCGGCCATTCTAGCGAGATAATTTATTGTGTCAAACACTTTCTTCAAATTATTTCGTTTTTCTTTTCAGCCTTATCAACTTCGCTTAAACCCTTGTGAGCCCTTGCCCTGTCGACGAGGAGGCATTATAGAGATCGCGCTCACATTGGCAAGTGTTATTTTTCAAAAATTGCAAAAATAATGGTTAAACGATGAGTTTTCGATCAAACCTTTATTTATTCAACTTTACCCCAAACTCTCACACAACTTATCCACAGAGTTGTTCTTTGAGACGTATTTTTCAAGTACCATAAATAAAGAAAGCTGCTTTATTGCAGCTATCTTTATTAATCTTAACCTAAACTCTATTTAAAGAGCATTATGGCTATATGCCAGACCCATCTTGTTCAGAGCCATCATCTTCGTGTAGGCCACATTCTCGCTTTAAGCCAAAGAATCGAGTTTCTTCCTCTGACATTCCCGGCTCCCATTTACGAGTGGTATGTGTATCACCAACTGAAAGGTAACCTTCATCCCATAATGGGTGGTATTTAAGGCCGTGTTGTTCTAAGTAGTAATGAACGTCTTTATTAGTCCAATCAATTACTGGTAGAAATTTAAACACACCGTTCTGAATGGATAGAATCGGTAAACCTGCACGAGATTTACTTTGCTCTCGACGCAATCCAGAGAACCACGTTCCAACATTAAGATCTTTTAACGCTCGACGCATCGGCTCAACTTTATTGAGCTTGTTGTATTTTTCAATTCCCTCTACGCCCTGCTCCCATAATTTTCCATATCGAGCTTCTTGCCAATTCGCACTTTCTTTGGCTCGATAAACTTTTAAATTTAGGTTGAGAGCATCTGTCAGCTCATCGATAAATCGGTACGTCTCAGCAAACAGGTAACCAGTATCGGTTAGAATGACGGGGATGTCCGTTTTGGCGCGAGTAACTAAATGAAGCATAACCGCGGCTTGAATACCAAAACTAGAAGAAACCGCGAACTCGCCTTCTAGATTATCTAAAGCCCACGCAACTCTCTCTTGTGCTGAAAGCTTTTCGAGCTCGACATTAATTTGAGCAAGACGGAGGATTTGCTCCGTCTTTGTTAATGTCAGTAACTCTGTGAGCTCCAGCTTGGATGCTACAGAATCAAGCATGAAAGTCCCTCTTTGATACGAGCACTTCTTGGATAATGCCAGCACGAATAGTGAAATCGCCAAAGGCTTCGCCTTCTTCACGCTCTTTCGACCATCGAGCCACCAGCAGATCAATCTCTTCTAAGATTTGCTTATCCGTGATGTTCTCTTTATACATTTTTGGTACTCGAGTACCGGCACGGTTACCACCTAGGTGCAAGTTGTAACGACCCGGCGCTTTGCCAACTAGACCAATTTCAGCCAACATTGCGCGACCACAACCATTTGGACACCCAGTTACACGCAAAATGATGTTGTCATTTTCTGGTAGGTTGTGCTTCTCCAGAATCCCCTCCACATCAGTAACAAACTGAGGAAGGAAACGTTCAGCTTCTGCCATCGCTAGCGGACAAGTCGGAAAAGCAACACAAGCCATTGAGTTCTTACGCTGTTCACTAACGCCGTCATCCATTAAGCCATGTTCACGAGCGATCTTTTCAATCTTCGCTTTTTCGTTTTTAGGTACACCCGCAACAATTAGGTTTTGGTTTGCTGTCATGCGGAAATCGCCTTTGTGGATTTTGGCAATTTCAGCAACACCCGTCTTAAGTGGTTTACCTGGAAAGTCTAATAAGCGACCGTTTTCGATGAAAAGCGCTAAATGATATTTACCATCAATTCCTTCTACCCAGCCAATACGGTCACCACGTTCTGTTAATTCATATGGACGGCTTTGCTCAAACTTAACACCAGCACGTTTCTCGACTTCCGCTTTAAAGACATCGCTACCTACACGATCCAATGTGTATTTGGTTTTTGCGTTCTTACGGTTTGAACGGTTACCCCAGTCGCGCTGAGTTGTTACTACAGCTGCGGCAACATCAAGTGTCTTGTCCAGCGGAATAAAGCCAAAGTCGTCAGCGCGGCGCGGATAAGTTGATGTATCGCCATGCGTCATCGCTAAGCCGCCGCCGACCAGGACGTTAAAGCCTACCAGCTTACCGTTATCTGCAATCGCTACGAAGTTGAGATCGTTAGCGTGTACATCTACGTCATTTTGCGGTGGGATAACCACTGTGGTTTTAAACTTACGTGGTAAGTAGTTCTTGCCTAGAATCGGTTCGTCTTCTTCCGTGCTTTCTACTTTTTCACCGTCTAGCCAAATCTCTGCATAAGCGCGTGTTTTCGGAAGCAGGTGTTCACTGATTCTCTTCGCCCATTCGTAAGCTTCTTGGTGTAACTCTGACTCCACTGGATTAGTGGTACACAACACGTTACGGTTTACATCACCCGCGGTTGCAATCGAATCAATGCCAATACTGTTGAGCGTTTGATGCATCAACTTAATATTCGGTTTTAATACCCCATGAAACTGGAACGTTTGGCGAGTCGTCAGACGAATACTTCCATATAAAGAGTGCTCCGTTGCGAACTTGTCGATCGCTAACCATTGCGTTGGCGTGATGATGCCTCCAGGCATACGAGCACGAAGCATCACATTATGTAATGGTTCCAGTTTTTGCTTTGTGCGTTCATTACGGATATCACGATCGTCTTGTTGATACATACCGTGGAAACGAATTAACTGGAAGTTGTCGGCAGTAAAGCCACCTGTAATACGGTCCTGTAAATCTTGCTCAATAGTGCCACGTAATAAGTTGCTTTCTCGCTTCAGGCGCTCGTTATCAGATAGCGGCCCTAACTCTTCACCTAATACAACCTGCTTATTATTGTCCGTAGAAAAAGTCATTAGTACACATCCCTCTGATAACGTTTCGCTTTACGTAGATCATTAATAAATTGTTCTGCATCGTCACGCGGCATCTTGCCTTCTTGTTCAGCAACGATAACCAATGCGTCGTGCACATCTTTTGCCATACGCGTTGCATCACCGCAGACATAGATATAAGCGCCTTCTTGGATCCACTGCCACACTTGAGTTGCGTTTTCTAAGATGCGATGTTGTACGTAAACCTTTTCTACTTGGTCACGACTAAAGGCAACATCCAATCGGCTTAGTACTCCTGACTTGAGATACTTTTGCCATTCCACTTGGTACAAGAAGTCTTGAGTGAACGTGCGATCACCAAAGAACAACCAGTTTTTGCCTTCAGCATCGCGGTTTTCACGTTCCTGAATAAAGCTACGGAATGGTGCGATCCCTGTGCCAGGACCAACCATGATAATTGGAGTGCTATCATCTTCCGGCAGTTTGAAGTTGTTGTTATGCTCAACAAATACTTTAACTTCATCCCCCTCTTCGAGACGCTGTGCTAAGAAACTAGACGCACCACCATATCGTTTTTCGTCGTTTTGTTCGTACTCAACCAAAGCAACCGTTAGGTGTACTTCTTCATCGACCTCTTCTTGGCTTGATGCAATAGAGTAAAGGCGTGGAGTCAGACGACGAAGCAAACCAATCAATTCATCTGCGGTTAACTTGGTTTTCTTTTCTGCCAGTACATCAACGATTTGAGTATTTGCAGAGTACTCGCGAAGCTTATCTTTATCTTCAACTAACTTTTGTAGCTTCTTGCTACCGGATAACTCGGCAAACTTTGTGATGAGCTGTGGGTTAGATGTTGTGATTTCATATTTACTCACAAGAGCACTGTGGATTGACAAGCTTTCACCATCAACGTCAACAGTCTCAACCCCAGACAAACCGACCTTACCAAGAATGGCATTTGCAAGTTCCGAGCTATTTTCAAACCACACACCTAGTGCATCACCAGGCTGATACGTTAAGCCCGAGCCTTCTAAGTCGATTTCTATATGACGAACGTCTTTTCCAGAGTCACGGCCCGTGATTTTTTGACTGGTCAGTAACGTCGCAGTGTACGGATTTTGTTTATTGTAAGGAGAGTGCGCAGTCGCAGCTTGACCCACAGGAAGTTGAACCACATCCGCTTCAGAGCCAGAAGACAGTGTATCTTTTACCTTGTCTAACGCATTCTTACGCCATTCAGTTGCAGGAGCCTCATAATCCACATCGCAATCAAGACGCTCGATAAATGGAGTCGCGCCTAGCTTTGATAGGTAAGTGTCGAAGTCTTTACCGGTCTGACAGAAGAATTCGTAGCTAGAATCTCCCAATGCAATAACACCATATTGCAGGTTTGGCAGCTTAGGGGCCTTCTTCGATTGCAAAAACTCATGTAGCTCAATGGCATTGTCTGGCGCTTCGCCTTCGCCGTTAGTCGATGCCACAATAATGACATGCGTTTCTTTGGCTAAGTTTTTACCTTTGTAATCGCTTGCATCAAAAAGTTCGACTGCAATTCCTTCTGCTTTTGCTTCCTGCTCCAGAGCTTCAGCAACACCTTTAGCATTGCCCGTTTGGGAAGCAAAAATAATACTCAACTTACCTGCTGGCTTCGCTGATACGGCTGCCGTTGCTTGTGCAATTGGCGTTACCGCTGTGTTTGGTTGATTTTGAGCTAATCCCCAAAAATACCCACTGACCCAAGCAAGTTGCTGTGAAGACAACTCAGAGACAGTTTGTTGGAGTGAGCTAATTTGTTGGTCATTCAGAGGGCTTGCGATTGGAGGATTTCCTCCTTGCCCATTATTATCTTCAGACACATTCTTGTGAGAATACTCATTCTTTTGAAAAGACATTATCACGACATCCCTATTCATTGCGTGACGATAGAGTACCCACTCTCCTTAATAACAAGAAAGAATAGAAGTGAATGTTTTATAACTTTTTGGAAGTAAGAACGGCTTACTTTTTGCTCATCGATCTTCAATGCGGACTTGTTGAAAGCCTACTGCCATTGCCGATTTTGACGCAGTATCCAAATCTTCATAAAGACATTCTTCGCCGTGACTGTCCGTTAGAAAAACAAAACCACCGCGCGCATGTCTGAACTCTACAACCCAACCACCCTCTTGGATTGCAGGCTCAATAATCGCTTCGATAAGCTGATTTTCACGGAATAGATGTCTTAGTTCATTTATTGTCATCGCTATCCCTGCTTTAACTTTCACATTGCTCCTAGGTAAGCATGGTCTAAGTCAGCCAAATAGGGAGAAATTTCGATTGGATATAATGAAGTGATATAAAAAAACGCCGCTTATAAAGCGACGTTTTAAGTAAATCGAATATCTAATATGGCTGAGTTTAGAACGCGTATTCCGCACTCACAAAGAAGCCGTTAGCAAAAATAAACTCTTTCCCTAGATCCGACATGAATTTATCGGACTCTAAATCAATCACACGGTAACCTCCACGAAAAGCCAGTCGAGCTTTTTCGAGCGGTACATTGTATTGAACACCTGCCATGAAATCGGTGCTTTTGATGCCTTTGTTGTCACCAAAGTTTATCTCACCAATCACATCAAAGTTTGTATCCGGAACTTGAATTTCTGCGTAACCATACCAAGCCCAAATCAGCTCATCAAATTCTTCTACACGCCTGCTTGAGCCAGCATCAATGTATTTAGTGTCACTTAAATTACTGAACGTGAGACCCGCATCAAAGTGCAATAAATCATGCTCTAGAACGTGGTAATACAAGGTTAAATCGAGCTTATCGAACCCCATGTAATCCGCATCAACACTTGAGTAACGAAGGCGCGCATTAGGGACATATTTAACATCATGTTCAATCGCCGCGTAAAAAGTGCCTGCGGTACTGCTATCTCGTCTCACTTCATTAACTTTAGTGTCGGCAGCCCATACCTCTGCGCCGACTTTTGTCGATACAGAGTACTCTGCAAAAACAGGAAAAGATACTGCCAACGATAATGCCGTTAAAGCGATGTTCGCTTTATTTGTCATGTAGTATTTACTCCGAGATAGCTGATATTCACGTAGAGGACGTGAGAGGAAATATACCATATTCTCACGCCTCTCCATCAACTAAATGATGTTACTCATTATTTATAGCGGGGCTGAGCAACGTAATTCTTGAAGAACCAAATACCCAATGCAATCACGATTAACCATGGTAATAGTTTGAGTACCGCTCCAACCATTCCCAGTAAAAACATCACAACTAACGCAATACCAGTTGCTGCGAATACGGTCATCATTGTGATACCCGTAACCAACAAGGTCGCCGCAAATACTAAAATAAAGATTAGCTCCAACATAATCACTTCTCCATTTGTTTTCAATAAACAGAGCAGTTTCCATACCAACTTACAGAAACGAAGTTAAGATTATGATTTTTAATAAAAAACAAAGCCATAGGCATTTCTGCACTCTGGCTTTATCATTCTTTAGTTGGTAATTTTAGCCATTCACTGGCGAATTTTACACATTCAATTCTTTTGGAATCTTAGCTAGCGCGTCTTGCAATACTTCTAGACCAGAACCTGGTTTGTGCGCATTTTCACTGATATGACGACGCCATTGACGAGCACCGGGCATGCTTTGGAACAAACCTAACATGTGACGGGTAATGTGACCAAGGTACGCACCTTTCGCTAATTGCGCTTCAATGTATGGGTACATCTCTTCAACAATTTCGCTGCGTTTCTTCACTGGAGCATTAGAGCCAAACAACTCTTGGTCTACCGATGCCAGTAGATATGGGCTTTGGTATGCTTCACGACCAATCATCACACCGTCAAGATGCTGAAGATGTGCTTTTGCTTCTTCTAATGATTTCACGCCACCGTTAATCGCAATCGTTAGGTGTGAGAAGTCTTGCTTCAATTGGTAAGCGCGTGGGTAATCCAATGGTGGGATCTCGCGGTTTTCTTTTGGGCTTAAACCACTTAACCAAGCTTTACGAGCATGGATAGTGAACTGCTCACAGCCACCCTTTTCTGAAACAATAGAAACGAAATCCGTTAGGAACTCGTAAGAGTCTTGATCATCAATACCAATGCGAGTCTTGACTGTTACAGGGATATCGACCACGTCTTTCATTGCTGCGACACAATCCGCAACTAACTGCGGTTCAGCCATTAGGCAAGCACCAAATCGACCGTTTTGTACGCGGTCAGATGGACACCCCACATTTAGGTTAATCTCATCGTAGCCACGCTCTTGCGCTAGCTTGGCACACGTAGCCAAATCTGCTGGGTTTGAACCACCAAGTTGAAGGGCTAACGGATGCTCTTCTTCGTTATAAGCCAGGAAGTCTCCTTTTCCATGAATGATCGCACCTGTCGTCACCATTTCAGTGTACAGCAGGGTTTCTTTGGTCATTAAGCGATGGAAGTAGCGACAATGACGATCAGTCCAATCTAACATTGGTGCTACGGAGAGCCTGCAAGAATGAGTCATGATATAAACACCCGTTTTTATGTTGCCAAGGTCGAGCGCAGCAGTACGCTCAAAAAATAAGTCGGGTATTGTATACCCAAGCACCTCTGGGTGCTAGTTTCAGCGAGAATGATTTGGTTGGCTGACTAGCCAAGTGCTTAGGAATACGCAGAAGTAATACGAATCTGTCATTCGTTGATTCATTCTGTGATGATTATTCCGCCTTCACACCACCACCGACTTGCTTTAATTCATGATTTTCGTTCTGATAGTGGGTAAAATGAAGCATTTCTAAACGAACTTCGTATAGAAATGATTTATCATAGAGCACGTCCGATAGTTATGGTGAAAGGTTTGAATCCAACAATCATTGAACAAATTGAAAGTATCTGCGCAGAGCGTGGAGTACGACTGACTCCGCAACGCCGACGCGTATTTGAACTCATTTGTTCTAATCGCCGCGCCTCAAGTGCGTATGAGCTATTGGAGCAACTAAAAGAGAGTGAGCCTCAGGCTAAGCCGCCCACTGTTTATCGAGCATTAGATTTTCTCCTAGAACAAGGCTTCATCCACCGAGTGGAATCGACAAATAGCTTTATTACTTGTTGTTCTTTCAATACTCAGCAGCACTTTTTCCAATTACTAATTTGCGATAAATGTGGTGATGTCGTTGAACTCGAAGATGAGACGCTGATATCCTTGTTAGCCGAAAACGCCGAGAAGCATGGATTCAAACTGACCAACCAAGTTATTGAAACTCATGGTGAATGCCAGGCCTGTTCCTCCGAGACGAAAGAAAAAGTATAGAAGAACGTTATGCGCGCTGAATTTGTAAACCCGTTTTTAGCTTCTTTAATGAACGTGCTAAAAACTATGGCTTCTCTTGAGCTGAAGCCACAAAAACCGCGAATCAAAAAAGATGAGATCGCACGAGGTGACGTTTCTGGTCTGATTGGTATGGTAGGCCCACAAACTCGTGGTTCAATGTCGATCACCTTTGATGAAGCACTCGCCCTAGAAATCATGCAGAACATGCTTGGTGAACGTCCAAATGGGCTCAATGAAGAAGTGACCGATATGGTGGGTGAGATCACCAACATGGTTACTGGTGGTGCGAAACGCATTCTGGCGGAAAGTGGTTTTGACTTTGATATGGCAACACCGGTTGTGGTTTCGGGCCGAGGTCATACGATTCGCCACAAGTGTGAAGGCTCAATTATTATCATGCCTTTCTCTTCCCAATGGGGAAATGCCTTTATCGAAATTTGCTTCGAATAAAAGAGAAAAAATAGGTTGGCACTGGCCAACCTATTTTGTTTTTGCCTCAGGCAATAAAAAGGTCAGCATTTGCTGACCTTTTCTTTATCTATTCAAACATTAAGCTTTGAACGCTTTAAATGCGTTGATTAGACCGTTTGTTGAGCTGTCATGCGAGCTGATTTGAGACTCGTCTGCAAGCTCAGGTAGGATTTGGTTAGCCAGTTGTTTACCTAGCTCCACGCCCCACTGGTCAAAGCTGAAGATATTCCAGATAACACCTTGTACGAAAATTTTGTGTTCGTACATTGCGATCAAGTTACCTAGCGTACGAGGCGTGATTTGCTTCACTAGAATAGAGTTTGTTGGACGGTTACCTTCAAACACTTTGAATGGCGCAATCGCTGCCACTTCTTCAGCATTCTTACCTACTTTCACCAACTCTTCTTTCACGGTTTCTTCATTTTTACCAAACGCTAGAGCTTCAGTTTGCGCGAAGAAGTTAGACATCAGTTTTTGGTGATGATCGCTAGCTGGGTTGTGGCTAATTGCAGGTGCAATGAAGTCACATGGGATAAGCTTAGTACCTTGGTGAATTAGCTGGTAGAACGCGTGCTGACCGTTGGTACCTGGTTCACCCCAAATGATTGGGCCTGTTTGGTAAGTTACAGCATTGCCGTCACGGTCAACGTATTTACCGTTTGATTCCATGTTGCCTTGCTGGAAGTACGCCGCGAAACGGTGCATGTACTGATCGTAAGGCAGAATAGCTTCTGATTCCGCACCGTGGAAGTTGTTGTACCAAATACCGATAAGCGCAAGGATCACAGGGATGTTGCTTTCTAGATCTGTTGATACAAAGTGCTTGTCCATCTCGTGAGCGCCATCAAGCAGCTCAACGAAGTTATCGAAACCTACTGCTAGTGCAATTGATAGACCGATCGCAGACCATAGTGAGTAACGGCCACCAACCCAGTCCCAGAATTCAAACATGTTCGCTGTATCGATACCAAATTCAGACACGGCTGTCGCGTTTGTTGAAAGCGCAGCAAAGTGCTTAGCCACATGAGCCTGATCACCCGCCGATTCTAGGAACCAATCACGAGCAGTGTGCGCGTTAGTCATGGTTTCTTGTGTTGTAAACGTCTTAGACGCGATCAAGAATAACGTCGTTTCTGGGTTAACTTTCTTCAACGTTTCAACGATGTGTGTACCATCAACGTTAGATACGAAGTGAAGGTTTAGATGATTTTTGTATGGCGCTAGAGCTTCCGTCACCATGTAAGGGCCAAGGTCAGAACCGCCGATACCGATGTTCACAATATCGGTAATTGCTTTGCCTGTGTAACCTTTCCATTCACCGCCGATAACGCGCTCAGTGAATGATTTCATTTTTTCTAGAACCGCGTTCACTGCTGGCATTACGTCTTCGCCATCTACCATAACTGGAGTATTAGCGCGGTTACGTAGTGCAGTGTGAAGAACAGCGCGACCTTCTGTTTGGTTGATCGCTTCACCACTGAACATCGCTTCAATTGCAGATTTCAGCTCGGTCTCTTTCGCAAGAGCAAACAGGTGCTTCAGAGTTTCCTCATTGATGAGGTTCTTTGAGTAATCGACTAGGATGTCTGAGCCGAAACGTGCAGAGTATTTGTCGAAACGCGCTGCGTCTTGAGCAAACAGCTCTTTAAGATCCATATCTTGTGCAGATTCGAAATGCGCCGTTAGCGCTTTCCAAGCTTGTGTTTGCGTTGGATTGATATTTTTCAACATGGTCTTTATCCCGATGTTACAGTAGGTTCCATTCCTTACAGTCTAGCGAAAACTGTGGAATCCCCGATTTAGCAAATAGAATATAAATTAGATGTTTGGGCAAATTGCCACAAAACAAGTCTTTGTAATTTTTTTTCAGGCGCCAATTATGACCGAGAGCTTTTACACTCACATTGAGTTAGGTCACGTTCCCTGCCCTGAAATTGAACATTCATTTACGATGACAAGAATCATATCATTTACTAATGACAGGCTCTAATTGGAATAGGATAGACGCCAATTTATAAATTTCCAAAGGAACACGTATGTGGGCACAAAAAACACTGCAATTAAAAGCGAGAAGCCGCGGTTTTCACCTGATAACTGATGAAATTGAACAACAATTACCACAAATAAACGAACTTTCAGTAGGTTTATTACACTTATTTATTCAGCACACCTCCGCCAGTTTGACCTTAAATGAGAATGCTGATCCAACCGTGCGTATGGACATGGAAGCGCACTTCAATAAGTTTGTGCCAGAGCGTGCTCCTTATTATCAGCACACCTATGAAGGTGACGACGACATGCCGGCACATATTAAAGCATCACTGCTTGGCAGTAGTGTGACGGTACCAATCCAAAATGGTCGATTAGCTTTAGGAACATGGCAAGGTATTTACTTGGGTGAGCATCGAGACTTTGGTGGCGGCCGCCGCGTTATTGCTACGATTAACGGTGAGTAGATAAAACAAAGGCTAACCTTGGGTTAGCCTTTCGTTGTTTATTTGGAGTATTCCATCTCGACGCGAGGCGTTAGCTTAGTCACGAGTTCATACGCAATCGTACCAATGTGACCCGCCACTTCTTCTACTGGGAGCTCTTTCCCCCAAAGAATCGCTTCGTCGCTGACTTTATCCGTTGCGTCTGGTCCCAAATCGACCGTCAGCATATCCATGGAAACTCGACCTGCAATAGGTACTTTACGGCCATTAACCCACACCGGCGTACCGTTTGGAGCACTTCTTGGGTAACCGTCGCCATACCCTACAGCGATGACCCCAACTTTTGTATCTCGCTCACTGGTCCAAATACCACCATAGCCAACACTTTCGCCCTTCTTCACTTCACGTACCGCAATAAGGTGGGATTTAAGTGTCATGACAGGCTGATACCCAAGATCTTGCGCCGTTTTGTCATCGAATGGCGACACACCATACATGATAATACCCGGACGAACCCAATCTAAATGGCTTTGAGGCCATGCCAATAACCCCGCAGATGCCGCCAGTGAACGTTCCCCTTGGCAACCAGAAGTCAACGATTTAAACAGCTCAATCTGTTGTGGGGTAATATCGCTATCCAGCTCATCTGCACAGCCAAAGTGGCTCATGTAACGCAACGGTTTCGCTACATTTGGACACTCCTTCAGCCGCGTTACAAAGTCGTCATATTGTTCAGGACGAACCCCAAGGCGGTGCATGCCACTGTCAATCTTCAGCCACACGACAACCGGAGTTTCAAGGTCTGCTTGCTCCAAGGCGATAAGCTGCTCTTCACAGTGCACCACGGTTTGGATGTTGTTCGTCACAAGAACAGGTAAATCACCAGGAGAGTAAAAACCTTCTAGCAATAGAATCGGCTTTACTACTCCACAAGCGCGCAGTTGCAATGCTTCTTCAATGCGAGCCACGCCAAACGCATCCGCATGGTTAGCATGTTTTGCGACATGACGTAATCCGTGACCATAACCATTGGCCTTGACGACAGCCATCACTTTACTTTGTGGCGCTTGAGCTTTTACGCGCTGTAAGTTGTGCTGCAACGCAGACAAATCAATGCACGCCTTGGCCGCTTTCATATAGCTCATGGAATTACTCATCATCAATATCGAATGCAGGACCCGCGTAGTTGTCGAAACGCGAATGTTGACCTTGGAAAGTGAGGCGAACAGAGCCGATAGGACCGTTACGCTGTTTACCAATAATGATTTCGGCCGTACCTTTGTACGGACTATCTGGGTGATAAACCTCATCACGGTAGATGAACATGATCAAGTCGGCATCCTGCTCGATGGAACCGGATTCACGCAAGTCCGAGTTTACTGGTCGTTTATCCGCACGTTGCTCTAGGGAACGGTTTAGCTGCGACAGTGCCACAACAGGCACATTTAGCTCTTTTGCCAGCGCCTTAAGAGAGCGAGAGATCTCAGCAATCTCAAGAGTACGGTTATCGGTTAACGAAGGCACGCGCATCAACTGAAGGTAGTCGACCATGATCATCGATAGACCGCCATGTTCACGAGCGATACGGCGAGCGCGCGAACGCACTTCGGTCGGAGTTAGACCAGAGCTATCATCAATGTACATATTTTTCTTCTGCATCAGGATACCCATAGTAGAAGAAATACGCGCCCAATCTTCGTCATCTAGCTGACCCGTACGGATCTTGGTTTGGTCTACACGAGACAAAGAGGCCAACATACGCATCATCAACTGTTCAGCTGGCATCTCTAACGAGAAAATAAGTACGGGCTTTTCTTGTTGCATGGCCGCATTTTCACACAAGTTCATCGCAAAGGTCGTTTTACCCATCGATGGACGCGCTGCGACAATCACCAAATCAGAGCCTTGCAAACCTGCGGTTTTCTTATTGAGATCTGTGAAACCGGTATCGACCCCCGTAACACCATCTTGTGGCGTTTTATACAACAACTCGATACGTTCTAACGTCTTTTCGAGGATGTTGTCGACGTTTTGTGGTCCTTCGTTTTCACTAGTTCGAGACTCGGCGATAGCAAAAACTTTACTCTCCGCCATGTCTATTAAATCTTCAGAACTGCGACCTTGAGGGTCATAGCCCGCGTCCGCAATTTCATTCGCGACACCAATAAGGCCACGAACAATCGCACGCTCAGCGACAATATCAGCATACGCATTGATGTTAGCTGCACTTGGCGTATTCTTCGCCAAGTCAGCGAGGTAAGCAAAACCGCCTACATCTTCTAACAACTCGTGACGCTCTAGATACTCCGATAAAGTAATAAGATCGAGAGGTTTACCCGCTTCAAGAATGGTTTTTACACCTTCAAAAATCAGGCGGTGTGGACGACTATAGAAATCACTGCTCACAACACGTTCGGCAACGGTGTCCCAACGTTCATTATCCAGTAAAAGACCACCAATTACTGATTGCTCGGCTTCTAGTGAGTGAGGTGGCACTTTGATTGCGTCGACCTGACTGTCTGAAGGTTTGCGATTTCTGTTTTCCGCCATGACTTTGCTCGATAACTACTATTGACCCACGATTATAACCTTAACCTAACTGAGATGCTTCCCCGAAGCGACAATTACTTGTTAAGAAATCATCATGTGAACCACCCAGGTAATAGCCTGGTTCTTCCGCCTAGCTCTAATAAAAATTAACCTACCATTGACCCAACCAAATATCTGTATCAGTATCATGCCCCTCCTTTTTGATTACGTTCGAGGTTGATGTGTCCCGATACTGGTTACTTAGCTTTAGCCTACTGTGCGCTAGTGCATCGTATGCTGACGAATCAGTACAGCCAGAGCAAAATATTGATGTACCCGACCCACTAAAAACCGAGGTGGAGTTCGGCTATCAAGCTCACACAGGTAACACGGACTCTCGTTCCCTGAATGCTCGTTTGAGTGCTGAATATACGTCAGGTCGACACCGTTCTAATGGTGAATGGAAGTACTACAACTTGTACAAAGACGGTGAAGAAGACAAACGCTCATCCACCTACTCCCTACAGAGTGACTACAAGTTAGGCCCTAAGACATATTTGTATGGCAGCTTTAAAGGGGTGGATTCTCGCTACAGTGCTTATTTTAAAGACTATACGTTGTCAGGTGGTTTGGGTTACCAGTTCTCCTACACTGAGAACTTCATTTTAGAGGTAGAGGTAGGCCCTGGTTTTCGCTATCAAGAGCCAAACTTAGACGAAATAGATGATGACGATATTGTCTTTCCCGATATCGTTAGAGAAGGCATTTTTCGAGGAAATATCAACACAACTTGGCATGCGTTGGATAATTTAAGTTTCGCAGCTGATATTACGTTGGTAACAGGTAGAAGTAACACACGTACTGATAGTGAACTCAGTGTAACCAATGATATTACTGAAGATATTGCACTGAAACTGGCGCACTCTCGTCAGTATCACGATAAAGTGCCTGAAGGCTTAAGCAAAGCAGACAGCGTATTTTCCGTTAATTTACTTTTCGCTTTTTAACCCTTTTTCTCTCAGTTTTAGAAATAAAAAAAGCACCTCCAAGGAGGTGCTTTTTAGTATTTCGTCTTGATACTGAATTACTCAGCAGCAACAACTTGTAGGTTCACAGTTGCGAAAACTTCAGAGTGAAGTTGAACGCTGATCTCGAACTCACCAGTTGTACGTAGAGCACCTTCAGGAAGGCGAACTTCGCTCTTAGCAACTTCAACGCCTGCAGCTGTGATAGCGTCAGCGATGTCACGAGTACCGATAGAACCGAATAGTTTGCCTTCGTCACCAGCTTTAGAAGCGATAACTACAGCTTCTAGAGCGTTAACTTTCTCTGCGCG
The DNA here is from genome assembly GCF_033338835.1 of Vibrio sp. Vb0888. Taxonomy (NCBI): domain Bacteria; kingdom Pseudomonadati; phylum Pseudomonadota; class Gammaproteobacteria; order Vibrionales; family Vibrionaceae; genus Vibrio; species Vibrio sp. Vb0888. The sequence goes on from NZ_JAWOTL010000024.1 coordinate 15,238, forward strand.
AGCTTCTGCAGCAGCTAGTTGCTCAGCAACTTTAGCTTCTAGTTCAGCACGACGAGCTTCAAACATTTCAACGTTAGCTTTAGTTGCCATAACTGCTTTACCTTGTGGGATAAGGAAGTTACGAGCGTAGCCAGATTTAACGTTTGCAGTATCGCCAAGACCACCTAGGTTACCAATTTTATCAAGTAGAATAACTTGCATTGCTTAATCCTCTTTCTTAATAAAATGAACCGATTACTGATGCTTGTCAGTGTACGGTAGTAGAGCTAGGTAGCGTGAACGCTTGATAGCACGTGCTAGTTGACGCTGGTACTTAGCGCTTGTACCAGTGATACGGCTAGGTACGATTTTACCAGCTTCAGTGATGTAGTTTTTAAGAGTTGCTACGTCTTTGTAATCAATCTCTTGTACGCCTTCTGCAGTGAAACGGCAGAATTTACGACGACGGAAGAAACGAGCCATGGGCTATCTCCTGATCTTAAATTTGAGTAATGTTGTCGGCGTGTAACACTAATTTTCCCACGCCATTTCGGCCGGTTTGATAAGTGACAAAACCACTTACCTTAATGTTACTGCCTTGAACTAAATTCTGAGTTAGTGCTTGTGACCCAAGCCCGCTGACGACTACCGGCATACGACAATAAACTTGTCGAGGTAAGTCAGCTTCGATAATAGTAGAGCGATGCTCCAGCCAAAACCGACAGTGTTCAATGCCACCAGGGCTTTTACTACGAATGGGCGGTTTGGCAATGGTGCCGCTCAGCTCCATTCGATTGGCCATAAGAAAACTTACTCAGCAGCTTCTGACTTAGCTTCAGGCTTAGCTTCAGAACGCTCTTCACGACGTGGAGCACGCTCTTCTTTTTGCTTAAGCATGATAGATTGCTCAGTGATCGCTGCTTTAGTACGCATGATCATGTTACGTAGAACTGCATCGTTGAAACGGAAAGCAGTTTCTAGCTCATCAATTACAGCTTGGTCAGCTTCAACGTTCATAAGAACGTAGTGAGCTTTGTGAAGCTTGTTGATTGGGTAAGCCAGTTGACGACGGCCCCAGTCTTCTAGACGGTGGATTTTACCGCCAGCTTCAGTGATTGAACCAGTGTAACGCTCGATCATGCCAGCAACTTGCTCGCTTTGATCTGGGTGCACCATGAATACGATTTCGTAATGACGCATTGGTTGCTCCTTACGGATTATTCAGCTTCCACAAATGGCTCAGTCGTCCAGAGGAAGCAAGGAACTAAAGATAATTGACTGAGTTTAAGGAGCACGAATAGTACAGAAAGGGCGTAAAATAGGCAAGTGATTATTTGCTCATCGCAGCGGATATTTAATTTCTTCTAATACTAGAAAACACAAAGGCTGCCAACAACATGGCAGCCTTTAAAATCAGTGTGTTATTGCGCTGGCTTATCGGTGCTTATTTAACTTCAGCCAGTTCAGCGCGCATTTGATCGATCACTTGTTTGTAATCTGGCTCACCGAAAATCGCCGAGCCTGCGACAAACATGTCTGCGCCCGCTTCTGCAATTTCACGAATGTTGTCAACCTTTACACCGCCATCGATTTCTAAGCGGATATCACGACCAGACTCGTCAATCATCTTACGAACGGCACGCAGTTTATCTAGTGTATGAGGAATGAATGATTGACCACCAAAACCAGGGTTTACCGACATCAGTAGAATCATGTCGACTTTATCCATAATAAACTCAAGACTTGCAAGTGGCGTTGCTGGGTTTAGTACCACACCAGCCTGACAGCCGTGCTCTTTAATTAACTGCAGTGTACGGTCTACATGATCAGAAGCTTCTACATGGAACGTAATCATCGACGCACCCGCTTTTGCGAAATCAGGAATAATACGGTCAACGGGTTTCACCATTAGGTGAACATCGATTGGCGCCGTGATGCCATAATCGCGTAGTGCTTTACACACAGGCGCACCAAAAGTCAGGTTTGGTACATAGTGGTTATCCATAACGTCGAAATGCACCACATCCGCACCCGCTGCGAGTACTTTTTCTACATCTTCACCGAGACGAGCAAAATCTGCCGATAAAATGGATGGAGCAATAAGAAAATCTTTCATACCTGACCTCAGTAGTAATGAGCAAACAATCTGCGCGCAATTCTACCGAAGCCAGTGGGGAGATCCACTATTTAGATATAATAGTGTGAGAATTAAGAGTTTGATTTATCCATGTCTGGGGCATGAAAAAGCGCAAGTAGCTCATCAACTTTATTACGACCGTTACCATTACGGCTAATGGTACGCTTTACTTTAACCACATTAAGATCCGCACCGTGATACAACCGACGTGTCAAGGTAGTGTCGTGGTTAGAAATCAACACAGGAATGCCACGTTCAGTCGCTGTTCTTTCAGCAATGTCGGCTAATGCAGCTTGGTCGTCCAACGTGAAACCATTACCTGCGTATGAGGTGAAATTTGCCGTATTTGAAAGCGGCGCATAAGGTGGATCGCAATACACGACGCTCCCTTTGCGCGCACGACGAAATGTTTCAGGATAACCTTCACAAACGAACGTAGCTTTTTTGGCTTTTTCTGCAAAAAACTCCAGTTCCGCCTCAGGGAAATACGGCTTTTTGTAAGAGCCAAACGGTACATTGAAGCCACCTTTTTTGTTGTAACGGCATAGGCCATTAAAACCAAAGCGGTTCATATACAAAAACGCTAAAGAGCGGTACATCACGTCATCGGTTTTATTAAATTCAGCGCGAATGTGTAGGTAGGCTTCTTTGCGGTTGTTCTCAGCGACAAACCAACGCTTCGCTTCAGAGATATACTCTTCAGGGCGTTCTTTCAGCAGGTTGTACAGATTGATCAAATCTGGATTGATATCTGCAAGTAGATAATGGTCATAATCGGTATTCAGAAACACTGAGCCCGCACCAACAAAAGGTTCAACTAGCTTTCGAGCCGGCGGCAAATGACGTTGGATGTCTTCAACCAGTCCGTATTTTCCTCCTGCCCATTTAAGAAAGGCTCGTTGCTTTTTCATCTACTGCTCTATCTATCGACCAAAAATTAAGGCTGCGGAATGTAACATATTTTTCAGGGAAGCTCAGGTTTATTTCACTCGTTCAATTTCACGGTGAACCTGACGGAGTGATTTTGCCCAAGGACTCACCGACTTAACCGAATCTGGCAAGCTTGCGACGGCATCACGAGCCATTTGAATTGTCGGATAATCTTGATATGTGATGATATACCACTCGGTGTCATTACGAACGGTAGGATAAATTCGCACTTGATTATTCAGTTGATGCTCATTGAGAAAGGATTGTACATCTTCCATTGAGGTCATAGCTGCGAGTTGTAAAGTGTAAGCTCTTGGCGATAGCGCTTTTAGTTCTTCACGAGCAAATGAAAACTTCACAACAGGTTGGTTTGCGTCACCCTCTTCTGACTGAGCAGGTGCTTGCGTCATATCTTGATTCGGTTTTACGACTTTAATCAAAGGGGAGCTAGTTTCATCGGCGGTTTCTGTCTTCTCAGTACCTACGACATCATCAATCGCTTTTGTGTCTGCTGAATCAGCTTTACCTTCAAGCAATGCATCGACCACATTCGACTCAATCACCACTCTTTGTTGATTGTCATCACTGCCTACGCTCGCTACTTCTTCTGTCACTGCTGGCGGTAATGAATCAGAATCATCAACCGCACCAGACTTATCAGGACTGCTAGAGCCATCGGTTACAGGTTGCAGTGAAGACTGCGCTGCACTGATTCCTGACTCTTCAAAAGTTGGAATAGCCGTTTGCTCTAAACTGCCAGCAATTTGCTGCGCTTTATCATCAGGACTTGGTTGACTAAGCATCCACCAATAGCCACCAGCAGCAAGCAACAGTAAGACTAATACCACCAACGCAATATTCAGGGGTGAACCGACAATCGAGCGGATAATGATCCTTTTTTCCACTTTCATCTCTCCTAACGCCATGATGTCACCCGGTACTGGGTCGACTTTTTTAAATGCATCTCGAACCCGTTTCTCAGACTCATCATCGACGTAGCGCGCAACAAGTGACTCAAAGAAACGACGAGCTTCCACTTCGGACAACATATCAATATCAAGCTCAACAGGCTTTATCTCTTGTCCATAACTGAGACGTGCTAGCAAACCGTCTAAACGTCCAGACTGTGTAAACAGTAAGACATTGATGGTCCAATTTGGCTTATGGTGCGCCTCTAAGACCAGCATCCAAAGCTCAGAGATAAGTGTCTCACTCAATAAATGCGCATCATCTACAACAATTGCAATGTCACACGGCTCATCACCTAAAAGCCTTTCAAGGCTATCAAGTAAAGGCTCTTGCTGATTAAACAATGCGTCTGAAACCAGTTGATTCAAAATAAGGACGCGATGCTGCACATCGTCTTGATTAGAATGACAAAGTAACAAACATTGATTCTTGTTACTGGCACCCACTTCAAGGTATCGCTGCGCTAACCAAGATTTCCCGTACCCATCATGACCATTAATCGCAATGAGATTGGAACCAAAGTTAGTCAGTAGACCTAATCTATCAAGCAACTCGATTTGAGAATCTAATTCCAGTACGTGAGCAACACTCATCTAATAACCTTAATACACTACAAGAATGACGCCCAAAGGCGCCATTACAAGGTTAAATATCGCGACCGAAGTCTATTGCCTGTTTGAGTACGTCTTGTGTCGTATCAGCAATTACCTCGGCAGTGCCAATGCCTGTAGGCAAAACCAATCGTAATTGACCAGAGAGGACTTTCTTATCTCGCATCATGTGCTTGATGAAGTCATCGAAATTCATACTGTCTGGAGTATGCACAGGCAGTTTTGCACGACGCAAAATCGCAACAATACGCTCAAATTGCTCTTCCGAGATCAGACCGCGTAGATGCGACGTTTTGGCCGCCATAACAGTGCCGGAAGATACCGCTTCACCATGCAGCCAATTGCCATAGCCAAGTTCCGCTTCAATCGCATGACCAAAGGTGTGACCTAAGTTAAGCAAAGCACGGATGCCCGATTCTTTCTCATCCTGAGCCACCACTTCCGCTTTTATTTCACAGCAACGTGCGATCGCATAAGTTAGTGCTTCTTCATCCAACGCATACAAGCGCTCAAGATTGTCTTCTAACCATACAAAAAAATCTGCATCGTAAATAATGCCGTACTTAATGACTTCGGCGATACCCGCAGCGAACTCACGTTCAGGCAACGTCGACAGGCAGTTGGTATCAATGATCACGGCTTTAGGTTGGTAAAACGCACCTATCATGTTCTTACCCAACGGATGGTTAACCGCGGTTTTTCCACCAACCGAAGAGTCCACTTGGGATAGTAATGTGGTCGGTATTTGAATAAAATCGACCCCACGCTGGTAACAGGCAGACGCAAAACCCACAAGGTCGCCAATAACACCACCACCTAACGCGATGATCACAACATCACGAGCATAACTCCCTTCCAGTAAGAAGTTCATTACTTGATTAAATACATCCAAGTTTTTGTACTGTTCACCGTCAGGCAATTCTAACAAGGATGCACTACAACCGAGCTGCTCGAGTTGCTTTAAAATTTTGTCTGCATACAAAGGCGCCACTGTGACATTACTGATCACAACAACTTTTTGTTTTGCATTTTTGTTTGAGAGAACTTGAGAGAGGTACGCCGGGTCCTCAAATAACCCGGCGCCAATAGAGATTGGGTAGCTACGCTCAGCTAGGTTGACCGTAATCCGTTCCATCGGTTTGCTCCAATTAAAAAAAAGATAAAGACTTATCTCTCTTCTAGCATTTTTACGATCTGGTTGGCTACCACTTTTGCACTTTGATCGTCAGTGCGAACAGTGTAATCCGCTACTTCTTCATATAAAGGATTACGTTCTTCAGCTAATTGCTCCAGTACTTCGCGAGGGTTATCCGTTTGAAGTAAAGGACGCTTCTTGTCGCGGTTTGTACGCGCAAGTTGCTTTTCAATCGTCGTTTCTAAGTAAACAACAACACCACGTGCCGAAAGACGATTGCGGTTTTCTTTGCTCTTAACAGAGCCACCGCCAGTCGCAAGCACGATGCCTTGCTCTTGTGTTAGGTCTTCAAGTACCGCTTCTTCACGCTTGCGGAAGCCTTCTTCACCTTCTACATCAAAAACCCAAGAGATGTCTGCACCAGTGCGTTCTTCGATCACTGTATCGGAGTCAACAAACTCCATATGCAGTTGCTGTGCTAGATGTCTACCAATTGTACTTTTGCCGGCGCCCATTGGGCCAACAAGGAAAATATTACGTTTCTCAGCCATGTTTAGCAGTAATTTACAACATTGATTCAATAAGATCGCCACAAGAAAACACAGCTAAACTGCTGTTCTACAAGGCTTGTGGCACCAGTTCCTCACAGATAATTCGTGATAAGACCCGAAATTATCCAAGCATGGTGCCACTATTGCAACTTTATTTTTGATTTAATCAGTTTTTCCCGAGACAGAACTACTGAATCACCACCTTAGGCGTGACGAAAATTAACAGCTCACTTTTGCCAACATTCTCATAACTTCGACGAAAAAGAGCACCTAATAGCGGCAGGTCGCCCAACAAAGGTACTTTGTCCACCGAGTTAGTAATGCTGTGCTGAAAAATACCACCAAGAACGACCGTTTCACCGTTATTCACTAACACTTGCGTCCCGATACGTTGAGTATCAATCGCAACAGCTTCACCAGTGCCTGTCTTCACGACTTGTCCAGGTCTATCTTGCGTGACACTTAAATCCAACACTAAGCGGTTATCCGGTGTGATTTGCGGGGTCACTTTCAAACTTAATACCGCCTTTTTGAACGTCACCGTCGTTGCACCACTTGATGATGACTCAAGATAAGGAATCTCTGTACCTTGTTCAATATAGGCAGGCTTCTTATTGGTAGTGATCAAACGTGGGCTCGAGATAATCTCAGCTTTAGACTCTTGTTGCAGAGCAGAAAGCTCAAGATCCAACAAGGTGTCTGAACCTAACTTCGCAACTTGGAAAGCAAGACTGGTCGCATTCGGACTGGTTGCAGCTAAGTTTACATTTAGGAAGTCATCGATCCCTACTCCATCACCGTCACCACCGTCATCACCCCCTTCTCCATTATAGAGACCGATCGTGGCAAGGTTGTTCTCAATAGAACCGCCCACTGTATTACTGCCATTAATAGACGTAAAACCCCAACGAATCCCTAACTCATCCATGTTACCTTCATTGATGGTCACAATACGCGCCTCAATTTGAACCTGTTTAACTGGAATATCCAAAGACTCAATAATTTCTCGAATCACCTCGATGTTTTCAGGTAACTCTCTAATCAATAACGAGTTAGTTCGCTCATCAATGGTCATACTGCCGCGCTCTGACAGCATGCTGATATTTCCTTCTCCATTGATCATCTCCGCAATGTCTGATGCTTTAGCAAAATTAACTTTGATGATTTCAGATGAAAGCTCTCCCATTTCTTCCGTCAGTTTTTGTTTTTCTAACTGCTGCTTCTCACGCAAGTCCAGCTCATCAGTCGGAGCAACTAAAATCACGTTGCCATCAACACGCTTATCTAACCCCTTAACTTGCAAAATAATATCCAGCACTTGCTGCCAAGGGACACCATCAAGACGAAGCGTGAGGTTGCCTTCTACAGAGTCGGAGACAACCAAATTGAATTGGTTGTAATCAGCAATAAGCTGCAAGACGTTTCGCACAGGAATATCTTGGAAGTTAATCGAAATAAGCTTACCTTCTCTTTCTAAAATGCTTTTATCTGGGGCTTTCTCATTGGGTTTGATCTTCGCTACTTTGATTTCCAAAAAACGCCCCGTTAAACGGTAATCATGCATGTATTCTTCATTGATGTGCGCAACCAAGCGCGTCGTCGAGGTGTCGCGAAACACTTCTACGCTCTCAACCACAGTCGAAAAGTCTTTCACGTCTAGGAGATACAATTGCTCGTCTTTTACTGAAGTGTTAAGCAAATCGATACTTAACCCTTCCTGTACACGCTTGATATCTACAATCGCGGCCGGTGACGCCAATTCGACGACAATCACGGCGTCTTTATCTTTATTAGTTCGAAAGTCGATACTTTTTAGGGCATTGGACGAAACTTCTTCTGCTGCAGCTAAAGGGGCTAAAAATACAAACAACCATAAGGAGAAGAGCCCAGTAAGTATCCTTGGTGTACGTGTTAATCCTTGTCTCATTTTCATTACTCAATATCAAAAATAAATGGGGCTATCTCAAAGCCAACTTAACTTTACGTTTTTGCCAACATCCTAAGCCGTCGGGCAACGTTTCATTAATCAACAAATAGGAGTGGCTGACATGGGTCACTTTGCCATTATTGCGTCCAAGGTATTGACCCGGCTTAACTTTATAGACGGTGCCATTGGGAGCCTGAACGAGGCCAGAAACCGTGTTATCCATGCCCATGACCCCTTTCAAACGTAATTGGCTTAATGGGAATCTTTCTAATTTTCCAGTTCGCCTTCTTGAGGGCGGTTGCCAACAATCTTTTCTTGCAACTGGCTGAGTCGCGATGGTGGCTTCTTTGGGTAATTCAAAGGGTGCACGCTGTACTTCCGGTGCGTACGTGACTGCAACATACTTGTCTACGGGCTTAAGCTTCTCGACCTCTCGACGCGCCTGTGTTTCCACTCCTCGAATAAAATCCGTCAATGATTCATCATTCGCCTGGCAACCCATCAATAGAGAACCCATCAGTACCAGCAACAAAGACTTACTTGTCATTTTTCGTCTCCTCCGGCTTAAACTGATAGGTGTTAGCGCGCACCCGAAAGTGCAGGGTTTCGCTTTCTTGGCTGACACGTTGCCAAGTCACATCTTTAAACGTGATGATTCGAGGTAGCGTCGCTATCGCCTGAGAAAAATGGCCGATGTCATGAAAGTCGCCCGTTAACTCTATGTTTAAAGGGAGACGATAAAGGAAGTGCTCTGATTGTTTTTCGCCCCAGTCGATTCGGGTGAAAGTCAGCTTATTGTCGATGCCAAGTTCATTCACTGAAGCGAGCATTGTAGCCAGCTCTTTTTGCGCAGGCAGTTGCTGCAGTAATAACTCGTAACGGGTGGTAAGTTCATCCAATTGAGATTGAAGCTGAGGCAACGCTGCCACTTTGTTCGCTTTGATCTTCAATGCCACCTTGAGTGTCTGCTCCTGCTGGATCAAGTGATTCAACTGTTCGTCTTTCGGTTTAAGGTAAAACCAATAACCTAAGCCTTGAATCACCATGATCAGAAGCGCGATTACTACAATCTGGGGCAACAATGGCCACTCGGCCATTTCATCTATTTCGAGATCCTGCCAATCAACCACGTTGAGCCTCCAATTTCTTCTCCGTTACTTTGAACATGAAAGACACTTTGAATGTTTGAAACTCTTTCCCAAAACGGGCTTTGCCGTGAACGATGGAATGCATTTCTACGTCGTTCAACTTGGCCGAGCGCTCCATGTTGTCTAGCATCGTGGCAAGTTTTGGAGTGCTATCTGAGATCCCAGAGATCTCAATTTCCAGATCATTCATTTTGATCTTGTCGACATATACACCTTCAGGGATAACGGCAGGCATTAAGTTCATGAACTCGGTCGTTTTGTTTCGTCCGTTTTGTAAACCTTCAACGACCTTTAGACGTTCGAGGATTTTGCTGTGCTCTTGCTCTGCAATTTTCATTGCTTCAATACGCTGGTCGAGTTCGGCAATGTAGTGAGTGAGGTAATCGAGCCGCTCCTGTTGTTGATCTTGTTGGTACTCAAAAAACTTTCCAATACCCCACTGGATGCCAACAGCGACCAACATACCTAATGCGACCAAACTGATGAAACGACGTCGGTGCTCTTCTCTTTGATTCTCTCGCCAAGGAAGTAAATTAATGCGATAAAGCACGGGCGCCTCCTAGCCAATGAATGCCACGAACGGCCAGTCCGGCTGCTGTTGAGAAATGCTGCCAATCCACAGCACGACGCTTACGCTTAGACACCTTCATCTCAAATAGCCCTAGCGGATTTAGCAATTCACACTCTAACGACAATTGTTGAGACAACTCCTCTGCGAGCATGGGAGTGGAGGCCCCTTCCCCTGATAACCAGATACCCTTGATGTTTTGTGAGCCATTGATTGAGGTATAGAGCTGCATCTGGCGCTTTACTCGCTCTACGATTTGACGGTTAAACAGCTCTGTTTTCTCCTGAGCATCATCGGACAAAAAATCGACTGGAGAAGCGCTGTTTGCTCCGCGTGTGCCGTAAGCAAACTCTTTGTGAAACAGTTCACCTTGTTCGGTAAACATGGTGAAGGAGCTCGATAAAGTGCCAATATCGAGTAAGCAGTATTTGTTTTTGTCAGGAAAGCGATCGGCGGTGAGCTTCCAGATATGACCAAGGCTTTGCGAATGCACGTCCACTAAAACAGGTTTTAGTCCGGACTTTTGTAATGCATCGACTCGGCCTTCTACCACATCTTTTCTTGTCGCAAACACTTGATAGCTATCACTGCCACTCTGCCCGCCCTCAGCGCGAAGACGAACGAAGTCTAAACTCAGCTCTTCGACAGGGAATGGCGATTGATGAGAAAAGGCTTGTATCACTGCAAACTCAACTTCACTCTCTTCAAGATTTTGTTCTATTTGCAGTTTCTTGCTAATTACCGAGTTATCAGGAACTGAGATCGCAACTTTTTTAGCACCAAAAGGCAGTTCTTTTTTTATCTGCTTGAGGGTCTTTACAATTTCTTGATGATTTATGGTGTTATTTTCAGCGACAATACCTTCCTTTAGTAATATTTCTTTGTAACCCAACAGAGCGTAATTGTTGCCTGTGGGTTTAAGTACTACGGCTTTGAGGCTGTTATGGCCTATATCGATGCCGGTAACGATTAGCTTATCCATCTCTTACTCTCGCTCCGAAATTTCTTCGTGCAAAGGTTGTTATTAGCATCCAAATAAGAGTTAATATCTCTTATGTGCTAAATTTTTGACCTAAGAGTACAAGGGTTTGCCGTTACACAGCCTCAACCAATCAGGGATTCTCCGGTGAAGTTCATAAAGCGTTTATTATTTTTAACATTGATTTGCATAATTCTTGGAGTCACCACAATATTTGGCTTCTATCAGTACGTGAAGCCTGAATTGCCAGATGTTGCAACTCTAAAAGACGTTGAATTACAAACACCTATGAAGGTGTTTAGTCAAGACGGGAAGCTGATCGCACAGTTCGGTGAAAAGCGTCGTATTCCTGTTACTTATGACGAAATTCCTCAAGACTTAATTCACGCGCTCATCGCAACCGAAGATAGTCGTTTCTATGAGCATCCTGGTATCGACCCTATCGGCATCACTCGTGCAGCGGTTGTTGTTGCGGTTTCAGGCTCGGCTAAACAGGGTGCAAGTACGATTACGCAACAGCTAGCTCGTAACTTCTTCTTATCTAATGAGAAGAAGATCATGCGTAAGATTAAAGAGATTTTTATTGCTATCCATATTGAGCAGCTTTTAAGTAAGCAAGAAATCATGGAGCTTTATGTCAATAAAATCTTCCTTGGTTACCGCTCATATGGCTTTGGTGCTGCCGCTCAAGTGTATTTTGGCAAGAGCCTTGATGAATTGACGTTAAGTGAGATTGCAACACTCGCTGGTATGCCAAAAGCGCCATCAACCATGAACCCAATTTACTCTCTTGAGCGCGCAACAAAACGCCGTAACGTTGTATTAATGCGAATGCTTGATGAGAAATACATTACACAAGAGCAGTATGACGAAGCACGCAATGAGCCTATTGTGGCGCGTTATCATAGCGCTGAGATTGAGCTTTCCGCACCTTACGTAGCAGAGTTGGCTCGTGCATGGGCAGTAAAAGAATACGGTGAAGAAGAAGCTTATACCTCTGGCTTGAATATTTACATGACTGTGGATTCTAAACTGCAAGATGCTGCAAATACGTCTGCGGTAAATAACCTCTTGTCATACGATGAACGTCATGGCTACCGTGGTGCAGAAAGTGTGCTTTGGAAAGAAGGGGAAGCGGCCTGGGACAATGAGCAAATAGAAAAGCACCTGAAGAAACAGCCAACTTATGGTGACCTTTACCCTGCGGTTGTGACGAAAGTCGATGATAAGACGGCACAAGTATGGGTTAAGAACCATGAAGAGCAAACCATCCCTTGGACTGGAATGCACTGGGCGCGTAAGTACATTACTGATAACCGCCAAGGCTCAACACCAAAGTCAGCGCATGATGTGCTAGCGACAGGTCAACAAGTTTGGGTTCGCGAAGTAAGTGAAACCGATGAAGATGACAACACAACACTGAGCTGGAAACTGAGCCAAGTGCCGACAGCAAACACCGCGTTTGTTGCGATGAACCCAGAAAATGGCGCGATATTGTCGCTGGTTGGTGGTTTCAACTTTGTTCACAGCAAGTTTAACCGTGCAACCATGTCAGTGCGTCAGGTTGGTTCAAGTATCAAGCCTTTCATCTACTCGGCAGCAATTGACAAAGGGCTGACTCTAGCCACTTTGATTAACGATGCGCCGATTAACAAGTGGGATGCAGGTTCTGGTTCAGCTTGGCGACCAAAAAACTCACCACCGACTTATGGTGGTCCAACGCGTCTTCGCCTCGGCTTAGCTCAATCAAAAAACGTCATGGCAGTGCGTACACTCCGTGAAGTTGGCCTCGAGGAGACACGTCAGTACCTTACTCGTTTCGGTTTTGATATTAACCAAGTACCACGCTCTGAGACCATCGCACTCGGAGCTGGCAGCTTAACACCAATGAAAGTGGCACAAGGTTACTCTGTGTTTGCGAACGGTGGTTATTACGTTGAACCATTCTATGTAGAACGCGTGGAAGATGCATTCGGTGAAGTACTGTTTAAAGCCAATCCAAAGAGTGTTTGTCATAAGGATTGCCCGCAAATGAGCGAGCAGCCAGAAAATCGCTACGCTGATGAATTTGGCGAACAAGACGTCGCAATTGATGGCCTAGCAACAGACAATGCCCTTGAAAATGATGAACCTCAATATGCACCGCAAGTTATCTCTGAACAGAATGCATTCTTAATGCGTGAGATGATGTACAGCAACATTTGGGGTGGCGGTAACTGGCGTGAAGGCACAGGTTGGAATGGTACAGGCTGGCGCGCGCAAAAACTTGGTCGTCGTGATATCGGGGGTAAAACGGGTACAACGAATGATTCCAAGGATGCTTGGTACAATGGCTATGGACCTGGTGTCGTTGCGATAGCTTGGGTTGGCTTTGATGATCACTCACGTGCACTTGGCCGCACCACTGTTAACAGCAACCTAGGGCAAGGCCAAATTTCTGGTGCCGAGTCGGGTGCGAAAACCGCAGAGCCTGCTTGGATTGACTTCATGCGTGTTGCGCTAGAAGGGACGCCGGAGCAAGGTAAAAATATTCCAGAGGATATTATTCGAGTTCGTATTGATCGCAACAGCGGTATGCTAACGCACAAGGTAGATAGCACATCAATGTTCGAATACTTTGAAAAAGGCACGGAGCCTACCGAATACGCTGGCGACCGTTTAGAAGATAGTATTTATTCTTCAGGCTCTGGCGCAGAAGAACTGTTCTAAATCACAAAAGCACAAGGGAGAGCATCAAGCTCTCCCTTTTTTATGTCTGCTTCTTATGCTGCAGCATTCAATGATGGATAAGAAGCCAACACCTCTTTAATCTTCGCTGCTAAAGCTTCAAACCTAGCTCGTAATGGTGAGCCCGGACGGTATACGAGAACGATATTACGCGAGGGGGTTGGGTTAACAGCTGGTACGTAGCATACGCCATCTTTTTGCTTCTCATTAGGGATAGAAAGCTGAGGCAATAACGTAATCCCCGCACCGGCAGCAACCATGTTGCGTAACGTCTCCAAGCTGGTGGCTTTAAAACGCTCATCGTCTTTTGCACCAGCGGCAAAACAAAAACCTAACGCTTGATCTCGCAGACAGTGGCCGTCTCCCAACGCTAAAACGGTTTTACCATTCAGCTCCAACATATCAACATGGTCGAGAGAGGCCCACTCGTGGTCACATGGCACTGCGACACTTAATGGCTCTTGATACACTTCGATCTCTTTAAATGGCGCAGTTTCATCAACCGAAGCTAAAACTAAGCAATCTAGTTTGCCTTCTTCCAATTGACGCACTAATTGATGTGTTTGAGCTTCGTGCAGAAATAGCTCCAGCTCAGGAAATGCTTCTTTTATCTGCGGCAGAATTTTGGGTAGTAGATAAGGCCCAACCGTCGGGATGAAACCAATATGCATCGGTCCAGTCATGGCTCCGCTTTGACCGCTTGCCATATCTCTGAAGGTTTTCACTTCACTTAAGATGCGCTTAGCCTGCTCCACCAGCTGTAACCCTGAATCGGTAAACAAAACACGTCGGCTGCTTCGCTCTAAAAGCGTGGTCCCGAGTTCGTCCTCTAGTTTACGAATTTGCCCACTCAATGTTGGCTGGCTAACAAAACATGCCTCTGCCGCTTTGCGAAAGTGCTTATGTTCCGCAAGTGCAACTAAGTACTCAAAATCTCGAATATTCATACTTCACGCTTCGCTTCTTTAACAATAGCTAATACCTATCAAAACCATAACACCAAACGATTAGAGCTATCAAAGGATTTTTACAATAATGGGCTCAACAAAACGAAACAGAGCGACGAAAAACGCTAAGCTCTATACGCATAATTTAAAATAGTTAAAGGAAATCATTATGTTTGTATCTAAAGAAGGTCAACAAGTCCCTCAAGTTACTTTTCCAGTTCGTCAAGGTGACTCTTGGGTGAATGTAACGACCGATGAGCTATTTAAAGGTAAGACCGTTATCGTATTTAGCTTACCGGGTGCATTTACTCCAACCTGTTCATCAAGCCATCTACCTCGTTACAACGAATTGTTCCCTGTATTTAAAGAGCACGGAGTGGATGAGATTATTTGTGTCTCGGTCAATGATACGTTCGTGATGAATGCATGGAAACAAGACCAAGAAGCAGAAAACATTACCTTCATCCCGGATGGTAATGGTGAATTCACCGATGGCATGGGTATGTTAGTGGATAAAAACGACATCGGCTTTGGCAAACGTTCATGGCGTTACAGCATGCTAGTAAAAGATGGCGTAGTGGAAAAAATGTTCATTGAGCCAAACGAACCAGGCGACCCATTCAAGGTGTCAGACGCAGATACGATGCTGAACTACATAGCGCCTGACTACAAAACGCAAGAATCCATCACGGTGTTCACTAAACCAGGCTGCCCTTTCTGTATGAAAGCGAAACAAAATCTGATTGACCACGGTCTTCAATATGAAGAAGTGATTCTGGGTAAAGACGCAACAACAGTTAGTCTACGAGCTATATCTGGTCGCACGACTGTTCCACAAGTCTTTATCGGTGGCAAGCATATCGGCGGTAGCGAAGAGCTAGAAGCGTATCTAGGCTAAGCTGTCCATAGCCTACACCCTCGGTCTCCGGTGCCTTTTGGCTCGGAGGCCAACCCTAAACCACTTCTTCTACTAGTCTAGATAAGTAGTTATCTGCCAATAAGGTGACTACTTATCCAGATTCAACTATCCAATTCACTCTCCAAGCTCAATGTAGCTAGCTTGGCTTAAAACAAAAGCGAGAGTTCACGATGAAACAAGTTAATGTCGACGTAGCGATTATTGGTGGCGGGACGGCTGGTCTTGGTGCTTATCGAGCAGCAAAAGCTCATACCAACAGCGTGGTAATCATTGAGGGCGGTCCCTACGGAACAACCTGTGCTCGTGTCGGATGCATGCCGTCTAAGCTGTTAATTGCGGCAGCAGAAAGTGTTCATCAAATCGAAAAAGCACCTGGATTTGGGATACACCCGCAAGGTGAAGTACGAATTAACGGACGAGAAGTTATGGATCGTGTAAAGCGCGAACGCGATCGTTTTGTTGGCTTTGTGCTTGAAAGTGTCGATGATATTCCCGCTGAAGACAAACTATCGGGCTACGCGAAGTTTGCCGATGACCACACTCTCATCATAGATGATCATACTCAGGTCACCGCACAGCGCATTGTTATTGCGACAGGATCTCGTCCAGCATATCCGGCAGCTTGGAATGAACTGGGTGATCGCCTAGTGATTAACGATGATGTATTTGACTGGGATGACTTACCAGAGTCCGTTGCAGTATTTGGCCCAGGAGTCATCGGCCTTGAATTGGGTCAGGCTTTACACCGCCTAGGAGTAAACGTGAAGCTCTTTGGCCTTGGAGGACAAGTGGGCCCACTGACAGACCCAGAGGTGATGGCTTATGCAGATAAAGCCTTTAAGGAAGAGTTCTACCTAGATGCAGATGTAAAAGTCGAAAGCATGAAACGCATTGCTTCGTCAGACAATGACGGCGAAGACAAGGTCGAAATCCAATTCATCAACCATGATGGTGAATTAGAAACTTTCGTTGTCGATTACGTATTGGCCGCAACGGGTCGTCGTCCAAACGTCGATAAGCTGGCGATCGAGAACACCAATGTGGCTCTCGATGAACGTGGCGTACCAACGGCGGATCACTACACATTGCAAACTTCGGTAGAGAGCATCTTCATCGCAGGTGATGCAAGTAACCAAATTCCACTGCTGCACGAAGCCGCTGACCAAGGCCGTATTGCTGGAGACAACGCAGGCCGTTTCCCAGATATTCGTGCGGGTCTGCGTCGCTCACCAATTTCAGCCGTGTTCTCCGACCCTCAAATTGCTATGGTTGGCGAAACATATAAACAACTAGAAACACGTCTAGGCACATGTGGATGTTTCGCAACCGGTGAAGTCTCGTTTGAAAATCAAGGACGTTCGCGCGTCATGCTTCGTAATAAAGGCATTCTGCATGTCTACGGAGAGCAAGGCACTGGACGTTTTTTAGGTGCAGAAATGATGGCCCCGAATGCAGAGCATCTTGCGCACCTTTTAGCGTGGGCGCACCAAAATAGGATGACGATTTCTGAGATGTTAGATATGCCCTTCTATCACCCAGTGATTGAAGAAGGCGTCCGCACCGCTCTACGTGATTTGAATGCAAAACTACACTTAGGGCCAGAAATGGTGAAACATTGTCTTGACTGCGGCCCTGGCTGCTAACGCTTTCAGGCTTCTATCTAAATATAAAGCAAAGCCTCGTCATCAACGAGGCTTTGCTTTGCTACTTCGGCGCAATAAAATCTCTCTTACGCTGCCATCATTGCATAGCGGCTGACCATATAAATCGCGACAACACCGATCATAAAGAACCCACCAGCGATACTCAGCGCAAGTTTCAACTCTGTCGACATCATTATATTTCCTGTTAAAGACTGACAGCACACCATACATCAATTACGTGCCACAAAGCTTTTACAAAGCTAACTTTCCATTTTTGGTTGTGTCATGGCGCTCTAAGCCCGTGTAAGAAACGCTTTCCACCATTTAGTTAGATATATAATCTGAAGCAACACTAATGGTTTGGAAAACACTATGACTTGTCGCCGCTGCGAGGAACATTGGTTTTGGAAAGAACTTGGACGTTGCCAACGATGCTTGGATCAATTGACGGTACTTTCTGTACTGTGTTGGATTGTGTGGTGGTTTACGCTCAAAGATGATCCACAAAGCATCGAGTCGATCGCTTTGATCTTTGCCGGCTTCGCTTTCAACGTTTTGTTGTTTCTACACTTATGGATGCGTTTTGTCATCTTGCCTTGGCAACGTCGAAAGGGACAAAAAAAGGCCAATAAAAAAGAGAAAAGTGACAGATAGAAAAAAGCCCCAAAACCAATGTCAGTTCTGGGGCTCTCTTAGATTCTTCTAAGAAAAAGCAGTGGTACTTTAATAGACCGGGCTTCCTCTCAAAGGTTCCAAATTTTTTCGATTTTTTTAGCGAATACTGATGTAAGTAAACAGGAAAATGACTATGTCATTGAATGCTAATAAAATCACTCCACAACTTCAGTTCATGCCACATGCGTTTTTTGGATCACTTGCTCCATTAAATTGATCTCAAGCGCTACCTCATCACATGCATGTTGACGTGGGCACTGATCGCAATCTTTCAGAACTTTCTCCGGCAGTAATGACTTCGATGTCGGTAAAAAGCTTTGCTTCATAAAGAACTCAGGCGTTCGCGTTAGAACAAAGACTTTCTTGATCGCCATCTGGCGCGCTTTCTCAACCAAATAGTTCACAATCGCACTGCCCTGCCCTTGGCCTTGCCAGCCCGCTTCGATACCAAGAGAGCGTATTTCTGCCAACCCTGAGTCATACACATATAGAGAAGCGCAACCCGTCACTTCACCATGATGCTCAGCCACCGCGAAAGAGCCAATATCTCTCACGAGCTCATTACGAGAGCGCGGAAGATTCTCACCAAGGTTCGCCCAGTAAGCAACCATACCTTCCAACGTTTCAATGTCCGTCAAACGTGCAGGACGCACTTTCACCGCCGAGCTGTCACGCTGGCTCAGGCGCTTATCCGCTTGTTCTACCGCGTAAGCGACCTGGTGAGGCGAAACACCACCCAAAGCACAACGCTTTTCCAAACACGAGTCGATAGTCAGAATGTCATACACATCCGCTTCAATGACTTCTGAGAAGGCTTTTAACTCTTCGATAGACAGCTCTTCTAGCGCACAACCTTTAGCAATAGCACCAACGACCGCGACACCGACGATGTGGTGAGCTTCACGGAATGGGATGCCTTTCGCCACTAGGTAATCAGCTAACTCCGTCGAGTTTGCGTAACCTTGTTTCGCCGCTTCTAGTGTGCGCTCGCCATTCACTTTAATACCGTCAAAACACAGAGCTGCCATTTCCATGCAGTCGTTCCATGTATCTAAAGCGTCAAACAACCCTTCTTTATCTTCCTGCATGTCTTTGTTGTACGCCAATGGCAAGGCTTTAACTGTCATCATCATGCTCGATAATGCGCCATAGACACGCCCTGTCTTACCACGGATCAACTCAAGTGCATCTGGGTTTTTCTTCTGTGGCATTAATGACGAACCAGATGTCACCGTATCAGCTAACTCAATGAAGTTTGACTCGCCTGAATTGTAGAAGATCATATCTTCTGCAAGACGAGAAAGGTGCAGCATAGAAATCGACGCCACCGACATCAGTTCCATCACATGATCACGATCTGAAACCGAATCGAGTGAATTACGCGTAGCACGGTGGAAACCGAGATTATGTGCTAATTGTTCGCGATCAATCGGATAAGCCGTTCCCGCTAAAGCACCCGAGCCAAGTGGACAAGTGTCGAGACGCTGTAAGGCATCATTCAGACGAGAGTAGTCACGCTCGAACATTTCAACATAAGCCAAGCACCAGTGAGCAAACGTTACAGGTTGAGCACGCTGAAGATGAGTATAGCCTGGCAATACGGTGCCTTGGTGCTGTTTAGCAACATGGACCATTTGTGCTTGTAGGCGATCTAAAGCAATCAATAATTGCTGACCTTGCTGACGACACCAAAGTTTCAAGTCTGTGGCGACTTGGTCATTCCGAGAACGCCCAGTGTGGAGTTTTTTACCTAAATCTCCCACTTTACTGATTAGCTGCTGTTCAACCCAAGAGTGGATATCTTCTGCATCAGAGCGAAGAATTTGGTGAGGGTCTTCCATCACTTCTAACTTCAGCTCATTTAAAGCAAGTTCCAGTTTTTGCTGTTCTTCTGCCGATAGCACATCAACAGAAAGCAGAGCTTTAGACCATGCGATTGAACCTACGATGTCTTGCTCAGCCAATCGGTAGTCAAAACGCAACGAATCATTGAACTCTTTAAATCTGGTGTCTGCCGCTTGGGTAAATCTTCCGCCCCATAATGCCATTGCGTCTCTCCTGATGACTATTGCTTACTCTAACGTTCTCGAATGAGTAGTAACCAATTTGATGGTCATTTGCTCACTTTTTCTTATGGGTCAACGTTACGGCAATTTCGATAAAAAATAAAGTATAAATTCAATATTTTTACATATATATTCAAACAAACTTTAGATACTCGCTTTTAGAAACCAAAAGACCCGCCTATAAATGGCGGGTCTTTATTCAATCCAAGATGGATGTTAATGGATTATTTCTTCTGGCTGTTCAATGCACGAATACGGCTTGATAGCGAGTAAAGACGGATGAACCCACCTGCATGGCTTTGGTCGTAAACTTCATCTTCACCAAAAGTCGCGAACTCTTCTGAATACAAGCTGTTGTCAGAACGTTTTTGCGTCACTGTCGCTTGACCTTTGTAGAGCTTAACAACCACTTCACCGTTAACGTCTTGCGCTAGCTCTTCTGAAGCGGCAAGGATCGATTTACATAGTGGCGTAAACCAACGGCCATCGTATACAAGGTGAGACGCTTTTAGACCTAGCTCCTCACGGAATTCGAATGATGATTTGTCTAGCACAAGCTGCTCTACAGCACGCAGCGCTTCCATCATGATGGTGCCTCCCGGTGTTTCATAACAACCACGAGACTTCATCCCAACAAGACGGTTTTCCACGATATCGATACGGCCAACACCGTGCTTAGCGCCCTTCTCGTTTAGGTAAACCAGTGCGTTATATGGTGTCATCACTTCACCATCAACTTCGACCACTTCACCTTTTTCTACTTTCAGCGTGACGTATTCCGCTTCATTTGGCGCTTGCTCTGGGTCGACAGTCCACACCCAGCAGTCTTCGTTTGGTGCGTTCCACGTATCTTCTAAAACGCCGCCTTCCGTCGAAATGTGCCATGCGTTTGCATCACGTGAATAGATCTTAGTAAGAGACGCAGAGCAAGGAATATTACGCTCAGCTAGGTAATCCAAACACTCTTCACGGCTCACTAGGTCCCACTCACGCCAAGGTGCAATCACTTGTAAGTCCGGTGCTAGTGCTGCAAATGCACCTTCGAAACGCACTTGGTCGTTACCTTTACCTGTACAGCCATGACACAGTGCGTCCGCGCCCACTTTACGTGCCACTTCAACCTGCGCTTTAGCAATGATTGGACGCGCCATTGATGTACCTAGCAGGTACTTACCTTCGTAGTACGCGCCGGTTTTTAGTGTCGGGTAAATGTAGTCTGCGACCATTTCTTCTTTCAAGTCCGCGATGTAACACTCAGAAGCACCAGAGGCTTTTGCTTTCGCTTCAATGCCTTCTAGCTCTTCGGCACCTTGACCAACATCGGCAACGAAAGCCACTACTTCACAGTCGTAGTTCTCTTTTAGCCACGGGATGATTACTGAAGTATCTAGACCGCCTGAGTATGCGACTACCACTTTATTTACGTTCACTTTGCTCATGTTTTTTCTCCAAACTTAACTGGCGCTGCGCTCGGCGGTCAGTGCCAACTACGACTTCCTAATATTGAATTCTTTTGCTGATGCTTATTGAGGCAAGAATTGAGTACCAATACTTTCACCAGCGAATAACTGTGCTAATTTTTCTGGGTAACGCCAGGTCGCGACTTCAATTGGACGGCCAAGATCATTGGCGGCCTCCAAAGCGGCTTTAACTTTGACGATCATGCCATCGGTGATCACATGTCCATCGATCAACGAGTTAGCTTGCTGCTCTGACAGGGTTTTGATCAAATGGCCTTTTCCATCTAATACACCACTCACGTCTGATAACAGGACTAACTCCGCATCTAATGCGCCCGCAACCGCGACTGCTGCTTGATCAGCATTCACATTCATCATCTGGCCATCTTTGGTTAAACCAATTGAACTGATGATCGGCAGTGCACCTGTGTTTAGCACCGCTTGTAATAGTGCTGAGTCACCCGGTGATGCTTTGCCTACCGCGCCGAGTTCTGGGTCAAGTTCTTCAACAAGACACAAACCACCATCCGCAAGGCTAAGGCCCACAGCGTTAAGACCGTCCGCAATCGCTTGACCTTGAAGTAACTTATTCGCAGTGCCTGCAAGCGCGCCTGCAATCACAGGAATTTGATCGTAAGGCGTTACGCGTAAACCGTTTTTCTTTACGGTTTCAAGCTGAAGCTTTGCCATCAACTCATCAACTAGGTAGCCACCGCCATGAACGATGGCGATTTGTCGCTGTGCCGATTTTTGGTAAGCCGCAATGGCACCAAACAGTTGGCTTAAGGTTTGAGTGCATGATAGAGCTGCACCACCTAGCTTAATGACTAAAGGAGCTTGATTGGTTTGCGTCATCGCATTTCCCTCTTTCAACGACTACAGCAACGCTGTCAGTTCTGGGTAACCGTAATGAATATTGAGACATTGCATCGCTTGACTCGATGCACCTTTAAGTAGGTTGTCGATAGCTGAAATCACAATGATGTGTTCGCCTTGTACCTTCCAGCCGATATCGCAGAAAGGGGTATTTTCGACATCCTGAATACGTGGAATACCGTCGCCTTTAAGACGCACCGCAGGCTTGCCTTGATAAGCTTGTTCAAACGCCTGTGCCACTTGTGCTTCTGTCACACCTTGCGCAAGCTTCATGGTGATAGTGGCAAGAATGCCGCGTTTAAAGTTGCCGAGGTGCGGAGTAAAAATCACATCGCAACCCAAGTGCTGAGCAATCTCTGGCTGGTGACGATGGTTAAATACACCATAAGGTTGCAAGCTCACTTCACAGAAGCTGTTAACCATGGAGGCTTTACGCCCTGCACCAGATACACCACTGGTTGCGTTGATCACTGGCCATTGGTTGGTATCAAGCAACGCATGTTCTAATAAAGGTTTGATTGCAAGCTGTGAAGCGGTTGGGTAGCAACCTGCTACTGCAATCAAAGGAGTGGTTTTTATTGATTCTTGGTTCCACTCTGCTAAGCCGTACGCTGCTTTATCTAGCCAGTTGTTATGTTGATGTGCGAAGCCATAAAAAGTGTCGTAAAAGCCTTCACTTTTCACACGGAATGCACCCGATAAATCGAATACCTGACAGCCTGCCTCCAAGAAAGTTGGGGCTAAATCATGGCTGACTTCGTGAGCCGTTGCCAAAAACACCACGTCCGATTCTTGAGCGATTTGCAGTGGATCCGTTAGTGGTAAAACTGGCATATCAATGATGCCCGCTAGCTTACCGTGCAGCTGCGCGATGCTCTTTCCCGCATCAACACTGTTGGCGGAAACGTATAAACCTGATAGCGTGAGTTGTGGGTGTTTATTAACCATTAACGCTAACTCTGCGCCGGTGTAACCGCTGGCTCCAATAATCGTGGTTTTTAGCATTGTGTGACATCCATATACTTAAAGGCTCAAATGACTATTCATATTTAATTTTTGCTTTATTTTGATTTTTTATTCATTAAATATGATTTAATATGTGTTTTACATTTTTGTGGTCTGTCTGTCAACAGGAGATTTGAAGAATCCATGCAATTACCAACTTTTCTAGAGGTCTATGAAGGACTCATCAGCACCTCTTCTATCAGCTCCACGGATCCGAGCTGGGATCAGGGCAATGCAAAAGTCATCGAAAAACTCGCATCTTGGTTTAAAGATCTGGGTTTTAGCGTTGAAGTGATCGAAGTCGAGCCAGGCAAGCACAATATGATCGCACGTATGGGTGAGGGTGAAGGTGGCCTTTTACTTGCTGGCCATAGTGATACCGTGCCATTCGATCAAGGGCGATGGAATTTTGATCCGCATAAACTGACGGAAAAAGGCAACCGCTTCTACGGTTTAGGCACAGCAGACATGAAAGGCTTTTTCGCCTTTATTTATGAAGCAGTGAAGAAAGTCGATTGGAGCAAGCAGAGCAAACCACTTTACGTATTAGCCACTTGTGACGAAGAGACCACCATGTTGGGCGCGCGACATTTCACAGCAAACGCCCCATTTAAGCCGGATTACTGCATCATTGGTGAACCCACCAGCCTTGTACCAATTCGAGGTCATAAAGGGCATGTGGCAAATGCCATTCGCGTAACAGGCAAGTCCGGTCACTCATCGGACCCAGCGCTTGGCGTTAACGCTATTGAGATCATGCATGAAGTCATGTTCGCCATGATGCAACTGCGTGACAAATTGATTAAAGAATATCACCATCCGGGTTTTGCCATTCCAAGCCCAACCCTAAACCTTGGACACATTCACGGTGGTGACAGCGCTAACCGTATTTGTGGTTGCTGTGAGCTGCATTACGACGTGCGTCCTCTTCCTGGCATTAGCCTTGATGGTTTAGAGAACATGTTGCGCGGAGCATTAAAAGAAGTCGAAGCGAAATGGCCAGGGAGACTGGAGATTATTCCATTGCATGAGCCTATTCCGGGTTACGAATGCCAACATGACCACCCATTTATTGGTGGTGTTGAAGAGATTTGCCAAACTAGTTCAGAAACCGTGAACTACTGTACTGAAGCACCATTTCTACAGCAGTTGTGTCCAACCTTGGTGCTCGGCCCTGGGTCAATCGACCAAGCCCATCAACCGGATGAGTTTCTATCCTTCGACTTTATCGACCCCACAATTGATGTGCTTTCAAAGGCGATGGTCAAGTACTGCTGTTAATACGCGTTTAAGCTCGAAAGTCTGTGCAGCTCGATTGAGCTGCATCTTTTTATCTTCACAATTTAGCGCTAGTCTTAACACTTATTTAACTTGTTATTTTGTAATTAATTTTCACTTCTTACTCTATGGCTGCCGTAAATTTGCTCTAAATCAGGAGACAGCGGAATAATTGCAAACTTAGTCTGCTTTATTTGACTATAACTGGTGCTTTTCGCTAGATTGGAGTCTTAACAAGGACAATGGATGTAGTTTTTTTACGAGGCAGGACGACAATGAACGAGAAATACGCCGCACTCAAAAGTAATGTGCGCATGTTAGGCCACTTATTGGGTAACACCATTCGCGATGCCCATGGCGAAGAAATCTTCGAGAAAGTGGAAACCATTCGTAAATTATCCAAATCAGCTCAAGCAGGGAATCAAGCAGACAGGGACAGCTTGATCGAAGAAATCAAACATCTACCTGATGAGCAGCTAACGCCCGTTACTCGCGCGTTTAACCAATTTCTAAACCTCACCAATATCGCTGAGCAATACCACACGATTTCACGCCATTGTGAAGAGCACATTTGCGAACCAGACGCGATTAACTCGCTGTTTTCTAAACTGGTACAAAACGATGTGAGCAAACTGGACACTGCCCAAGCGGTTCGTGATCTAAATATTGAATTGGTATTGACGGCTCACCCAACAGAAATTACGCGCCGTACGATGATCAACAAACTGGTCAAGATAAACGAGTGCTTATCAAAGTTGGAGCTAAGCGATCTTTCTTCTAAAGAGCGCAGAAAAACCGAACGCCGCCTAGAGCAACTGATTGCCCAAGGCTGGCATTCAGACGTGATTCGACAACAACGCCCAACTCCGTTGGATGAAGCAAAATGGGGCTTTGCGGTCGTTGAAAACTCGCTATGGGAAGCAGTACCGGACTTCCTACGTGAGATGAATGACCGTCTAAAATCTTACCTTGGAGAAGGTTTACCCATTGATGCTCGCCCAGTGCACTTCTCCTCTTGGATGGGCGGTGACCGTGACGGTAACCCGTTTGTTACTCACAACGTTACGCGTGAAGTCTTACTATTGTCTCGTTGGAAAGCCGCCGATCTTTATCTCAATGACATTAACGAGTTGATCAGCGAGCTGTCTATGACAGTTTCAAACGATCAAGTACGTGAACTTGCTGGCGAAGATCAGCACGAACCATACCGTGCGATCCTGAAGCAATTACGCACTCTGCTCAATGAAACCAAAGATATTCTCGATGCTAAGATCCACGGTCAAAAACTGGCCGTTAAAGCACCACTGCAAAAAGTCGAGCAACTTTGGGAACCGCTGTATGCCTGCTACCAGTCACTAAACGAATGTGGCATGGGTGTAATAGCCAACGGCTCACTACTGGATACACTACGCCGCGTAAAAGCATTTGGTATCCATCTTGTACGTCTTGATATCCGCCAAGAGAGCACGCGTCACTCAGACGTCTTGTCTGAACTAACTCGCTACTTAGGTATTGGTGATTACGAACAATGGAGTGAGCAAGATAAGATTGCTTTTCTAACTAACGAGCTGGCATCTAAACGTCCGCTTCTCCCTCGTGATTGGGAACCGTCTGAACCCGTCAAAGAGGTTTTGGATACCTGCAAGATTGTTGCAGCACAACCGCGTGAAGCGTTTGGCGCTTACGTTATTTCAATGGCACGTACCGCCTCTGACGTACTAGCCGTTCATCTACTGCTACAAGAAGCAGGTTGCCCTTACCGCATGGATGTGTGTCCTCTGTTCGAAACGCTAGACGATTTGAACAACGCAGAATCGGTCATTAAGCAGCTTATGGGGATTGACCTTTACCGTGGTTTTATCCAAAACCACCAGATGGTCATGATTGGTTACTCTGACTCAGCGAAAGATGCAGGTGTTATGTCTGCTGGTTGGGCTCAGTATCATGCGATGGAATCGTTAGTTAAAGTGGCTGAAGAAGAAGGCGTTGAGCTAACTCTATTCCATGGTCGTGGGGGCACAGTCGGTCGCGGTGGCGCACCTGCGCATGCTGCGCTTTTGTCGCAACCACCAAAAAGCTTGAAAGGCGGTTTACGTGTAACAGAGCAAGGCGAAATGATCCGCTTTAAACTGGGACTCCCAGATGTCGCAGTAAACAGCTTTAACCTATATGCAAGTGCGATTCTGGAAGCCAATTTGTTACCGCCACCGGAGCCAAAACAAGAATGGCGCGACTTGATGGAAGTGCTATCAGAAGTAAGCTGTGAGTCTTACCGAAATGTGGTTCGTGGCGAGCCAGATTTCGTGCCTTACTTCCGCCAAGCAACACCAGAACTCGAACTCGGCAAGTTGCCACTTGGTTCTCGTCCTGCAAAACGCAACCCTAAGGGCGGAGTAGAAAGCTTACGTGCAATCCCGTGGATCTTCTCATGGAGTCAAAACCGTTTGGTACTTCCTGCATGGCTAGGCGCAGGTGAAGCGATTCAATACTCGATCGATAAAGGCCACCAAGCATTGCTCGAAGAGATGTGCCGCGAATGGCCGTTTTTCTCTACTCGTCTCGGCATGCTAGAGATGGTGTACTCGAAGTGTAATATTGATATCTCTCGCTACTACGATGAGCGATTGGTGGATGAGTCGCTCCGTCCACTCGGTGAAAAACTTCGTGCTCAGCTTCAAGAAGACATCAAAGCGGTACTGAATGTAGAGAACAATGAAAACTTGATGCAGCATGACCCTTGGGGACTCGAGTCTATTCGCTTACGCAATATCTACGTTGAGCCATTGAATATGCTACAAGCAGAGCTGCTATACCGCACGCGTCAAACCGAAGAAGCCTCTGCAAACTTGGAAGAAGCGTTGATGGTGACGATTGCTGGTATTGCTGCTGGTATGCGCAACACAGGCTAATCGTTTCATTTTTAATAAAAAGCTGGGCAAATGCTCAGCTTTTTTTTATCACAGGATAATCGCACCAAAACAAAAGCAGTTAAATAAACCATAATAGACCCAAAAAATACCAAAATAAAAGAATAAAAAACCACAAGCTAACACTATTGATTATTATGTTAGTTTTTTAGGGTAATTTTGTCCTACTATTCCACTTCATGCTTATTATTTATATACTACTTGCCTGCTGAGAGCTCATAAATCCAATCATACCTGCTCCAGCCTTGATGGGACTCCCCATCGCTCTAGGTGATAAACGGCTTTAAGGTGACAGGACCAACATTGTTGGTGCTACTTATACATTAAAAAACTCAAGTGCCAGTAAGAGCGCAGCTGAAAGTATAAGTAGCTTGTTTACAAGTTTATTGACCATTTGGATTGAAGACATGTCATTACCACACGTAATCTTAACTGTTCTTAGCACTCGCGACGCAACCGGTTACGATATCACTAAAGAATTCTCTGCTAGCATCGGTTACTTCTGGAAAGCAAGCCACCAACAAGTGTACCGTGAACTCAACAAAATGGCTGAGAAAGAACTGGTTACTTGCGTATTAGAACCCCAAGAAGGCAAACCAGACCGCAAGGTTTACTCTATTACAGACGCTGGTCGCAGCGCTTTGGGAGAGTGGTTTGATCAACCAACTGCACACCCAACAGTTCGTGATGAGTTTTCAGCGAAATTGATGGCATGTGCCGTTCAACCTGCGGCTCCATTCCGTGACCAACTCGCCGAGCTAGTTGAAGAGTCTCGCAAACTGGTTTCTCACTACAAAGAAATTGAAGCGGCTTACTACGCAACGCCGTCAACTTTAGATAAACAAGCTCGCCTAGAACGTCTAACGCTTCGCCGTAACCTTCTGTTACGTGAAACTTGGATCACTTGGGCAGAAGAAGTTCTAACTGAACTTGAAGTGATTGGTTAAACTCCTTTTGCTTTGATAAAACGAAAAAGGCTTGCCACTTGGCAAGCCTTTTATCTTTTTGAAACCAGATTTACGCACCGACTACTGCGCGAGGACGAACACCCAACGTATGGCATAACGCGTAAGTCATCTCTGCACGGTTTAGTGTATAGAAGTGAAAATCCTTAACCCCTTCACGACTCAGCACACGCACCATATCAATAGCTTGGCTAGCTCCTACAAGCTGGCGAGTCACCGGATCATCATCCAAGCCATCGAATTGTTTGCTCATCCACCCTGGTACTTTCACGTTGTTCTGTGCCGCAAAGCGAGACGCTTGCTTAAAGTTCGATACAGGCAAAATTCCTGGCACAATTTCTACGTCAATTCCTGCTGCGACACAACGGTCACGGAATCGCAGGTAAGACTCAACGTCAAAAAAGAACTGAGTAATAGCACGGTTTGCACCTGCATCTACCTTACGTTTTAGGTTCAATAAGTCAGACTGTGCGCTTTTAGCTTCAGGGTGAACCTCAGGGAATGCAGCAACGGAGATATCGAAATCGTGGCGTGATTTCAGCAGCTCAACCAAATCCGAGGCATACATATCAGGCGCACCGCCACCTGGAGGAATATCACCACGCAGAGCGACGATATTTTCAATACCATTGTTCCAATAATCATCGGCAATATTAATCAACTCTTCACGAGTCGCATCAATACAAGTGAGATGGGGAGCGGCAACCAATCCGGTTGTTGCTTTAATTTCTTTAATGATGGAGTGTGTTCTGTCACGCTCGCCGGAGTTCGCACCGTAAGTCACAGAAACAAATTTAGGTTGAAGCGTTTTAAGACGGTGCACTGAATTCCAAAGTGTTTCTTCCATCTTAGCGCTGCTTGGCGGAAAAAACTCAAACGATACATTGATGTTATCTGATAACTCAGCAATATTCTGGTTCAAGGCGTCGATATGGCCTGCGTGCGTATATCCCATCTTACTCTCCCTGCGGCACTCCGCCACGAAAACAAATCCTTAAAATCGACGTTTAGACGTCTATATGTCTACAGAATGTATTGAATACGATTTAATGTCAACCTTGTAATTATGAATTTTTCTCAAGTTAATAATGAAGATAGTTCAAGTTTCTACTTGAGCATCATCTCGCCATTTTGCACGGGTTATGACTTCAGTATGGCACTGATAGGGGAATAAAAAACCCTGGATTAATTCCAGGGTTTTTAGGTCAATCGCAACTTTAAAATAAACCAGCCAATCGGTTGAGGTCGGATTGAATAGCGCCGGCTGTCACTTCTCTGCCTGCGCCTGGTCCTCGAATGACCAGAGGGTTATCTTTGTACCACTTGCTCTCTATGGCAAAAATGTTATCGCATGGCAATAAGTTGGCGAGCGCGTGCTCACGAGACAACGCTTCGACTCCCACCGTTGCTTTACCATTTTTTTCTAAACGCGCCACATAGCGAAGCACTTGATCGTTTCTCTGTGCTTTTGTCAGACGCTCTTGAAGTATTTCACTCAACAACGCTCCATTATCGAAGAAATCATCTAAGCTCAGTTCTCTTAATTCTTCTGGCACCAAAGACTCAACTTTAACGCTGTCTGGTTCTATATCTAGGCCCGACTCTCGAGCCAAGATGACTAACTTGCGCATTACATCGGAGCCATCTAAATCAGAACGAGGATCAGGTTCGGTTAAACCTTGCTGCCAAGCAAGATCGACTAAATCATTAAATGGCACAGAACCATCAAACTGTTGGAACAGCCATGATAGCGTCCCCGAGAAAATACCCGATAGAGCGACGATTTCATCCCCACTTTCACGAAGATCTCGCACGGTATGGTTTATCGGTAACCCAGCACCAACCGTTGCGTTGTATAGCCAATGACGACCAATTTTAGCGAATGCATCTTGAACCTGATGGTAGTACTGACTATCTGCGGAACCGGCCACTTTGTTAGCGGAAATCAAATGAATGCCTTGCTGTGCGATTTCTACGTAGCGCTGAGCTAACTCTTTACTCGCGGTAACATCAAGCACGACGGCTTCATCATAGCTTTTAAGCGCTCCCAAACGTGCCAGCCAATCCCCATTGTTGGCTATGCTTTCATCATCAAATCGTTCAGCAACACTCGCCGCCTCAATACCTTGCTCATCGAACCAATAGGTTTGGCTATCCACAACCGCGACAAGATCAAAGCTCATACCATGACGTTTTTCGAGCTCACTTTTTTGCGTCGCAAATAAATTTAACCAACTAGAACCAATATTACCCTTGCCACATAAAGCCACTGCCACGCGTTTTTGCGCTTGGAACAACTGGCTATGAATCGTTTGAACCAACGTCTCGGTATCAGTACGGCGCAAAACAGCGACTAGGCTCAGCCCTGAGTCTGTTTCAGAGATAAATTCTACCGGAGAGTGCTTTAGCTTCTGATAAAAGCCAAAGCAATGATTGGCGTTTTTCGTAACGCCTGCACCTACCGCAGCTAAGAGCGAGTAACCTTCTTTTAGCTTAATTTCTGCCTCTACCGCAAGCTCTTGCAAGTGTTTCAATGCACCACCGGCGATTTCTGCGGTGTAAGCCAAGCGTAGCGTGTGCTGATCGGATTGAGCTTCAAATGCCAGTGGCTCTAATTGCGCGCGCTGCAACGCTTGTAATACATCACTCTGTGTTTTTTCGAAGTCGTGCCCATGCATGAAAGACAACTGCACCAATAAAACATCATCCAGTGAAGTAATAATTTTAGCGCCACGACCAGATGCCAATACACGCTCAATACGAGTAGAACCCGACTCTGGCAGATAGCTACACTTGAGATTAAGGTCCATGGTACTTTGCGCCACAGGCTGAAGCGTACGACTGTGTAGCACTGGGGCAGCTAAGCGAGCAAGTTCACTGGCTTCATCCAATCGAAGTAACGGTAATAAACAAGCATCAGACACCAAACGTGGATCGGCACTATAAACACCAGCAACATCACTCCAAATCGTGACAGTACTGACTTCAGCAAGCGCGCCTATGACCGTTGCAGAATAGTCAGAGCCGTTACGACCAAGTAGAATGGTTTCTCCTGCCTCGTTCTGAGCCATAAAGCCAGTAATTACCACACGTTTATGGTTATGCTGCGCGAGGATCTCTTTAATTAAAGGGTATGAACGAGCGCGATCAACCTCTGGTTGAGTTCCCGCTTCTGCACGTAAAAACGCTCGTGCATCTTGTGCAACCGCAGGGATAGAACGTTGAGATAATAACGCGGCCAATAGGCGAGCAGACCATACTTCTCCGTGTCCCAGTACCGCAGCTTTTTGCGCATTAGTGAGTGGTGCAGTCAGCTCCGAGAGAGTACTGAACTCATCATGTAATAAAGCTAACAGCTCTTCTTTTGCTTCACTCTCCAACAAGCTTTCTATTAGCTCAGTTTGGAACTGTCTCAAGCTTTGAAGCGCTTCATGCGCAATTCGGCCATCTTTATTTAACCCTTCCAAAAACTCAATCAAGCGATTAGTGGTTTTTCCTGCAGCAGAGACGACCACAAGATCATTTTCTGTCGAATACTCTTTGAGAATACCCACAACGCGTAAGTAGCATTCTGGGTTTGCTAAGCTACTGCCACCAAACTTATGCAGCTGACGTTGTACAGTCATTGTTATCGTCTCCTATTACTGGGTAGCTTTAGCGAACGCTTGTTCTAAATCTGTGATGAGGTCTTGTGCATCTTCCAAACCGACAGACAAACGCAATAGTTGATGAGAGACCCCAGCCTCCGCCAGTGCCTCCTCACCCATTGCACGGTGAGTCATGGATGCCGGGTGGCAAATCAAACTTTCTACACCACCTAATGATTCAGCTAATGAAAACAGTTGGAGCTCTTTCACAAACACCTTTAGCTGCTCAAACGAACCAGCAAACTCAAAACTCAACATAGAGCCAAAGCCCGTTTGCTGCTTTTTAGCAATGTCGTGACCTGGATGTTCCGGCAGGCTTGGATGATAGATAGTTTTAACTAACGCTTGTTTCTGTAGGTAAGCCAGTACCTGCTGTGAGCTCTCTTCATGTACTTTCATACGAGCACCAAGCGTACGAATACCTCGCAGTGTCATGTAACTATCGAAAGGTGTGCCCGTTGCACCAATACAATTGCCCCACCATGCAAGCTCTTCTGCATGCGCTTCTGTGTTGGTGATGATTACCCCACCAATTACGTCCGAATGACCGTTGATGTACTTTGTTGTGGAGTGGATAACAAAATCCGCACCTAGCTCTAAAGGTTTTTGGTACACGGGTGTCAAAAAGGTATTGTCCACCGCAACTAACGCGCCGACTTGTTTCGCTTTTTCACAAGTAGCTGCAATATCCACTACGCGAACCAGAGGGTTTGACGGAGTTTCTAGCAAAATGAGTTTTGGTTTTTGTGCCAATGCAGCATCTAAAGCCTGTTCGTCTGATTGATCGACAAACTGAACCTTAAAGTCGCCTTTGTTAGCTCGGGTATTAAAAAGACGATAGGTACCACCATAACAATCGTGAGGAGCAATAATGAGATCATCTGGGCCGAGAAAAGCGGAAACCCATAAATTTAATGCCGACGTACCGCAGTTAGTAACAACCGCTCCTTTTCCAGACTCGAGTTCAGATAGCGCACTTTCCAACAGTCCGCGGTTTGGATTACCAGATCGTGTGTAATCATACTTGGGCACTTCACCAAAAGCAGGAAAACCATAGTTAGTGGAAAGATAAATAGGTGGAACGACAGCATGATATTGGCTGTCTGATTCAATACCAGTGCGTACTGCAATGGTCGCAGGTTTGCGAGTGCTCATGGGTGTATCCTTTCACGGGTAATGACTTCTAAATAGGAATGCGCTATATCTAATGAGTAACATAAAGTGATCAACACGCTTCCTTTGCTGTTATGTTCACTTTACTCGTCAAAAAATGAGACGTCAACACTTCTAGACGTCTATATGTCTTTGCTTATGGCGGTAAATGCAGCTAAAATCAGCACCTAAATTATTTTTAACCGATTACATAAATGAAGGTGTGCAATGGCTGACTGGAATGGCGAATACATTAGCCCATATGCAGAGCACGGCAAAAAAAGCGAACAAGTAAAAAAAATTACCGTCTCTATCCCGCTAAAAGTTTTAAAGGTGCTAACTGATGAGCGTACTCGCCGTCAGATCAATAACTTACGCCATGCAACCAATAGTGAATTGCTATGCGAGGCATTTTTGCACGCGTACACAGGTCAGCCACTTCCGACAGATGAAGACCTTCGTAAAGACCGTCCTGATGATATTCCAACAGAAGTAAAAGCGCTGATGACGGAAATGGGCATCGAATTTGAGTCATTCGACGAAGAATAAAAAAGCCTGATAAGAGGTTTCAGGTAATAACTCTTGCCTCGAGCCAAATGAACGACATAAAAAATGGGACGCAATAGCGTCCCATTTTTGTGTATCACATCTGAAAGATATATTACTCTGCCATGTAGTTTTCAGGCATCTCGATACGAGCTACACCTGAATTAACCGCCGCCTGAGCAACCGCTTTTGCAACACGTGGTAGCAAACGTGAATCCATTGGTTTTGGAATAATATAGTCCGCACCAAACTCTAGCTTATCAACACCTGCAGCCTTCAATACGGCTTCAGGTACAGGCTCTTTTGCTAGCTCACGAATCGCCTCAACGGCTGCAAGTTTCATTTCATCATTGATTTCACTTGCACGCACATCAAGAGCACCGCGGAAAATGAATGGGAAACACAATACGTTGTTAACTTGGTTAGGATAATCACTACGGCCAGTACCCATGATCAAGTCATCACGAACTGCGTGAGCAAGTTCCGGCTTGATTTCAGGATCCGGGTTAGAACATGCGAATACGATTGGCTTATCTGCCATCAACTTCAACGCTTCCGCTGGCAATAGGTTTGGACCAGATACACCTAGGAACAGATCTGCACCTTCAATCACGTCTTCTAGTGTGCGCTTATCTGTATTGTTCGCAAATAGCTGCTTATATTCATTAAGATCATCACGACGAGTGTGAATCACACCTTTGCGATCTAGCATGTAGATTTTTTCGCGCATTGCGCCGCATTTGATCAGAAGCTCCATACACGCTACAGCGGCAGCGCCAGCGCCAAGACAAACAATTGTTGAATCTTCAAGTTTCTTACCTTGAAGTTCGATTGCATTCAGCATACCCGCTGCCGTTACAATAGCAGTACCATGTTGATCATCGTGGAATACTGGTACATCACAACGTTCAATCAGACGCTTTTCAATCTCAAAACAGTCTGGTGCTTTAATATCTTCAAGGTTGATACCGCCAAAAGTGTCTGCAATGCTCGCAACAGTATCAACAAATTCATCGATCGTGCGGTGCTTAACTTCAATATCAATAGAGTCAAGACCTGCAAAACGCTTAAACAGTAACGCTTTACCTTCCATCACTGGCTTAGATGCAAGTGGACCTAGGTTACCTAGACCTAGAATAGCGGTACCGTTAGAAATAACAGCAACCATGTTCCCTTTTGCAGTGTACTTGTACACGTTATCCGGGTTTTGTGCGATTTCACGCACTGGCTCTGCAACACCAGGGCTGTAAGCAAGGGCAAGATCACCCGCCGTTTCCGCAGGCTTTGTAAGTTCGACAGCAATCTTTCCTGGAGTTGGATAAGCATGGTAATCCAATGCTTTTTGGCGATGTTCTTCTTCTGGAGTGGCTGCTTGGTGGTTGTCTTCAGACATGGACGTTTCTCTTTTTTATTTTTAGGTAAGGGGGCATAAATTCTATCGGATAGAAATCAAACTTCATAGGCAAGATTGCGAGCAATATCCTTAAAAAGCCGATAATAAAAGAGATTAGACCAGATAACGGGGTTAAGCACCTGATTTTCGAGTCAGGTGCTCTTTCTTCTTACTATTATTGGAGTATGCAAACTCAGAAAGTATCGTTACTCTTCGTCCACGTATTGCGCTTGGAGATAATTCTCAATACCAGACATTTCAATCAAGCCAAGTTGCGTCTCTAGCCAATCAACATGTTCTTCTTCATCTTCAAGAATATCTTGGAAGAGATCTCGAGACACATAATCTCGAATGTCTTCAGCGTAGGCAATCGCATCTTTTAAATCTGGAATAGCCGCCATTTCAAGCTTTAAGTCACACTCGAGCATTTCCTTGGTATCTTCACCAATCATCAACTTACCTAAATCTTGTAGGTTCGGTAGGCCTTCAAGGAACAAAATACGCTCAATTAGATGATCGGCATGCTTCATCTCATCGATAGATTCGTGATATTCCTTGTCTGCTAGGTGCTTTAAGCCCCAGTCTTTATACATTCGGGCGTGAAGAAAATACTGATTAATAGCGACGAGCTCGTTACCGAGCACTTTATTGAGATGTTGAATGATGATTGGATCGCCTTTCATGACAAAACCCTCCTCTTTGGCTTCATTTAAATGTAGAAGCAAATGAGAAGGTGTCAAAATGTAAGGCAAATAATTACTGCATACTTACAGCAATTAGCTGGCTTGTTTAAATTCCGTGTAACTAGTTTCCGCTAAAATTTCCTTGGCCTGTCTGATGCACTTACCACATTGGCTGCCCAATGCCGTGCACTTTTTGATTCCTTTAATATCTGTTACGCCTTCATCTATCGCCAACTTCCTAATTTTTTTGTCGGAGACACCATGGCAAAGACAAACGTACATACTCAAAAAACCTATAAAACTAATCTGTGACAAACAATATAAACAAGAATAGTTCTTGTTACCAGTCTCATTATGTTGTCCGCTCAGAATATTTGGTTATAACGATTTTACCGCTGCAGGAAAAGATCAAAGGGTTAAGAGGGGTGAGTAAAAGCGTTAAGAAACAAAGTCGGTAAAACTCTGTTTTTAAATCGAAAAAGTGACGTCTTTTATTTCAACACTTATAACTAAATGTAATCTAGAAATGAAAAAGGGAAGCCTAAGCTTCCCTTTTCGATGCGCTTTCTTCAAAAAGAAGAACAGTGCAAGATTTCGTTTAATTCGTTATGAATTAGTCGAAGATCTTAGCAACAACACCAGCACCTACTGTACGGCCACCTTCACGGATCGCGAAACGTAGAC